>CAIOTK010000122.1 GCA_903861185.1 uncultured Opitutia bacterium | reverse complement strand
CCGGCGCGGCCGCACCGAGCTGCTCCGGCTCGCGCCGGCAGCCGATGACCGGGGCGATTCCTGGACCCACCATTACCGGCGGGGAGAAACCTACGCTCGCGTCGACCTAATCCTGTTCTCGCCCGCCACGGCCCCGTGGATTGCGGGGCCGGGAGAGGTTTTAGATGGACCCGAAGTGCGGCAGGCGAGCGACCACCGTCCGGTGGTCCTCCGCCTCACGCCGCCAGCCCTCAACGGGGGCTGACCGTGACTGGCACCGTTACTTCGCCGGAGCCGTAGCCTTTGAGGTAGAGTTTGCCGGACCCCGGCTTACCGCCCTCGACGTTCACGGTGACCTGCGTCTGGCCCTGCGGCACCATCACCTCGGGCATGATCACGCTCTCGGGGACGTCGGTGGCGACATCGAGGAGGGTGCCGCCGGCGGGCGCGGGATTGGGGAGCGCGAAGCTCAAGCTGGTCCGCTCGCCGGTCCGCAGGGTGAGGGAAGAGGGGGAGACCGTGATGCTGCTCGGGTCGATCCGGAAGGTGCCCACCGGCGAGGTACCGGCGGCGCTGGCTACGGCGACCTGGTAGTTACGATTGGCTTCCAGGGCCGGGACGAAGAAACTGATGGAGTTCGGCGACTCGAAGGCCGTGCGCGCGGGCGAACCGTTGAACTGGATCACATCCTGTGGGGTGAAGCCTCGGCCGACCACGCTGATCCGGGCGCCGACCGGGCCACGATTGACCTCCAGCGAGAGCACGTAACGGCGGACGATCTGCACCGTTTCAACCTGCGTGTAGGCCTCGCGCGGGGTGAGCACGCCGTTGCCCTCGACGTTGTACGTCACAAGGAAATAGTAGGCCAAGCGTTCGCGGCCGGCCGGCAGCTGATACTCAAACTCGTGCAGGCCACCGCCGAGGGGGCTGGGCTTCATCTCGAAGCTCTTGCCGTCGACCACGATGTTCGGCGTCAGCCCGACCACGGTGCTGGTCCGCTTCGCGACGCGGAGGCTGAACGTATAGATCTGCGACGGGTTCTCCGCCATCGATTTGGGCGTGAGGTCCGTGAGCGTCACCGCGTCGCACCCGCTGAGGAGCGCTAGGCCGGCGGCGCAGGCCAGCCAGGCGAGGATCTTGGTCGCGAGCGGACGGACGGAGGAGTGCATTTTTTCCTATGAGTGGTGGGAAGAGGCGGCTTCAATGGCAAGCCATGAACGGGTCATCGACAGGGCAGGACCAGGTTGGGTTCCCAACCGCCGAGTGGCCATCGCCGGAGCGAGCCACCGGGCTCTACGTGCACGTTCCGTTCTGTGCTTCGACCTGTGACTTCTGCGCTTTCTACCAAGAACAGCCCGAAGCGGGGCAGATTCGGCGTTATCTCGAGGGCGTAGCCCGCGAGGCGGAGCTGGTGCCTGCCCCGGCCCAGATCGACACGGTCTTCATCGGTGGGGGCACCCCCGGCCTGCTGGCCCCGCGCGATCTCGCCCGGCTGCTGGAGGTGATCCGCGGACGTTGTGGGGGCGTCCCCCGAGAATGGAGCATCGAGCTCGCGCCGGGGTCGGTCACCCCCGAACGGCTCGCCGTCCTGCGGGCGGGCGGGGTCACGCGGGTTTCCCTCGGGGTCCAAAGCTTCCAGCCCGCTTTGCTCGAGGCTTTGGGGCGCCGACACTCGCTCGCGCAGATCGAACGGGCCTGGGAGTGGATCCACGGGGCGGGCTTCGCTAGCGTGAACCTCGACCTGATGTTTGCGCTGCCGGGCCAGACCGCCGAGGAGTGGGCGGCGGATGTACGGCGCGCGGTCGCACTGGGGCCGGATCATCTCTCGACTTATTGCCTGACCTTCGAGGAAGACACCCGCCTGTGGTTGAAGCTGTCCCAGGGGCGAGTGCGCTTGGATCCGGAGTTTGAGGCCCGATTGTACGAGGACACTTGGGCTCAATTGGCGGCGGCCGGCTACGCCCAGTACGAGGTCTCCAACTTTGCCCGGCCCGGGCATGCCTGTGCCCATAACGTGGCGACGTGGCGGATGGGCCAATGGATCGGACTGGGCCCCTCGGCGGCCTCGCAACAGGGGGAATGGCGGGGCAGCAACGTGGCCGATACGGAGGCGTGGCTCGCGGCCCTCGCGCGCGGCGAGCGCCTCACCGGCGAACGGACCCGCCTCACGCCCGCCCTGCTCGCGGAAGACGCGGTCATCTTCGGGCTGCGGATGAACGCCGGGGTCGAACTGGCCCCGTGGCGGCAGCGAGTGCCGGAACTGCCGTGGTTGGCGCTCGACGCCGAGCTGCGGGCGCTTGAGGCTGAAGGAATGTTGCAGCGGTCCGCCGACACGCTTCGCCTCACGCCCCGGGGACGCCTCCTGGCGGACGCCCTCGCGGTGCGGATCATCAGCGCCCTCGAACCCGGGGTCCCCGCCTGATGCCGCTGGCCCTGCTCCTCCTCGCGGGCCTGGCGTTCGCCCTCGGCGGCTGCGCCTCGACCCCGCCGCTGCCGGCCGAGGCGCGGTTGACGGCGCGCTTTCATCTCGAGAACCAGCACGGCCAAGGGGTTCCCGCGACCCTCCCGCGCAGCGGGGTACGGCTGGGGCTCAATCCCCAACCGGTGGTCACCGAGGGAGACATCATCAACGTGGAACTGGTCCAGGTGGATTTGGGCCGCTGCCTGATGTTCCAAGTTTCCCCGTCCGCGGCGCGCGACCTCTACCGGATGACGGGTTCGAACCAAGGCCGGCGCCTCGTCCTGTTCCTCGACGGGGTCGCCAGCGGCGTGCGCCGGATCGATGGGCCGATCGCGGACGGGATCATTTACTGTTTCGTGGAGGTAGACGACGAGGCGCTGCCGGGCTTGGTGGAGAAGCTGCGGCGGACCACCGAGTTGCTGCAGCGGGAGCTGCGGAGGAAGGGATGAGACGCAGGGTCTTTTTGGGCGGGTTGTCGGCCTTAGCGTACGCGCGCGGGGCCGCTGTGCCCGAGCGGCCGGGTTTCGAACTGGTCTGGCCTACGCCCCACCCGGGCTGGCGTGAACGCCGGCCGCCCACGGAGTGGTTGCAGCACGCCGGTTCCGGCGATCCGGTGACCGGGGGCTTCGGCGGCGTTCGGAGCGGAGGGAGCCGCTTCCACGAGGGGATCGACATCCAGCCGGTCGGCCGGGATCGGCAGGGCAACGCCACCGATCCGGTCTTTGCCGCGATGGAGGGCGTCGTCCGCCACGTTAGCGGGAGCGCCGGTAACAGTGGCTACGGACGCTACGTGGTGTTGGAGCATCCGACGCGGCAGCCGGCCGTGTATACCCTCTACGCCCATCTGGCGCGGATCGCGCCCGAGGTCAGGCCTGGGGCGACCGTCCGGGCGGGCCAGACCTTGGGGGTAATGGGGCACAGTTCGGGTGGCTACCGCATTCCGCCGGCGCGGGCCCACCTCCATTTCGAGATCGGGCTAGCGGTCACCCGGGACTTTGAAGCGTGGTATCAGCGCCGTCGGCTCGGCGGGCGCAATGAACACGGGATGTGGAATGGGATGAACCTACTCGGGGTCGATCCAGTACGTTTCTTCGATGAGTGGCGCGAGGGGCGCGTGGCGGAACCGCGGGACTTCCTCGCGCGCCTGCCGGCCGCGGTGCGCTTTCGCGTGGGTGCGTTCCGTCGGCCGGATTT
>CAIOTK010000121.1 GCA_903861185.1 uncultured Opitutia bacterium | reverse complement strand
GAAGCCCGCCGGCTTATCCAGCGCCCAGTCCGTCATCCGGTTGGTGAACCAGCTGCCGAGGTTCCGCCACGCGGCGTGGCGTTTATCCTCATAATGGCCGAACACCACGTCGAGGCCAGTGGCGCAGGCGTGCCGCCACATCCGCAGGGCCTCCGCCGGAGGATTCTGGCCATCATCGTCGAGGTTGACGAGGTGCGCGCCGCGCGCGTGACGCCAGCCGGTCAGGACCGCGTTATGCTCGCCGAAGTTGCGCGCGTGCTCGACCAACGTCACGGGCACCCGCGCCGTCCGCACCAGTTCCCGGGCCACGCGGCTGGTCTCCTCGCCACTGCCGTCATGCACCAGCACGATTTCGTGTCCGCCCGGCACTTCCATCGCCTCGATTTCCCGCACGACCGCCCCGATGGTCTCCGCACTGCGGTAGAGGGGGATGACGAAACTCAGGGCCGGGGCTGCCATCGCGCGATTAGCCGCCAAAGGACCCCGCGGCGCAAGTCCCGGTTGCTGGCCGACCTGTCAGGCGGCCGCGGCCGGCGTCAGACGTAGTGCCGCAGTTCTTTGCGGTAATAGGCGAGCGTGCGCCCCAGGGCCGTGCGCAGGTCGACCCGCGGCCGCCAGCCAAGGCGCCGGCGGATCAGGCGGTCGTCCGCGTAGTAGTCGCCGATGTCGATCTTCCGCCGGTCCGCCGGAAAGGCGCGGACCACGAAGGAGCCGCCCTCGTTCAGCTCGACCAGCAGTTCCGCGAGACGCGCGAGGGTGACGCGCGGCGGCCCGCCCAGGTTGAAGATCTCGCCCACCGCCTCCGGGCGCGCCGCCGCCAGCAGGAAGGCGTCCACCGCGTCGTCCACGTAGGTGAAGTCCCGCCACTGCTCGCCGCCCCAAACCTCGAAAGGCTGGCCCTCCACCAACCGGCGGATCCAGACGCCGACGAACGTCTGCCGCGCGTCCCGCACCCGCATCCGCGGGCCGATGGTGTTCGTTAACCGCAGCGCCGTGGCCGCGATGCCGTGGACGCGCGAGTACAGGAGGTGGAACGATTCGCCCGCGAGCTTGTTGATACCGTTCACGTCGACCGGCCGCAGGGGATGGCGCTCGTCGACCGGTAGGTAATCGGGCCGGCCGTAGATCTGGCGCGTGCTGGCGAAGACGATCCGGATCCCGGGATTATGGAGCCGGCAGGCCTCCAAGATCGCGAGCTGCGCCCGGCAGTTGATGTCCAGATCGGTCTGCGGGTCCGTCATCGAGTCCATATGACTCGTCTGCCCCGCCAGATTGAAAAGAAAGTCCTGCCCGCGAATGAGGTCCGGGAGCCGGGGCCAGTCCCGCACGTCGGCCAAGTGCACGCGCACCCGCGAGGCGACGCCGGCGAGGTTGCGCCGGTTGCCGCCGTACTCCGCGACGAGGCTGTCGACGATCGAGACCCGCGCGCCCAGCCCGACGAGGGCGCGGGCGAGGTTGGAGCCGATGAAGCCGAGGCCGCCCGTGATGAGGACGCGGCGGCCCGCGTAAGTGCGGCGCAGGTTCGGCGGCGGGGCCATGGGCGAGAGAGAAAGAGGCTGGCCGCGAAGCGCGTCAACGCCCCGCTGCGTCGACCGTGAGCCGGAAGACTTGCACGGTGAGCGCGCGCGGATCTTCCCCGCCTGCCGGGCGTGCGGGTTCCGTGGAGGCGAGCAGCCAGCGCGAGACGCCGGGGGGAGCCACTAGGCCACGCCAGACCAGCTCGGTTTCGGCGTCCCCGACGGGGAGTGTCGCACCTGGAACGGGTCCGTCGGCCGGCCGGAGGGTGAGCGTGCGGGAGCCCCAACCGCGGGCCTGCAGCGTGAACGTGACGGGCACCGCGGCCGGGCCGAGATTGCGCACCTCGAACTCCGCCTCCGCTCCGATCCACTGCCAGGGCCGCCCGCCGATCGGGGCTTGTTCGAGGGGAAACCAACCCGTGGTGGCGGCGGCGCGCAGGCCGCCGGCCGGGACGAGCGCGAAACGGGGCGAGAGTTCCCGGCGGCCGTGCTCCGGGGAGACGGCGCCGACCACCCCGCCCTGCAGGTCCCACGCGCCCCGCAACGGCGTGTCGCGGCGCGCCTCGTAGGTGTGGGTTTCGAAATGCTGCGGTCGGCGCAGCAGGAAGGCGTTCGCCCAAAGGCGTGACCACATATCGGGCACAAGCAGATTGATCCCCGCGGCGAGCTCGGGCCGGTCCTCGGCCGCCCGGAGAGCCGCGAGCTCGGGCGTGACGCGCAGGGGGGCGTGGGCCAGCGCGGTGAGAATCCGCGCCGAGGCGAGAGTGCCGCCGGCGAGCACGGCCACGACGAAGGCCGAGAGGCTGAACCAGCGCAGCGGGCCTCCGCCCTGCCGCAACGCCGCCCACGACCACAGCACGGGCAGCACCAGCGGGTAGAACACGGCGAGCAACTTGTAGGCATCGTAGCTGGCGTTGGTGCCCAACCAAGCGCCACGCGCCTGCAGCAGCGCGTAACCGGCGACCACGGGCGACACCACCGCCAACGACAGCGCCAGCGCGGCGGGGCGCCGCCGGGCCACGGCGAACCCCGCGGCGAGCCAGAGCGCGACCATCCCCACGGCCAGAACCGCCCGCGCCCCTACCGCCGGCCAAGCCGCGAGATCGGTGCCGCCCACCAAACCCATCCAGCCTTCGGGCGTCAGCGCCGGGATGCGCCAGCCGAAATCGTGGGTCCGCAGCAGCGTCAGGCGTTCCACATAGCCCGCGAAGCGCGCCGGGAACCCGAGCGCGACCACCGCCAAGGGCGCGAGCATGGCGCCGGCCCATCGGGCCCACCGACCAAGGGCCCCCGGGCCGCGCAACGCGAAGGCCGCGTACAACCCAGCCGGGAGCAGAGCGGCCGGCAGGAGAAAGTTGTACGCGCCCGCGATCAGCCAGTAGCCCAGCCCCAACAGCGACGCACAGGCCCACGCCACTCGCCCGCGGGTCAGCACGACCCCGCCCCACGTGAGCCACACCAAGGCCTGCGCCGCGATCAGCTGGCCAGGCGCGACGTGCGCTACAGCGTACCACCAGAGCGGGCTCACGGCGGCCGCCGCGGCCACGACCAGCGCCAAGGTCCCGCGTTGCCCGAAGAGCGCCCGCGCCGCCCAGAAAACCGCCGGCACCAGGGCCCCCAGTAACAGTCCGGTGTGCACCGTCGCCAATTCATGCGGCGCCCGGCCGAGTAACGTCGCATTGAGCGCCAGAAGCGCTGCGGGCGTGAAGTGATTCAGGCGCAGCCAGTAGTCGAAAAAGTTGTCGACCGAGAGGATCGCCACCACCTCGCGCTGCCCGAAAAACCCGCCTCGCTCCGAGCGGGCAAATTCCTGCAGCACGCGCGCCCCCGCCCCGTAATCCGCCGCATCGCAGCTCCCCAGCGAAACCGTGGTCGCGCCGCCGCCCCCCGCGGCGACGGCCCCCGCCCCCGCCGCCACCGCCAGCGCCCCCAGCCCCAGCACGAGGCCCACCCGGCCCACTTGCCGGATGAGTTCCCGCGCCCCACCCCGCGCCAGCGCCACCGCCACCAGCACCGCGGGCAATAGCTGTGCCCAGCGGCCGTAGGCATCAGTGCCCCCCGCCCCCGCCATCGCCCCCCACCAGACGACCGCCGATTGCAGGCCCAGCCCCGCCGCCGGCACCAGCAGCGGCCAGAACGCGCGCCAGCGTCGCGGCATCGCCAGCCACGCGAGCCCCGCGCCCCAAAAGGCGAGTTGCGCTGCCAGCAGCAGGGCGATCAACCAGACTTCCATCGGGCGAGTCGCGGCCGGCTCACGCGGGCTTCACGCCCACCCCTAGAACTGACGTCCCCCACGCCCACCGCCCGCCCACGTCGAGCCACGCGTGTTCTGCCGCCATCAGCGCGCTGCACACGCCCTCGACCGCCGACGGGTAAGCCCGGACGTCGCTGGTGTCCTCCGGACGGCGGAACAGCTTGCGCTTTGCCCACACCGCCGGGAACGGCAGCGCATTCCAGTGCGTCGTCGTCACGCCGGTAAACCCAGCCCCGCGCAGCAACGCCGCCACCTCCGGGCGCGTGTACCGGTGCTTTGTCTGGCAGGAATCATCGTGGTAGGACCACATCCAGCGGTAGGCCGGAACGTTCACCACCACCCGCCCGCCCGGACGCAGCACCCGGAGAAACTCCGCCGCCGCGACCTCTGGATCCATCACTTGGCAGACCACGTCCGCCGACACCACCGCGTCGAAACTCGCGTCCGCGAACGGCAGCGCCGTGATGGACGCCTCCCGCACCTCGACCGCCGGGCCGCAGCGCTGTCGCGCCAGCGTGCAGGCCAGCGCCATAAAATCGATGCCCGCGAGGGTCCAGCCCGGGTGTCTCGCCTGCAGCCGCAGAATCAGACCGCCGGTGCCGCACCCCGCGTCGAGGACCGCGCCGCCCGCAGGGACCCAGCCGGACAACTCCCGGTCGACGTGCGCGTGCAGGGAGCGGAAGTACCACATCCCGTCCTCCACCTCGGCTAGTTTCACATACTCGTCGGTGTTCATCGCCAACGGGGATGAAGCAGAGATCGCCGGCGGGTGCAGCCTGAATCCGTCGCGCGCCTCAATCGGCGAACCGGTCGCTGGTCCCGACCCGGACGGTCTGCTCCCGCAGCCCAAACGCTCGCAGTTGGTTGGGCCCGGCACCCTCCCGGCGTACCGGATCCGGGCTGGTGAGGACCACGGTGCTGATTCCCGGGGGCAGCGAAAGCCCGCGCACTCGCAACACGGCGCCCTCCGCATCGACTGCCGCCTCGGCCCGGATCCGCCCCGCGTGCTCGAGGCGCACCCGCCGCGGGCGGGGCGCAACGAGTTCCAACCGGACATCCACCTCCACGGAGCCGGAATAGGGATTGTAATAGGACAACACCGCGCGGCCGCCCGCCCAACGCACGCCGGCGTCGGGGCGGAGGTGCCAGCCCTGACCGAAGGTCAGCGCGCGGGCGAGGGGCGGTTGCGGCTGCGGGGATGGCCGGAGCAGCACGACCACCTGGTTGCCCAGCGCGCTCTGTAGGCGCCGGGTGTAACCCAGCTGTTCCAAGTCGCGCAGCAGGCGCTCTCCACGGTCCTCGAACCCCTTGCGGTTGAGGTGGAGGGCGGCGAAGCCGGCGGCTTCGAGCCGACGCACGAGCTCCTCGGTCGGACGGCCCTCGAGGTCGCGTTGCCAGCGCCCGCGGGCGCGATGCTTGGCCGCGCCGTAGCTGAAATGCAGGTGCTCCGAGAGCAGGTACGGACGGAAGTGCTCGTAGTCGGTCAGCCGATGCGGCGGGACTACCTCGGGGAAACCCATCACGGGCAGTTGGAACACCTGCGCCCCGACGGGCAAGGCTGCCTCGAGTTCCGCCATCAGCCGAGCATCGGACCGCACCGCGGCCGCAATTCGCTCCCGGTGCGCAGGCTCCGGCCGGCGCGGGAGCTGATCGAGCAACCCAGCCCCGGCGAGGATCAGCGCGGTCGCGACGCGGGCGACGGGCGACCAGCCCGCGGTCCAACGCGACAGCCGGCCGACGAGGAAGAACAGCACCAGCGCCGACAGGAACACCGCCGCGCGATTGGTGGCGCGGAAGAGCTGAAACCCACCGAAAAAAGCGAGCACGTTGGTCACGCCGCCGACGCTCGCATAGGCGAGCAGCCAGGCGCCCGCCAGCGCGGCGCCCGGGAGCGGCCGGCGTTGCAGCAGCCGCCGAACCGCGACCCCCGCCAGCAGCAAAAAACCCGCCATCCCGCAGACCCCGAGATACGGAAGGAAGGGCTCCCCGTGCCACTCGGACCAGCGCTGATAACGCTGGCCCAGCGCGGCGAGCGGCTCCCAGCGATGAAACTCCGGCGGGATGAACATCTCCACGGGCTTCAACGCGTACCGCTCCGTGCCCCCGTAATTGCGCGTCAGCAGCGGCAGCCCCTCGGGTTCCGTCGCGTGCACCCAAAACTCGAGGTTCGCGGCGAGGAAAACGGCGACGGCGAGCCCGCCGGCGGCGAGTCCAATGCCGAGATTCTCCCGCCGCCGCGGGCCAAACCATTGAAATACCAGCGCCCAAACCAGCAACTGCCCCCAGAAAAGCAGGAGATAGGGATTGCCCCAGCCGAGCCCAAGCGCCGCGACGCCACAGACGGCCGCGCCCCCGCTGCGCCAACGCAGTCGGCGGCTTTGCGCCACGAGCCAGACCGCCAGCAGGCCCACGGGCACCGTCCACGTGAAGACAAAGGAGAAATGCGCCAGCCCCCGATGGAACGTGTGGTACGTGTAGGCGAACAGCAGCGCGCCCGCCCACGCCCACTCCCAGCGCACCGCGAGCCGCCGCGCCACCAAGTAAAAAGCCAGCGCCGCCGACACCTGCGCCAGCAGTAGCCCGAGGTTCGCCGCCGCGAACAGCCCGATCCTCCGGCCCAACGCCCCCAGCGCCAGCATCAGCGGCTTGTCCGGCGTCGGATAGGCGTTCCAATCCGCCCCGAAAGGCGCCCCCAACCGCCGGATCTCCTGCGAACGCAACGGCCAAGTCTCCCCCTCCCCCGCCGCCTTGATCCGCGCCAACACCTCGTGAGCATCGCCCGCATAATCCGTCGGCAGCGCCCAATCCGCCGGCGTCCATCGACCATAGTGCGCGGCCCACACGAGGACGGTGAACAGTACCAGCAGGCCCACCCGCCAAGACGCGGAGAGCAGGGAGAGGGGCATCAAGGGGGGCAAAAGGGTGACAACCGCGGGTGATTCGCAGCCGACACCCGACTGCAACAAAGGGCGCTTCCCACCCGCAAGCGCCACGAACTGACATCGGGGAAAGCTTTGCCAAAAAGGGCGGCGCTTCCTTCGCTCCGCCCGGTCCATGCCGCTCCGCTCCCACCAGTCCCCCGCCGCCGCAGCGCGGCCCTTCGCTCACGCGGGGCTCCTCTGGGATCATTTTGACCCGGGCTCGGCCTGGCTCCGCGAGACGGCGGTGCTGCGCTTCCGCAAACTAGCCGGACCGGCCCTGGTGACCCTGAGCGGCCGGCGCCGCACCCACCCGGGGCTGAGCGGACTCGAGCGCGGGCAACCGGGGCTGCACGTGCGCGTGAACGGACAGCCCGCAGCGGTACTCCCGCCCGGAGCGCCCGGGGACTGGAGCCTCACGCTGGAGCTCCCCGCGGCCGAAGAGGTCGAGCTGACCTTGGAGTTGACCGGCACCAGCCTGACCAACGCCCTCGCGTGGGCGGGCCGCGTGACGGGTCTGCCGTTCTGGCAGCGTTTCCGCGCACAGCGCCGCAACCAGCAGATGCGGTTGGTCGCCCTGCGCGCCGCGGACGGCGCGGTCATCTGTGACTTCGGCCGGGCCGACACACTCTTCGCGCCCGCCTATGTGCGCGGGCAGTTGCGGCTGGGCCTCAACCTTGTCGGCTTCCTCACCGCCGACCTCGGCGTAGGCGAATCCGCTCGCTGTATGGTGCGGGCCGCGGACGCAGCTGGGCTGCCGGCGGCCCTCGTGCCGCTGCGGCTTAACTGCCGCAACCGGCTTGGGGATAACACCTACGCCGCGCGCCTAAGCGAAGTGAACCCGCACCCGGTAAATGTGTTTCACATCGACCCGCCGGCCGCCGCGGAAATCGACCACCACCACGGCCGCAGCTTCCGCGCCGGACGCTACAATATCGGCTACTTCGCGTGGGAGCTGCCGGAGTTTCCCGATGCCTGGCTGCCCGCCTTCGATCACTTCGACGAGATCTGGTGCCCGAGTGACTTCACCGCGGCCGCGGTGCGCGAAAAGTGCCCGCTGCCGGTGCTCACCTTCCCGCACGCCATCGCCTTCGCCCCGCCGCCCGAGCCGCCGGCAGCACTGCGGCGGAAGTTCGGCCTGCCCCCGGACAAGTTCCTCGCCCTGACCCTGTTCGATCTGAACTCCTACGCCGCCCGCAAGAACCCCCGCGGCGCGATCGCCGCCTTCCGCGCGGCCGCGCTCGATCCGCGGGAGGCGGGCCTCGTGGTTAAGGTTCACAACGTCGTCGGCAACGAGGCCGACTTCGCGGCGCTCGAGGCGGAACTGCGGCAACTGCCAGGGACCGTCCTCCTCACCGCGACCCTCTCCCGCGCGGACCTCTACGCGCTCGAGGCGGCGTGCGACTGCCTGCTCTCGCTCCATCGCTCCGAGGGCTTCGGCCTCGCCGTCGCCGAGTGCATGCACCTCGGCAAGCCGGTCATCACCACCGATTGGTCCGCGACCGCCGAATTCGTCACCCCCGCCAACGGCTGCCCCGTGCCCGCGCGACTCGTCACGCTGGAAGCTACCCACGGCCCATACGCCCGGGGCGGCACCTGGGCCGACCCCGACGTCGCCGCTGCCGCCGCGCACCTGCGCCGCCTCGTCGGGGACCGGGAGCTGGCCGCCCAGCTCGGCGCCGCCGCCCGGACGACCATCGCGGAACGCTTCGCCCCCAGCGTCATCGGCGCCCGCTACCGCCGGCGCCTCGAGGCCTTGGCGATCCAGGGTCTGCCCCGCGGCTGACAGCAAATATCAGAGGGATTGCATTTCCACGGGCGGCGCGGACCCTAGGCCACCGGCCCTGAGCACTATGGCAGCAACGGAAGCGACCAAACCCCCGCGCGGGCTCCTCGTCGAAGACGAGGGCAAGACCCGCGACTCGATCGTCGAGGGGATGACGCTGGAAGGATGGCAGGTGCAGAGCGCGGCGCAGGGGATGGCGGGGCTGCAACTGGCGCAGGCGGAACCGGCAGACCTGATCGTCCTCGATTGGATGCTTCCGGACCTCGACGGACTGGAGGTGCTGCGCCGCATCCGCGCCTCCGGCCGGACCACGCCGGTACTGATGCTCACCGCCCGCGGCACGCTTTCAGATCGCCTGCTCGGCCTGGACAACGGAGCCGATGACTACCTGCCGAAGCCGTTCGCCTTCGCGGAACTGATCGCCCGGTGTCGCGCGCTGCTGCGCCGCCCGAACTGGGCCGCGGGCCGCAACCTGCAATGCGGCGACCTCCAACTGGACACCCGCGCCCGCATCGCCGTCCGCTCCGGCCAAGAGATTCGTCTCACCCCCCGCGAGGTCGATGTGCTCGAGTATTTGATGCGCAACCAAGGGCAAACCGTGACCCGCGAGATGCTGGAGCGCGACGTCTGGAAGCAGGTCCACCGGATGACCTCCCTCGATAACGTCATCGACGTGCAGATGATGCGCCTGCGCAAGAAGGTGGATTTTCCCGGGGTCGACCGCCTGATCCACACGCAGCGCGGGATCGGCTACAAGATGGAGCGGCTGGGCCCGTGATTCCGCTGGAGCCGAGGCTCGGCGCGTGGTGGGCGCGGCTGACGCTCCGGTCCCGGCTGGCCCTCTGGTACGCGGCCGGCGGCACGGCCCTAGTGTCCATCTTCGCGGCGACGCTCTACGCCTTTGTCGCGGTGCGGCTAGCCCGGCCCCTCGACCACCAACTGCGGCAGGATCTCGCGCAGGTGGAACGGGAGCTGAAGGTGACGACGGGGCCCGCCTTGCGCTGGCAGGGTGCGGAGCTGGCCACGGGGCAGTCCGACGCTTCCGAACACCCGTGGTTCGAGCTCTGGGACGATCGGGGCAACCTAGTGGTTCGGCGCTGGCCGTTCACCGAGAACCGCAACCTGCAGCTGCCGCCCCCCAACCGCCTCGCCGCCCCCGGCACCATCAGCGTGTTCTTCGTCGCGCCGGACCTCCGCCTGCGCACGCTCACGGTCCCATTCGCGCCGCCCGGGGCCACCGGTCCGTGGCTGTTGCGCCTGATCCGGGTCCACCAGCCCCACGCGGACGCCCTCCCTGACCTGCAGCTCATCATTTTCGTCGCCCTGCCGATCGTGGTGACGCTCCTCGTTGCCGGCGGCTATTTCTTCACCCGACGCTGGCTGCTTCCGCTCGACCGGATGGCCGCCGAGGCGCAGCAGATCACCGCGCTGGACCTCCAGCGACGGCTCCCGGGCGCCAACCCGCACGACGAGCTGGGCCGCCTCGCGGGGGTGTTCAACGTCACTCTGGACCGACTGCAGAACTCCTTTGAGGCACTGGACCGCTTCGTGGCCGACGCCTCCCACGAGCTCCGGACCCCGTTGACCACGCTGCGGAGCGTCGGCGAGGTGGGGCTGCGGCGGGGCCGGTCGGAGGAGGAGTACCGGGACATCATCGCCTCAATGCTGGAGGAGGCGCAGCGCCTGCAACAGCTGGTCGAACGGCTGCTGCAGTTGGCGAGCGCGGAGGGTCGCGGCGAGGCGCTGCGGCCGGCTCCCTGCGCGCTCGACGAGCTGCTCGGAGCTTGCGCGCAGGAACTGGGGATCCTCGCCGAACAGAAGAACCAAAGCCTCGTCGTCGCGGAGGCGGGCCTGCGGGTTCAGACGGATCCCGTTATCCTGCGCCAGGCGCTGCAGAACCTGATCGACAACGCGATCAAGTACGCGCCCCCGGATTCGGAGGTACGCGTCTCCAGTCGGGCCGAGCCCGGGGTGGTGCTCATCGAGGTCGCGGACGAGGGTCCGGGCATCCGGACGGAGGACCGGCCGCGGCTCACGGGACGTTTTTATCGGCCGGACCCGGGGCGCGGCCGCGCCAGCGGCGGGTTCGGTCTCGGACTGGCGATCACCAAAGCCTACCTCCGGGCGCTCGGCGGCACCTTGGAATACGAGCCGCGCCAGCCCCGCGGTAGCATCTTCCGGCTGCGGCTGCCCGCCACCCCCGGGCGGGCTGGGGGCGACTCAGGCGGCGACGCGGCGAAGCCAAAGCTGACCGCCACCGCCACGGGCGCACAAGGGCATCCGTTCCCGGAACCACTCGTGCCGCGTGTTGAATAGCAGGCCGGTGAAGAGCTCGATGCGCCAGGCCGCATTGTGCATCAGGAACGCGCGCAGCAGGTACTGCTCGTTCCAAGCGCGCCCCTCGTCGAGCCACTCGCGGGGGTACTCGAGATTGCCGGCCACATCGTGGATGTGCACCAACACCCCCGGCGCGAGCGCCGGCAAGACCTCGAGGTAGAGGCGGTTCACATCGCTGCCCACCTTGCTGACGTGCGAGGAATCGATGAACAGCACGTCGTTCTCCCGCAACGCGGCGAACGTCGCGAGAGGCACCTCCTGCACCCGGCGCTCGACGAGCGTGCAGCGGCCCGCGTCGTCCGGCCGCAGCAGGGGCCGCAGGCGGCGCATATCGGGGTCGATGAAGGTGAATTCGATCCGCCCGCCGAACACGCGCTCGTTGAGGTCGAGCATCGCCGCGGAGCTAAAGCCGGACCCCACCTCAATCACCCGGCGCGGCTGCGCCTCGCGCAGCATCCCATACAGCATGATCGCGTCGAAATGCCCGTAGGACGGGTTCGCGAGGTGGAACCGGGATCCCGGCACCGGATCCTCGGGAAACGGCTGCTCCGGATACCACGCGGCGAAGCGCTCCAGACGCTCCAGCTGGGCCGCCTCGTTCAGGTCGATCCCGGGGAAAGGCGGGCCGGCCATCCCCCGTGCAAAGGCCTCGGCGACCTCCGCCCGCGACGGCAGCGGGGAATAAAAATGCCCCGGCGGGAAAAACCGCGCCCACTCCGCCTGCTCCGCGCGCAACCGGGCCAGATCCTCCCGCAGCCGCCGGTTCTCGCGCGCCAACCGGCGGCGGAACGGCAGGAAATCTAGCCACGACTCGGAACCGGCGTTCATCGCCTGCGGATGGTTCAGAGAGCGCCGCGCAGCGCAACCCCGCAACCACGGCCCGCCCGCTGGACTGTCCAACCCGGCGAGGATGGCGCCACCGCCGCTGGCCTTTTCTCTGGCCCGACCCGCCCACCAGCGCCATCACCGACCCTAACCCCAATGTCCGCCCCGCTCCTCGAATTGCGCCGCATCGCGAAGTCCTTCGGCGGCGCGCGCGCACTCCGGGGCGTCGACTTCGAACTGCGGGCCGGCGAGGTCCACGCCCTCCTCGGCGAGAACGGCGCCGGCAAGAGTACGCTCATTCGGATTGTCACCGGCGCCCACCGGCCCGACGCGGGCACCGTCGCCGTCGACGGCCGACCGACCGGTCCCCTCGACCCCCGCACCGCCCAACGCCTAGGCATCGCCTGCATCTACCAGCAGCCAGCTCTCTTCCCCGACCTCTCAGTCGCGGAGAACCTCGCCCTCCGCCTCGAGACCGGTGGCCCGCTCCGGCGGCTGAACTGGGCCGAGCGGCACCAGCGCGCCGCCGAGCTGCTCGGGCGGATCGGCGCGAACCTCGACCCACGCCGCGAGGTTCGCGACCTCTCGATGCCCGAGCAGCAGCTAGTCGAGATCGCCTGCGCCCTCGGCGCCGGCGCCCGCATCGTCATTATGGATGAGCCCACCGCCGCGCTCACCCAGGCCGAGCAGCAAAGGCTCCACGCCGTGGTCCGCGAACTCCGCGCCCAAGGCACGGGCGTGATCTACATCACCCACCGACTTGAAGAAATTTTCGCCCTCGCGGACCGCGTCACAGTGCTGCGCGATGGCGAGAGCGTCGGCACCCGGCTCGCCGCCGGACTCACCGAACCTGAATTGATCCGGCTGATGGTGGGCCGCGAGGTCGCACAACCCTACCCTCCGGCCGAACGGCCGCCCGGCGACACCGTGCTGCGGGTGCGCGGACTCGGCCGCCACGACACCGGGGTGCGGGACGTCAGCTTTGACCTGCACGCCGGGGAAATCCTCGGCCTCGCGGGCCTGGTCGGCGCGGGGCGGACGGAACTGGCCCGCATCCTGTTCGGCCTCACGCCGGCGGAAACCGGGACAATCGAGCTGCTGGGCCGTCCCGTGCATCCTCGCAGCCCACGGGAGGCGGTGCAGTTAGGCTTCGCTTATGTCCCGGAGGATCGTCGACGCCACGGGGTGATTCTAGACCTGCCGCTCGCGCACAACGCCTCCCTCGCGAGCCACCGCCGCCTGTTCCCGGGCAGCTGGCTGCGCCCCACAGCCGAGCGCCGGCTGGCGGAAGACTTTATCCGAGACCTCGGGATCCGCTGCGGCGGCCCCTTTGCCCCTGCAGGCAGCCTCTCCGGGGGCAACCAGCAGAAAGTCGCGCTCGCCCGCTGGCTCGCCACCGGACCGCGCGTCCTCCTACTCGACGAGCCAACCCAAGGGGTCGACATCGGGGCCAAGGGGGAAATCCACCGTCTGGTGCGCCGCCTCGCCCGCGAGGGCCTCGCAGTGCTGCTCATCTCCAGCGACTTACCAGAGGTGATCGGGATGAGCGACCGGATCGGGGTGATGCGTGGCGGCACGCTCACGGCCCTGCTGCCAGGGGGCGCGGCGCCCGATGCCGTGATGGCCGCGGCACTCGGCCGCGCCACGGAGACCGCCCGATGAAGGCCTGGCCACGAGAACTCTCGGTCGGACTCGCGCTCGCTGCCCTGCTGGCCGCGCTCGCGGTGTTCGCGCCCAGCTTCTTCGCCCCCCAGCCGCTGCTGTCCCTCGCGGCGCGCGAGGCGCCGGTGCTGCTCGTGGCCTGCGGGGCGGCTATGGTCATCGTCTGCCGGCAGATCGATATCTCCAGCGGCTCGCAGTTCGCCGTGGTCAGCGTCGCCGCCGGGCTGCTCGCCGCGGAGGGCTGGCCACCCGCGGCGGTCGCCGGCACCGCGCTCGCCCTCGGGGCCACGCTCGGCGCGCTCAACGGGATCCTGGTCGCCGGCCTCGGCCTGCCCTCTATCGTTGTGACCCTCGCCACGATGGTAACCTGGCGCGAGGGGCTGCGGTGGTGGCGGCAAGGGGCATTCATCAATCTGCCCGACGGCCTGCAATGGCTTGGCCTCGGGCAGGCGGCGGGCCAGTGGGCCCTGATCGGCGCCGCACTGGCGCTGCTCGCGCTCCTCGCGCTGGCCGCCCGGCACCTCGCGGCCGGGCGCCACCTCTACGCGGTCGGCTCAGATGCCGAGGCGGCCCGGCTAGCCGGCATCCGCCCCAGCGCCGTCACCTTCGGCGCCTTCACCCTCGCGGGCGCCCTCACCGGGCTCGCGGCCCTGATGAACGTGATTCAATCCCCGCAGGTGGATCCGAAATCGGGCACGGGACTCGAGCTCAAGGCGATCGCCGCCGTCGTCGTGGGCGGCGTCGGGATCGCCGGCGGCCGCGGCCGACTAGCTGGGGTCCTGCTCGGCCTGCTCCTGCTGGCCACCGTGGGGCCCGCCCTCACCCACCTGCGGATCGAAGCCCACTGGGAAAAGGCGATCCAGGGCGCGATCATCCTTCTCGCCGTGGCCGCCGAACGCGCCCGCCGCCGCCCCGCCCGATGACCCCTTCGCCCGCCAGCCCCCGCCCCGCCCTGCGGCACGAGACCGTGCTGCTGGCCGTCGTCGTCCTCGAATGGCTGTGCTTCCACGCGCTCGGGCCGCGCTTCGGCACACTGGAGAACTCCTTCGACCTGCTGCGCCACTCCGCGGAGATCGGCCTTCTCGCCCTCGCGATGACGCCCGTAATTCTCACCGGCGGCATCGACCTCTCGGTGGGCTCGCTCCTCGGCCTCTGCGCGGTGCTCTTCGGCAAACTCTGGCGCGACGCGGGCCTCGATCCCGCGACCGCCGCCGCCTGCACCCTCGGCATCGGCGCTCTCGCCGGCGGCCTCAACGCCGCCCTCATCGCGGGCCTCCGCCTGCCGCCGCTCATTGTCACCTTGGGCACGTACTCGCTTTTCCGCGGCCTCGCCGAGGCGATCACCCGGGGGGCGGACACGTTCACCAACTTCCCCGCAGCCTTCCTCTTTCTCGGCCAGGAACGCTGGCTCGGACTGCCCACGCAGGCCTGGTTCTTTGCCGCGGTCGCCGCGGCGGTCTGGCTGCTCGTCCACCGCACCACCTTTGGGTGCGCCTGCCGCGCGCACGGTTTCGCGCCCGAAGGCACGCGGTACGCCGGACTCCCCGTGGGCCGGCAACTCACCGCGGTCTACGTGCTCTCGGGGCTCATCGCCGCCCTCGCCGCCGTGATCTACACCGCGCGCCTCGGCCAAGCCCGCGCCGACGCCGGCACCGGCTACGAACTGCTCGCGATCACCGCCGTCGTCCTCGGCGGCACGAGCATCTTCGGCGGTCGCGGCTCCGTCCACGGCACCCTCCTCGGCGTGGCCGCCCTTGCCATCCTCAACAACGGCCTCGTCCACGCCCGCCAACCCCGCGAAGTCGCGGGGCTCCTGACCGGCGCGCTGCTCCTGCTTGCCTTGGCCGCCGGCACCGCGCCAAGACTGTGGGCCGCGCGGCGCGCCCGCCGCTCCCCCGCCCCCTCCTCCCCATGATCAAGCCCGCCCTCTCCCTCCTCCTCTGCGGTCTGGTGTTCCTCGCCGGCTGCGGCCGCGCCCCCGAGGCCGCCCGCGACGCCGGTGGCGGCAAGCGCCTCACGGTCGCCCTCCTGCCCAAGTCCAAAGGCAACGCCTACTTCATCTCCTGCCGCGCCGGCGCCGAAAAGGCCGCCCGCGCCCTCGGCGTCGAGTTGCTCTTCGACGGCCCCACCGACACCGACCCCGCCAAGCAGAACGAGATCATCGAGAACTGGATCACCCTCGGCGTCGACGTCATCGCTGCCGCCTGCGAGAACCGCGAGGGCATCTCCACCGCACTCCGCAAGGCCCAGGCCCGCGGGATCAAAGTGATCACCTACGACGCCGACGCCCTGCCCGACGCCCGCGCCTTCTTCGTCAATCAGGCCACCCCCGAAGGCATCGGCCAGACGTTGATGGACGAGGCCGCGCGGCTCACCAACGCCGAGGGCGAGTTCGCCGTGATCCTCTCCACGCTCACGGCCTCCAATATGCAGGAGTGGCTGAAACATATCCGCGCCCGCCTCGCCGAGAAGTACCCGCGGATGAAGCTGGTCGCGGTCCGCCCCTGCGACGACCAGAAGGACAAGGCGCAGACGGAAGCCACGACTCTGCTCAGCGCTCACCCCAACCTCCGCCTGCTGATGAACATCTGCTCGCCCGCCGTGCCCGGCGCGGCCGAAGCGGTGAAGCAGGCCGGCAAGACCGGCCAGGTGAAGGTAATCGGGCTCGGCCTGCCCAGCGAGAACCGCCGCTACGTGAAGGAAGGCGTCACCGACAGCGTCATCCTCTGGAAGACCGAGGATCTCGGCGCCCTCGCGGTCGAGGCGGCCGTGGCCCTCGCCCAGGGCACGCTCAAGCGGGGAGACACTGCGTTCCGCAACGCCGCGGGCGCCACCTACGAGGTCCGGGGCGACCAGCTCCTCCTCGGCCAACCGTTCATCTTCAACCGCGACAATATCGACCAGTTTAACTTCTGACGCTGATGCGCCCCCACCGCCTTCTCCCGTTCCTCGCCGCTCTTACCCTCGCGGCGCTCCCCGTCGCGGCCAACACCGCCGTCCAACCCGCCCCCCGCGACGCCGCTTGGCTCAAGCGCCACGAAGGCTTCGTCGCCGAGGCCGCCCGTGGGGGCGTCGACGTGTTGTTCCTCGGCGACTCGATCACCGACGGCTGGCGCCGCCCGGCCCCCAACGGCGGCAAGGCAGTCTGGGACCGCGAGATCGCCCCGCTGCGCGCCGCGAACTTCGGCATCGGCGGCGACCGGACGCAGCACGTCCTGTGGCGCATCGAGCACGGCACGCTCGAGGGGCTGCAGCCCAAGGTGGTGGTCCTGATGATCGGCACCAACAACACCGGCTTTGAGCGCGACAGCACCACCCCGCGCAACACGCCGGCCGAGACGGTCGCGGGCGTCCAAGCGATCCTCGGGCAACTGCGCCGGCGGCTGCCGGAGGCGCGC
This sequence comes from uncultured Opitutia bacterium, assembly GCA_903861185.1. Lineage (GTDB taxonomy): Bacteria > Verrucomicrobiota > Verrucomicrobiia > Opitutales > Opitutaceae > ER46. The sequence goes on along the minus strand of CAIOTK010000121.1, from coordinate 1,379 downwards.
GTGCTGCTGCTCGCCGTCTTCCCGCGCGGCGAGCAGCCCGACCACCCGCAGCGCCTCCAAGTGAACGAGATCAATCGCGGCCTCGCCCCGCTGGCCGACGGCCGCCTCGTGAAGTTCCTCGACCTCAACTCGCGCTTCCTCGCCGCCGACGGCACCCTGCCCGCCGCGGTAATGCCCGACTTCCTCCACCCGCGCGAGGAGGGCTACACGCGCTGGGCCGCCGCCCTGCAGGCGCCCCTCGCCGAGCTGCTCCGCTAGGCGGCGCCGGGCGCGGCGACCGGGTAATCGGGCCGCGGTAGTTCGCCCACCAAATCGGCGAGTCGTACCCGTTCCCCCGTCGCGAGGCTGCGGTTTGCCGCCACGCCCACTAGAATCGAAGCGGCCCCCGCTCGCTCATCTGCCCGGCGCAGGTACGGGTCCGCCACGGCGCCAGGCGCCAGGATTTCCTCCAGCATCAGCCGGTCGCCGCCGCCGTGGTCCCCGTCGGCCCGCCACGGGGTCAGCTCATCGGCGGCCCCGCGCAGGGGGATGACCCGGGTGCGCACCTCGGGGCCGTCCGGCGTCGGCGCGACCTCGCGTCCGTCGCGATAAACGGTCTCGACCAGCGTGTGCTCGATCCGCCCCGCCGTGCCGTTGAAAGCCACCTGATAACCCTCCCACGCATTGTAGGCGTTGAGCGAGTAGGTGAGCAGAGCGCCGCTGTCGTAGGCCACCGACGCGCTCATCGTGTCCTCGATATCGAGGTCCGGCCGGAACACGCAGCGGTCGCGCAGGTAGCCGTCGTGCGCTTCCTGCTCGAGGTAAAGGGCACGCAGCCGCGGATCCGCCGCGAGGTCCAAGCGGAACGGGCAGCGCCCCGCCACCGGGCACGTCAGGCAGCGTTCGTGCGGCCCGCCGAGCCCGAGGCGCGCGGCGGTCTCCGGCGTGTAGAAACGCCGTGCACCGGCGGCCGACACCGCCACGGGCACCGCCCCGAGCCACCAGTTGACCAAGTCAAAGTGGTGGGTGGCCTTGTGCACAAAGAGGCCCCCGGAGTTCTCCTTGCGCGCGTGCCAACGCCGGAAGTAATCCGCGCCGTGGTGGGTGTTGAGCAGCCAGTGGAAGTCTACCGAGAGCACCTCGCCGATCGTCCCGCGCAACAGCAGGTCCTTCACCTGCGTGCGCGCGGGCGAGTACCGATAATTGAAGGCCACGCGGCAGTGCCGGCCCGTTCGCCGGCACGCGTCGAGGATCCGGCGGCAGGAGTCGGCCTCCGTGGTCATCGGCTTCTCCGTGATCACCTCGCAGCCAGCCTCCAGGGCCGCGACGACGTAACTCGCGTGGGCCGCGTCCGGCGTGGTGACGATCACCACCTCGGGCCGGGTCTCGGCGAGCAGGCG
>CAIOTK010000120.1 GCA_903861185.1 uncultured Opitutia bacterium | reverse complement strand
GTGGGGCCGGGGCCGCGGCCCGTAGGGAAGCCGCGGCGAGGACGAGGAGGACTAGGCGGAGGAGCATCAGAGAGGCGGGGGCCGGGCCCCGGGGTGCGGCTCGGCGGAACTCAGCGCACCGTGAGCACGCCGCGCATCAGCAGATGGTGGCCGGGGAACGAGCAGACGTACGGGTAGTCGCCGGGCGTCGCGGGCGCCGTGAACTCGAGGACCTCCTCGCGGTTGTGGTCGACCAGCTTGGTCGCGGCGAGCACGTCTGCCCCGGGCGGGACCCAGTTGAGTTCGAACCCGCGCGCGCCGAGCGCCACCGCCGCCTCGCCCACCGCGTCCGCCTTGCCCGGCCGCACGAGCAGCCAGTTGTGCGGCATCGCGTCGGGATTGAAGAAGGTGAGCCGCACGCGCTTGCCGGCGGGCACCGAGAGTTTTGTGACGTCGTACCGCATCGCCTCGACGACGGTGCCGATCCGGATCTCCACGAGGTCCGCGGTCTCGCGCACGACACCCGATTTCGCGGCGGGGGTCGCTGCTGCAGCCGCTGCGGCGCCGTGGCCCGCGTGGGCGGCGGCTGCGGCGGGTTTGGCCGCCGGCGGGTTGAGGAAGTGCTGCACGGTGGCCGCGGCGACGCGGGCGTGCGGCTCCGGCGAGGCGAGGAGTTGTGCGAGCAGTTCCGGGGCCGGCGCGTGGTGCTGCTGGTGCAGCCAGAGGGCCTCCAGCAGCGGGCGCGCGTGCTCGCGGCGCGCGGGGTCGAAGCGCGCCATCCAGCGCTGCGTTGCCGCGATCACGGCCCGCGAGTCGCGGCCGCTCAGCTCGACCCGCGTGCGGTGGCGGACGCCGTCGGTGGGATGGAGCAGGTTCTCCAGCAGCGCCTCGATCGGCTGACCCGCGATGGCGACCGGGGCCTGGAGCGGCCGGCCGGCAGCGGTCACGCGGTAGATGCGGCCGTGGCGCTGGTCGCGCTGCGGGTCACGGACGTTGTGCTGCATATGGCCGATGATGACGTTGTGCCAGTCGGCCACGTACAGCGCCCCGTCTGCCCCAAAGATGGCGTCGGCCGGCCGGAAGTTCTTATCGCCGCTCATCAGCAGGCCGGCGGAAGTCTCCTCGATCTCGGTGCCGTCCGCCTGCGGGACGCGGACCTTGAGGGGCCCGCCGGAGGGCTCGCCCCAGACGGTCCCGGCGGCGGCGTCGCGCGCGAGGCGGTACTGCTTGATACCGCGGAAGCCGATCACGTTGCAGATCAGGAAGTCGCCCTGCATCGCATCCGGGAAGTGGGTCGAGGAAACGATTTCGCAGGCGGCCACCGGGCGGACTTCCTTCTTCAGGAGCTCGAACATCTTGAAGCCCTGCTCGTGCGGGCGGACTTGGAACGCGCGGCCGCCGGTGCCGTCGGTGGCGTAGTGGTAACCCCAGCCATCGAAGGCGATGCCGTGCGGGTTGGGCGAGTTCGCCGCGTGGAAGGCGACGCGGTACGTGCGCGGGTCGAAGCGGAACATCGCCGAAGCCTCCGAGCGGAGGGAGGGGCCCCAGGGGTTCTCGTGATTGTGGACCATAAAGATCCCGCTCTGCCAGTAGAGGCCGCCGTCCGGGCCGAGGATGAGGTTGTTGGCGCCGTGGTGGGTATCGGCGGTGTCGAGGCCGTGGAGCACAATTTCGCGCGTATCCGCCACGTCGTCCCCGTTGGTGTCTTTGAGAAAGATCAGGTCGGGGCCGGAAGCGACGAGCACGCCCCCGTTCCAGAACTCGAAGCCCAGCGGGTTCTGGATGCGGGCGAACTCCGTGGTGCGGTCCGCGCGGCCGTCGCCATCGTCATCGTGGAAGATGAGCAGGGCATCGCGCATCGGCTGGAGCGGCTGCCACATCGGGTAGGTGGGCCAGACGGCGGCCCAAAGGCGGCCGCGCGCGTCGACCTGCAGCTGCACTGGATTGATGAGCGCGGGGAAACGATCCTCGGCCGCGAACACGTTGGCCGCGAACCCGTCCGCCAGCGCGAGGTGCCGCAGGCCGTCCTCGCCGCTCACGTACCGCGGGAGACCCTCCTTCATCGCGCTCGAGCTCGCGCTGCCGCCGCCGATGTTGGTCTTCACCGGGATGGGCGGCGGCACGTTGCGGTCGTCGAGGGCGAGATCGCCCCCGGCGGCGCGCGCCCACACGCGGGCGTCGCGGTTGGCGGTCATCACATCCAGCATCTTCAGCTCGTGCTGGAGCACGGTCGCATTGGTCTGGCCGTCGACGAACGCCAGCGTGGAGCGCCCGCCCCACACGTCGTTACCGTCCCGCGCCCGGTAGCGCGCGTGCCAGTGTTCGTCCTTGTCCAACACGGCCTCGCGCAACGGCTGCAGCGCGGGGGCGGCGGGTACCGCCTGACCCAGCAGCGCCCGCGCGATGACCTCGGCGAGGAGGCGGTTGCCCTCTGCGGTGAAGTGCACGCCATTGAGTGTCAGCGGGGTGCGCGCTTGGCGGAACAGCTCCAAGGTGGGCGTGAACAGGTCGACGTACGCCACGCCGGACTCGCGCGCGGCGGCCGCGGTCGCCTCGGCGTAGGCCTTGAGGCGCGCGTTGTGCTCCCGACCGTCGGGCAGGAGCGGGTTGCGGGTATCCTCGAACGCGGTCGGGCTGAAGAGCACGATGCGCGGGAAGTCCCGGCCGTTGGCTCGGCTGCCCCGAGTCCGCGCCACGAACTCGAGGAGGTCCCGGCGGTGCGCGTCCGCCTGATCCACGCCGGCGAACGACTCGTTGTAACCGAAGAAGGCGAACACGACGTCCGCCCGCACCTGCCGCAGGTACTCGGTCATATGCAGCTGTCCCTTGCTGCGCGGGTAGGTGTTGGGGCGGTCGCCGCTCGTGCTGAGGTTGCGGAAGCGCACCTCCTGACCGCCGAGGCGCGACTGCAGCAGGGTCTCCAGCCAGCCGTCGTGCTGCATCCGCTCCGGGAGCGCATTGCCGAGCAGCGCCACGACCTCGCCGGGGCGGAACGCGAAGGGCAGGGGATCACGGTGGCCCGGGGGCACGGGGAACAGCTCCGGCTCGCGCGGCGGGGGCGGCGGCGCCTTCGCGGCCGCTTTCGGCGCGGTTTTGGCCTCGGCTTTGGGGGCCGCCTTCGCGTCGGCCTTCGGCTCCGCTTTGGCAGGCGCAGCGGCGGCCTTCTTCGGCGCCTCCTTCTTGGGTGCGGCCTTCGGCGCGGGACCGGTATCATTGTTCGCCGGGATGGGGCTGGTGAAGCCCGCGTACTGCGCCGGCCGGACGCCACGCGCGTGGCCGAGGTTGCGGTGGGTGTTCGGCCGGAACGGCCCCACGAAACCGATCGCGAGGTCGGGACGGATCGCGTCCTCCAGGCCCGCCGCCCAGAGGCAGCCGTTCACCAGCAGGCGCCGGTAACCTTCGTTCTGCAGGTCTTCCGGCGTGCCATAGAGCGAGGTGAACACGCGCCCGGTCTTGCCCGACGCCCCGCGGTAGGTGCGGGTCCACTCGGAGGGCTGCGCCGCCTTGGTCGAATCGGCCGGTGAGTCCGGCGTCATTCCGTTCAACGGCTGCGCCAAGGTCAGGACCTCGCCGTCCACCGGCTTACCGACGTAGGCCCCGACGTGGGCCCAGATGTCCTTCACGCCGCGGAGGATCGGGTGGCCCGCGCGCTCCGGCACGATGGTGATGCGCGTGCTCTGCGCGTGGTTGCGGCCGAGATGGCCCACCCAGGTCTGACCGAGCACCTGATGCCCGAAGCCCAGCTCGTAGCCGGGCACCTTGCTGTCATAGGAAAACTTGGCGAGCGGGTGATCGGCCGGGGTGCGGAAGGCGTGCGTCGCGGTGCGCAGGCCAACGACCGGCCCGCCGCGCGCCAAGTAGGCCTCCAAGTGGCGCAACTGCTCCACGGGCGGCGCCTGGAAGCGCAGGAACACGACCGCGAGGTCCGCCGTCGCCAGCGCCTCCATCCCGGGCAGGTTCGACGCCGCCGGATCGATCTCGCCCGTGGCCGGGTGGACCGAAAACACGACGGTGCACTTGAAGCCGTGGTGCAGCGCGAGAATGCGCGCGAGCGCCGGCAAGGTCTCCTCGGACCGGTACTCGTGGTCGCCGGCCAGGAAGACGATGTGTTTACCCCGGCCCGGGCCCGCCGCGCCCTCGTAAACGAGAGGCTGGGCGCGCAGCAGCGGCGCGAGGACAAGCAGCAGGGGCAGCAGGAGGAGGCGGGGCATACGGGAAAAAGGGTGGGGTGAACCGAGCCAACGCGGCGCCCGCGCGCGTGGCAATCCCCGGCCGCGGGCGCCGGCCGAATGGGTGAACAATGGGCGGCCGGGCCGGCCGCCCATCGGCTCAGAAGAGCGGCTTCGCCCGCGCCGCCGGCAGCGGCGCGAGGCCCAACCGCGCGATCAGGGTTGGCGCGATCGCGTCCACGCCCACGCGCTCGGTGCGCACGCCCGGCTGGATGCCCGCGCCGAACCACAGGTTCGCCACGTGCGTATCGTACGGATGCGGGCTGCCGTGGCCGGTGCCCGTCCCCGCGCGCGTGCCGAAGTGCGGTCGATAGGCGTACAGCACATCCCGCGGCCGCCCCGCGAACTCGCTCCGGCGGAACTGCGCGGCTAGGTCATCCCCGTCCACCGGCGCCGCCTTGAGCTCCGCCGCGGTAAACGCCGCCACGACCTCCGGGCGCGCCCGCAACGCGTCGCGCACGACTTTCGCCGCTGCCTCGGCCTGCACCCCCCGCGCAGCCAACGCCGCCGGCCGCAGGTGGTACGTGGTCCCGTCCCGCACAAACCAAGTCTCGGTCTTCGGCGGCGCCCCGAAGGCCGCGTCCAGCGCCTGCCGCACCGCCCCGTCGATTTCCCGCGCGTTCACGCGGCTCCCGCGCGCCCCCGGCTCCCGCCGCCCCGCCTGCTCGGGTAGCGGCGCCACCCCGTGGTCCGCGCTCAACACGATCAGGTACCGCCCGAGGCCCACCTCACGATCGAGGCACGCCAGCAGCCCCGCCAGCACGCGGTCCAGCCGCAGCATCGAGTCCATCAACTCGTGGCTGTCCGGCCCGTACGCGTGGCCGATCGCGTCCACCTGCGAGAAACTCACCCCGAGGAAGTCGACCCCCGGGTGGTGGCCGAGGCGCTCCGCGCGGATCGCCCGCTGCGCAAAATCCCCGAGGATCTCGGTGGCGAACGGGGTGTTATCGAACGCGCTGAAGAACGCGGGCCCCACGGCCTTCGCGCCGCCGTCCACCCGCTTCGGGAACGTCCGCCCGAGGCCCATCCCTTCGTTCTCACCCGCCTGGTCGTCTGGACCCTGCACCTGCTCGTACACGGCCGCCGGCAGCAGCCGGTCCCAAGTCTGGCCGAACGTCGCGTCCACCCGCTTCTCCGCGTTGAACGCCTCGACCCACGCCGGCAACCGCTCCGCGTAATGCCGCGCCGTCACCATCCGCCCCACTTCGTCCCAGTAGGCCCCGTCCGCCCGCTGGCC
>CAIOTK010000119.1 GCA_903861185.1 uncultured Opitutia bacterium | reverse complement strand
TGACGCCCGCGACCAAACTCTCGCTGGAACGGGCGATCGAGTACATCGCCGCCGACGAACTGGTCGAGGTCACCCCCAAGAGCCTCCGGCTGCGCAAGCGCATCCTCAAGGAGGTTGAGCGCCGGAAGGTGACCCGCGCCGCCAAGTCCGCGGACTGAGGCGCCAGGGCGCCTCAGTCGCCCGCCGGGGCCCCGGTCTGCCATTCCGCCGGCACCGGGAGCCCTGCCCGTTCGCAGTACTTCAAGATATCCGCCGCCAATGGCGCGGCGAACACGTGGGGGAACCCGGCCCGCGTAAGGTCGATGCAGGCGCAATGGAGCGCCTGTCGTGGCAGCCCCAGACGGGCCGCCAGCGCGGGGGTCCAGCCGGTCGTGATGAACTCGAGGTACAGGCGCGCGTCCGGGCCATAAATCTTATCGCCCAAGACCGATCGTCCCAGCCACTGCGCGTGCGCCCGGATCTGGTGCTTGCGTCCCGTGACCGGAACCACCCGCGCCAAGGTGAGGCCCCCGTCCGGCGTGCGCGCCAGGGGCTGGAACTGCGTGACCGCCGCCTTCCCCTCACCCTCCGCCACCACCGCGGACTTGGTGAACACGGGGCTGGCTAGGTCGTCCCCCAAGGACTGGTCGACCACAATTTCCTCCGCTAACGCGCCCGTGAGGAGCGCGAGATAGACCTTGCCGATCCGTCGCTCCTGCAGGGCGGTCTGCAGGCGGCTAGCGGTGCGCCCGTCCTTCGCCACCACCACCAGTCCGCTGGTCTCCCGATCTAGGCGGAAAACGAGGTGTACCGTCGGCAGGCCCGTCGATTCCCGTAACGCGCCGACTAGGCTGGACCAAGGTCCGGCTTTGGAGGGGTGGCAGACCACATCGCCAGGCTTATCGACCACGAGCAGCCGCTCGTCTTCAAACACGATCCAGCGCCGCAACTCGTCCGGAGCGACCATGCGCACCCGCTCCGTCGACTGCGGCCGGCGAGGCCAAGCGCAGGCGCGGCCCGCCCAGCGCTCCGGCGGCATCTCCGCCCCGGAGGTCACGGCAAAGAGGGCCCAGCCCGGCGCCGCAGGACGAGTCCCGCCACCCAGGCGGAGGCGGCGCGCGGGAGACAGCTTCCCGCCCAAGTCAGCAGCCGGTTATGCAGGCCGGGGACCGCGTGGGGCTGGTCCCGCGCCCACGCCCGCAGCGCGAAGCGCGCGACCGCCTCCGCCCCCATCGCCGCACCCGGTAGCCGGCCTAGGCCGGCGGCATCGAAGAAGCCCGTGGCGGTGGTGCCGGGACAGCAGGCGACTACCCGCAAGCCGGAACCCCGCAACTCCTCGCGCAACGCCAGCGACCAGCTCAGCAGAAACGCCTTACTCGCCCCGTAGACCGCCGCGTACGGCGTCGGCTGATACGCGACCACGGAAGCCACGTTGAGGATACCGCCGCCACGGGCCCGCAGCACGGGGAGCAGCCGCCCCGTGAGATCGACCACGGCGCGCACATTCACGTCGATGATCGCCAGCTGCCGCGCGGGATCCTCGCCCGGGAAACGCCCGAAGGCGCCGAGGCCAGCGTTGTTCACGAGTAAAATCGGTCCGGTCGGGGCGGAGGCGGCGAGCCAGCCGGCCACCGCCTCCGCGCCCCGCGCGAGGGAATCCGGATCCGCGAGATCGCAGGGCACGTGATGCGGCGCGGCGTGGAAAGCGGCGCGGGCTTTTTCCGCGATCGGACGCCGGGAGAGGTTGCAAACCGCGACCCGCGGGGCTACCCTTCCCAACAGACCAATGAATGCTTCCCCCAGACCGGAGGAGCCTCCCGTGACGACCGCGGCCGAGAGCTCAGGCAGGGTCGGGATGTTCCGGAACATGGATGGCAAAGGGGACTTTTTTCACGGCTCCGGCCCCCGGCCGGGGACCGCGCACAGGAAACCAAACGCAGCATCATGAACAGCCAAAACCACCACGAAGTCATCGTCTCCGGCATTCATCTTGAACTCACCCCCTCCCTGAAGGCGTTCGTGCACGAGAAGACCGGTCGATTGTTTCGTCACGACGAACGGATCATCCGGATCCGGGTGGAACTCGCCTGCGACCGTAGCCCCGCCGCCGGGGTACAGTTTACCGCCAAGGGTCACATCGAGATCCACGGGCCAGATATGAACGCGGCCGTCGAGGCCAACGAGTGCCACAAAGCAGTCACCCTCTTGGTCGAAAAGCTCGACCGGATGCTGCAACGCCGCCACCAGCTGCTGCGGGTGAAGCGCAACCACCCGCACGCCACCGACCTCGGCGCGCAGCTGCCCAAGGCGCACGCCTGAGCCCGACCGCCCCGGCAGCGCCCAGCAAGGCGCCTCGCCGGGGCGGCCTCCCCAACTGACTGAAGCACCCGAGCCGCCCCGGCCCGAGCCACCCGATGCCTTTAGATAAACACGCGCTGCGCGTCGCCATCCTTGCCGCGCTCAGGGAGGAGCAGCAGCGCCAGCTCAGCGCCGCTGCCGACGCCCACGAGGAGGCGACCAGCGAGGAGAGCCGGCCGGAAAACAAGTGGGACACCCACAGCCAAGAGGCCGCCTATCTCGCCGAGGGGCAGTCCCGCCAAGTGCAGGAGGCCGGAGAGGCCATCGGCCTTTTCACCGCGCTTCCCCTGCCCGCTTTTTCCCCGGCGGATCCCGTGGCGCTCGGCGCCTTGGTGACGCTGGATTCGGGCGGCAGCTTGGCACGCTACTTCCTCGGGCCACGCGCCGGCGGTCTGACCGTGGCGACCGCGGAGGGCGAGGTAATGGTGATGACACCCCAGTCGCCCATCGGGCGCCAGGTAATCGGGCGGCGAGTCGGCGACGAGGTCGTGACGCCCCGCGGTGGGCGCTCGGTCCGAGCGCGCATCACGGCAATCTCCTGACAGTGCGCGCGTTTTCCCTCTTCCTTTTCTGGCTGCTGCCCGCGGCCCTCGCGGCGGCCGTCGATCCGGATCTGGTCGCGGCGCTGCGCGGTTTTCGTTCGGAGGTTCCTCCGGACTGGTCCTATGTGCAGGTCACCTCCGACGGACAGCGCTCCTTGGAGGAGCGGCACGACGCCACCCGGCCGGATTTCAGCCGCTGGAGTCTGCTGCGGAAGGACGGCCGCACCCCCACCGCTGCTGAGCTCGCCGAGTATCGCGATACCCGCTCCCGACGCTCGCGCGGCGGCACGGCCCCGCGCCTCACCGAACAGATCGATCCGGCGGATGCAAAGGTGGTGGCCGAGGCCGACGAGCGAGCCACCTACCGCTGCCGCCTCCGACCCGCGGAAGCCGGAGACCGGACCGCTGACTTTCTCCACGCCAGCGTGGTCGTCCACCGCCCCAGCCGGACCATCGAGGCGATCACGCTGGAGAATGACGCGCCCTTCCGGCCCGCCCTAGGCATCCGCATCACGAAGCTAAGCACGCGGCTAACGTTCAGCCGACCCGCAGGAGAACGACCCAGCCTGCCCCAGACCGTGCAAACCTCGGTGCGGGGCGACGCTTACTGGTTCAAGTCGTTGGACGCCGACCTGCAGGTCACTTTCTCCAGTTACGAACCTTACCCGCGCACTCCAGGATCCTGAGGTCCCGGCGGGCACTCAATTCAGCGGACTTTGCCCGGCGGGCGCAGCCGACGGAGACGGTGCGTCTCGCTGTCCCCGACCAGGATGGACCCGTCCGCCTCGATGAAGACGCCGTGCGGGCGCGCCAACGCGCAGGCGGAGCCCGGGCCCTCGGGCCCGTCACCCCGCCGACCGGTGCCCGCCATGACCTCGAGGATGCCGTCTGGCGTGATCCTGCGGATGCTATGGCTCTCGGTGTCTGCGAGCCAGACATTGCCCTCGCGATCGAGGGCAATCCCTTTCGGCCCACTGAGGGTGGCCTCACGGGCGGGACCCCCATTCCCGGTGAACCCGGGTCGGCCCGTGCCCGCGACGTGGTGGATCCGGCCCGCCTGCAAATCGATCCGGAAGACCTGATTGCCCTCGCGGGTGGCGAGCCAGAGCCGACCCTGCGCGTCGAAGTCGATGGCGCGCGGACCGCGGAGGGGCGTACCCCCGAGCGGCGCCCCGTCTGGCGTTGGCCCGGCCACGCCGGTGCCAGCCAGCGTGGTAATCACGCCGGTCCGGCCATCCACGCGACGCACGACGTGGTTGCCCGTGTCGCAAAGGTAGAGGTGGCCGTCGGGACCGAATTGGAGGCTGTGGGGCTGGCCGAGCAGGGCGGCCGTAGCAGGCCCGCCGTCGCCCGCGTAGCCGCGTTTCCCGCCGGTGCCCGCTACCGTAGAGATCAGGCCGGTGCGACGCTCGATGCGCCGGATGACGTGGTTAGCCATATCCGTGAAGTAACAGTCTCCGGCGGCGTCGAAACGGAGCTCGTGCGGCTTGTCGAGGCGCGCAGCGAGCGCCGGACCACCATCACCCGAAAACCCACGCTCCCCGGTGCCGGCGACCGTGGAGATCACGCCGTCTGGGCCGATGCGCCGGAGGCGATGGCCCCCATATTCGCAAAACCAAAGGGAGCCGTCGGGCGCGCGCGCCATCCCGAAGGGGTCATTCAGGACTGCGATCGCAGCCAAGCCACCATCGCCGGCGAAGCCACGGACGCCGGTGCCAGCGATGTTTTCCACGGTCCATTCGGCGCGGCCGACCAGCGGAAGGGCCAGCAGCAGGAGCAGTCGCCACAGGTAACGCATAAGGCATTCCTCAAACCGGATCCGGCACCGAGACCATCGCCTTGATCACCCGCGTCTCGGGGCGCGTCCAAGCCGGGAAGACGGCGGGCAGCCCGGCGAAATCGGACGTGTGCGTGATCCACGGGCGGGTATCAATCGACCCTTCCTCGATCAGCCGGATGATGCGCCGGAAATCTCCGGGCAGGGCATTGCGGCTGGCGCGCACGTCGAGCTCGCGGCGGTGCAGTACGGGCGCGTGCGGGAAACTAAGCTCGGATGCCGTGATGCCCACGTAGACGAGGCGTCCGCGGAAGGCGCAGAACTGAAGCGCGCGCGCCATCGAGGCGGGATTGCCGGTCGCGTCGATGACGACGTCCGCGAGGCGCCCGCCGGTGGCTTCGCCGAGAGCGGTCAGGTCGGCCTCGGCGCCGGTCACCAGCAGGGTATCAGGCACCCCCATCACGTCGCGGACGAACGCTAGGCGCTCCGCGTTGACGTCCATCACCAGAGTCCGCGCGCCGGAGAGGCGGGCGAACACGATCGCGCTGAGGCCAATCGGCCCCGCGCCCACCACCAAAATCTGCTCCCCCGCGACCGGCGCACCGCGGTCCACCGCATGGCAGCCGATCGCGAGCGTCTCGACGAGCGCGAGCTGCTCAAACAACAACCGCGCCGAGGGGTGAAGCTTGGCCGCGGGCAGGAGGATCCGCTCGCAGAGGCCACCATCGCACATCACGCCGAGCGTCCGGTTGTGCTCGCAGCAGTTCGTGTGTCCCCGACGGCAGGCGTAGCAGCGGCCGCAGTTCAGGTACGGTTCGACGGCGCAGCGGTCGCCCGGACGGATGTGAGTGACGCCCTCGCCGACGGCCAGCACCTCGACTCCCAGCTCGTGGCCCGGGATCCGCGGATAGCTGAAAAACGGCATCTTGCCGAGGTAGCCAGCAAGGTCAGTGCCGCAGATACCGACCCGGTGGACCCTCAGGAGCGCCTCTCCGGGCCCCGGGGCGCCGGGCGCCGCAACGTCCACGACGCGGAACGAGCCAGGGCGGGTCAACTCAAGCGCCTGCATCGGTTCAGGGGGTGCGGACGCCGACAGTGAGCAGGACATTCGCCCAGAGGGCCTGATCGGCGGTCTGGATGGTCAGGACGTGGTCGGAGGACTCGACCGCACGATAGAAATCCCACTTCGAGATGGGCGTGAGCGGCGCCTTCACCCCGGCCGCGCTGGCCAGCGCACGGAATTCGGGCCAGGCCTTGGGCTCGCCGAAAGCGGCGTACGGGTCATCTGCCGGGATACCCATCGTGTTGATCTCGTCGATGGGGATCGCGCTGAGCACGGCGTGCAGCGCCTGCGCCACGGTCACAACCCCCGGAGACAGGTTGAGGCAGACGACTTCGGCGTGCGGCCCGCGCTTGGTGGAGGCGGGATAATTGCCGTCGGCGATAAGAATCCGGGCGTGGTGCCCGGCGCGGCCAAGGACCTCGTTGATTTTGGGGTGCAGCAGGGTGTGCTTGAGCATTGGGAGTCAGGACGCGGTGAGCGCGCGGAAGCGGGCGATGACCTGGCGGGCGGCCGTCTCCGGGTCGGGCCACGCGAGTACCTCGGCCGAGAGGTAACCGGTGTAACCGAGTTCGCGGAGCACGGTGACGAGCGGACGGAAGTCGGAGTGCCCAAAACCGGGGGCGCGGCGGTTGGAGTCCGCGAAATGCACATGGCCGAGGCGCGATCCGGCAGCGCGCAGGGCGGCGGCGAGGTCCGTCTCCTCGATGTTCATATGGAACAGGTCTGCGAGCAGGCGCAGCGCGGGGGATCCGGCCCGCTCGAGCAGGGCCGCGGCCGCTCCGAGGGAAGTGCAGAGGTTGGTCTCGTATCGATTGAGCGGTTCGAACAGCAACGGCACGCGTGCGGCTTGCGCGCGGCCGCCCAGTTCCCCCAGCCCCTCCGCCAGCCAGCCGAGAGCGACTTCCGGAGCCATGCCAGGATCGGCCCGGCCCTGCATCGAGCCAATGATGGCGGGGGCACCGAAACGGGCACCCAGCGCGATGATGCCCCCGATGAATTCCACCGCCCGCCGCCGGCCGGCCGGGTCGGGATCAGTAAGCCGCAGGCCGTGCCGGACCCAACCGGCCCCCGTGCCGAAGGCCGCGACCCGCAGACCGTGGGCCGCG
>CAIOTK010000118.1 GCA_903861185.1 uncultured Opitutia bacterium | reverse complement strand
TAGCGTTCCCGTTGCATCGCTGCGGCGCGCGAGGGGAAAAGCTCCCAGTGGGCGACGTACGGCTGGAGCAACTTCTCGCGCGTCGTGCGGGTGCCACCCTCACAGTGGAGACGGTAACGGCGGATGAGGTGATCCGTCTGGCCGACGTAGGAGCGCCCGGTCACTGCGCAAACAAGGATGTAGACGAAGTACATCGCTGAAAATGGGGCGGCCAACGGGATTTGAACCCGCGACCCCAAGATCCACAATCTTGTGCTCTAACCAACTGAGCTATGGCCGCCGTAAAGGGTCGGAAACCGTCGGGGGCGGCGGCGGGCCTGTCAACCCATTCCTCGGCCGGGTTCAGCGGCGGGCGTGTAGCACCTGGAAGCGCTGGCCCATTTGCCCTGGATGCAGCAGCTGCAACAACGCCTGCTTCCGCGGGCTGAAGCGCGCCGCTTCTGCGGCGCTCACAGCAGCGATCACCGGTCCAGCATGACGGACGAAAAAAGTCTCCTGGAACTCTAGTCCCGGCGCGCTGAAACCCGCCGCGGTCAGTTCCGCCGCCAGCCAGTCCCAACACACGTGGCAGGTCAGGTCTTGCTCTCCCGGCCGCGCGAGGAGGTCCCGTTCCTGTCGGTGCCGGTGGTAGGCGCGGACGGTGCCGGCCGGGCATTCGGCACGCAGTTCGCGCTCAGTCTTGCCGTAGTCGAAGGCAAGGAAGAGCCCCCGCCAGGGCTGGCCCGCGATCTCCCGGGCGAGGCCCGCCGCGGCGAGAGGGCGGTCGAAGGCGTAGCCTTCGGGTGCTGGTTGGCTGTCCTCCGGAAAGGGCACCTCGACCTCCCCCAGAAAGCCGTCTGCGCCTAGTTCCACCGTGCGCTCCCGCCACGCGCCGGCGCGGTATACGGTCCGTACGCAGGGCTGGGCATCGAACAGTTCGTTCGAGAACACGACGCATTCGCCGGTCAGGCCCAGAGGATCGCCGAGGCGCACGGTTCGCACGGCGGCGAAGGGATGGGTCACGCCAGCGAGGAGACTGCGGCCCGGCTCGGCGCCGATCTCGACAAAGGTGTGGCGGGGCGCGGCCTCCGGGCCGAGGAGGTGCACGGCGGCGGCGGCGACCAATTCCCCAAAGAGTGGGCCGACGGTGGCGGAGGTGATGAAGTCGCTCCCGGGCGCGCGGCCAACCCGTTCCCGACCGGCGCGATAGTAGCCGACCTCCGGGTGGTAGAGCGCGAGCTCCATGAACCGCGCGAAACTGAGGCGGCCGACGGGCCCGGCGGCGGCGCGGAAGGCGGCCAGGAAGGCCGGCGAGACGGGGGCGGATGATCCCATTTACAACGCGAGGGCGATGCCCATCGTGCGCGGGATGGGCAACCGCTTTCTCACCCTCACCACCGGCGTCCTGCTGGGCGTTGCCGCTTCCCTCGCGGCGGTGAAGGTGGCGGCGGCGTGGCGCTGGTGGCCCGACCGGGACCTTTCCCGCGCCTCCGCCTACGTCCGGGAGGTGATGGAGCTGGTGCAGACCCAGTACGTGGACGCCGCCGCCGTGCCCTATGCCGGTCTCGCCCGCGGCGCGCTGCACGGGATGGTCGAGGCGCTCGATCCGCACTCCGAGTTTCTAGAGAAGGCGTCGCATGACCAAGTGGAAGAGGACTTGAGCGGCGAGTTCGGGGGCATCGGAATTCAGGTCGAGACGCGGCAGAACCGGGTGGTCGTGATCGCCCCAATGGCCGGCACCCCGGGTGAACGTGCCGGCATTCGCCGGGGGGACGAGATCGTTGCGATCGACGGCCAGCCCGTCGCGACGGGGGGTGTCGATGCGGTCGTCAGCCGGCTCCGGGGGCGCCCGCGGACGACTGTCAGCGTGGGGATCCAGCGCCCGGGGGTACGCGAGGGACTGACGCTGACCCTGACGCGCGAACGCATCCGCATCGAAAGCGTCCGGGGCGCGCGGGTGCTGGCGGACGGGGTGGGGTACGTGCAGTTGACGGAATTCTCGGAACACACCGGGCGGCAGTTGCGGCAGGCGCTGGCGCGACTCGGGGAACAGGGGATCCAGGCCCTGGTGCTGGACCTGCGGAACAACCCGGGTGGCCTGCTCGAGGCCGCGGTGGAGGTGGCTCAACCCTTTTTTCGGGAAGGCGAACTCATCGTGGAGACCCGCGGGCGTCGGCCGCAGGACAACGAGCGTTTCCGCGCGACCGGGGGCGGCGTCCCGTGGTCGCTGCCGCTGGCGGTACTCGTCAACGCCGGCAGTGCCAGCGCGGCCGAGATTGTGGCGGGAGCCCTGAAGGACGCTGGCCGGGCCGTGGTGGTAGGCGAACGGACCTTTGGGAAGGGCTCCGTGCAGTCGATCTTCAAGCTGCGGGACGGCGAGGGCCTCCGGCTGACCACCGCGCGGTACTTCACGCCGGCCGGCATCTCCATTCACGAGCAGGGCGTCCGGCCGCACGTCGAGGTGGTGATGACTCCGGAGGAGGATTCGCGGCTGGCGCAGCAGCGGTCGCGTCCGGATCTTGAGGCGGCGGACTTTGAAGCGCGATTCGGTTTCGCGCCGGTGGCGGACCGTCAGCTTGAGACGGCGCTGGCGATGCTGCGCGGCCTGCGGCTGCTCGACGTTACCGGGGGGACTCGCGGATGAGCGGCCTGATTTTGGCCTTGGAGAGTTCGTGTGACGAGTCGGCCGTGGCGCTGCTGGACCCGGCGGTGGGCCTCCGCGGCGAGTGGGTGCACAGCCAGATCGCGTTGCACGAACGCTATGGGGGGGTCGTGCCGGATCTGGCGACGCGGGAACACCTACGGCAACTCCCGGCCCTCGTGGCGCGGGCGCGGGACGAGGTGGGTTTGGGCGGGGTGGGGGCGGTGGCGGTGACGCACGGTCCGGGGCTGGCGGCGTGCTTGGCGCTTGGGGTCGCGGCGGCCAAGGCCCTCGCGTTGGCATTGCGGGTGCCGTTGCTGGGCGTGAACCACCTGCGCGGGCACGCGTGGTCCCCATTTCTGCCCGTCCACGCCGCGGCCCCGGCGGAGTTTCCCGCGCGCCTCGCCGGGTTGCTCCCGCACCTCGGCCTGATCGTCTCGGGCGGCAACACCCTACTGTTCATCCTCGATGAGGCGCGGCGGATCACCGTCCTCGCGCGCACGCTAGACGACGCGGCGGGGGAGGCTTTGGACAAGGGGGCGAAGTTGCTGGGGCTGGGTTATCCCGGAGGCCCGGAGGTCGAGCGGCGGGCGCGGGAGGGGCGGGCGGACGCCTTCGCGTTCCCGCGCGGAGGCGGACGCGGCGACGAGTTGGATTTCAGTTTTTCAGGCCTGAAGACGAGCCTGCGCTACCAGTTGGAACGGATGAGTGTGCCCGAGGTGGAGGCGCGCCGGGCGGATCTGTGTGCGAGCTACCAGGCGGCGGTGGTCGACGCGTTAGCGGGCCGGGTGCGCAAGGTGTTGGCGCGGGAGGGCGGTGGGCTGCGCAGCCTCGGTTTGTCGGGCGGCGTCGCTAACAACCGGCTCCTGCGGGCGGCGCTGGAAGCGGAGGCGCGGCGCGCGGGAATCCCCTGCCTCGCGGCCGAACCGCGGCATACGGGCGACAACGCGGGGATGATCGCCTTCGCGGCTGCCATTGATCCGGCGGGCGTGGTCGCCGGGGATCCCCACCGCTTGCTCATCGAACCGGACGCGCCACTCGCGCCTTGAGCACCCGCAGGGTCTTTGGGCTGGCCGTAGCCGGGGCCGCGGAGCGAACGTCTCCCCCCGTGATGCGCCTGCTCCCCCGCCGCTTTCCGCGTGCCGCCCTCTGCCTGATACTACCCCTACTCTCTACCGTGGCGGCCGAGCGACCGCTCGATGAGCGGGCCCCACGCCCCGACGAGTGGGGTTACCGACCGGCGGAGGGTGCGCGCGTCGCGTTGAACCCGCCGAGCTGGACGTGGATCGCACCGGCGGACGCGGTCTCGTACGATGTCCAATGGTCGGCCGATCCCGCGTTCCCCGCCGGCGCCACGGCGATGGCGAGCGGCGTGGTCTGGCCTACTTACACCCACGATGCGCCGCTCGCGCCGGGGGCTTACCATTGGCGCTACCGGGCGCGGGACGCGCAGGGCGTGCCTACCGCGTGGAGCCGCGCCCGGCGGGTGGAGGTGCCCTCGGCGGCGGCGGTGCTGCCGTTGCCGGGGCGCGCCGAACAGCGGGCGCGGGTGCCGGCCGGGCATCCCCGACTATTGCTCCGACCGGAAGATCTACCCCGCCTGCGGGAACTGGTTCGAGGTCCGGAGGCGCCGGCGCTGGCGGAGTTGCAAGCCGCGGCCGAGCGCTACCTTGCGGCCGGCCCCACCCCGGAGCCGCTGCACAAGGGTTCGGCGCGGGACAAGACCAACGCGGAGCTCATTAAGTACTGGTGGCCGAACCGGGTGCAGGTCGAGCAGGCCTGCACCGAGGCGGAGACCCTCGCGTTCGTGTATCTTCTCACCGGCGAGCGCCGCTATGGCGAGGGCGCGCGGCGCTGGCTGCTGCACCTGGCCGCGTGGGATCCCGCGGGCACCACCAACTTCACCCTGAACTGCGAGGCGGGGAAGCCCCTGCTGCACCGGCCGGCGCGCGCCTACGACTGGGCTTGGGATATTTTCACGCCGGAGGAACGCAGCCGCATCCAGGCGATGATCCGGACGCGTGTGCTGGAGGCGTGGAATAGCGGCGAGGTCTCCCGCGGAGTCGGCCACCTGCAGCGTCCCTACGGGAGCCACGCGAACCGCGTCTGGCACAAACTGGCCGAGGCGGGCAT
>CAIOTK010000117.1 GCA_903861185.1 uncultured Opitutia bacterium | reverse complement strand
GGCGCGGCGGCCAAGGGCAGTTCAGCGGAGGCCTGGTCCGAGCCGGGGCCAGCCAGCCCCAAGCAGTCGCGGGCGCCCGGGGGGGCGGTGGCCCCGGAGCCCGCGGAGGCCCCGGAGGTGGCGCCAACTGAGCCGGCCGATCGCCCGGCCCGGACCGGCCGCGAGCCGGGGATGGCCACCCTATTCCTCAACGTTGGCCGCAAGCAGCTGGTGCAGGTGGCGGATGTGGTCGGCAAGATCGCGGGGGTCACGCGCCTGCCGGCGACCGTGGTCGGGGCGATCGACCTCCATCAGCGCCATATCCTAGTGGATGTGGCCGAGGAGCACGCTGAGCTGATCCTACGCAAACTGGCGGGTGTCCGGATGAAGGGCGTGGCCCTTGCGCCGGTGCGGGCCACCCCGGGCAAGGGCGGCACCGGCCCGGGTTAATGGGCCGGGGCGCGCCTCAACCGCTGCCGAGTACCAGCGCGCCCTTGAAGACTAGCAGTACCACCCCGACGAGGGCGCAGCACGCGATGAAACCTAGAGCGTCGGTGCGGTCCCAGCGGGTAAACTCCCAGTTGGAGCCCGGGAATAGCTTCAAGTGATCGAAGCGCGTGGGGTTGGCGTAGCTGAGCTCCACCTCCTGCGCGTCGTCCTCGAGGGTCTTCGCCACCGGCGTCTTCATCCGGGCGTAGAATCGCGCCACCCGCGCGGGATCCGTCGGCCGGGTTAACAGGCTCACCAGCACCAGCAGGCTGATGGGAATGAAGGCATCGACCAGGTAGCGGGTGGTGAGCAGTTGGGCCGGGCTGAAGCCGGCGACATCGGCGCCAAGGAGTTTTAGCAGGTACACCTCGACGCGGAAGAGGCCCTTGCCGGTGCGGGGGGAGGCGGGATCGTTGGGGTTCACCCGGACCACGCCCTCCTCGAAGAACACCGAGACCGGCTCGATTCGGCGCGTGCGCTCGATCTGCTCCCCGGGGGAGCGAGCGCGGCCGGCGGCCACGTCCTCTGCCGTCGCCGCCACGCGCGTCACCACCGTTTGCTCTCGGGTCATCAGCGTGAGCGCCTCTGAGCGCGCGAGCGACGGCAGGGTGGGCACCATCGCCGGGATCACCGCGATGAAAAGCACCGTGGCGATGACCTGCACTTTGACCGCGGTCTCGGTGACCCGGCGCCAGAGGAAGAGCATCGTCACCGGCACGCCCCAGACGAGGAGCAGCACGATCGCGAATTTCAGGATCGCGATGATGCTGTTCATATAGAGTCCCACCAGCACGCCGATCGCGAGCAGCGCGGGGACCGCCAGCCGGGCGATCAGCACGTAGTGCCGGTCGGAGCGGCCCGGGAACAGCGGCTCATAGAGATTCTTGACCACGAGGCCCGAGAGCACCACGGACTGGGCCCCGAGGACGGCGATTTTTCCGCCGAGGATACCGGTGATCATAATCCCGATCAGACCGACGGGCAGCAGTTCGCGGGTCATCAGGCCCCAGGCCTGATCGGGGTCGGAAAGGCCCGGCCCGAAGAGGGCGATCGCGATCAGTCCGCAGTAGGCCCACGCGATGGTGACAAAGCGCTTGCTGAAGCCGCCGGTTACCGCGCCCAGCCGCGCCGCCATCTCGTCTTTGGCGGAGCCGGAGATGGTCATGTTGGCCTGGGTGCCGGCGATGCCGATCAGCTGGACCAGCAGGAGGGCGGCGATCGAGTACCAGGTGTACTCGGAGGCGACGTCGCCCCCGAAGAGGTTGAACATTACCTCCGGTACCTTGTCGTGCAGCGCCTCCACCCCGCCTATTCGATGGAGGCCGAAGGGGATCAGGATGATCGAGATCAGCACCACCAGCAGGGCTTGGATCGCGTCTACCACCGCGGACGCCTTTAATCCCCCGAGCATGATGAACACGGCGACCAGCCCGGTGGAAACGAGGTAGAAGGTGACGGGCTGGAGGTAGGTCACGTAGGGCTGGAGCGAGCCCCGGGTGTAGTGGTCGCGGAGCGTGTCGTAGCGCAGGGCCTTCGCGGGGGCCAGCGGGGCCACGGCGCGTTCCTGCCGCAGCGCCATAAATTCGTGGTAATCGGCGACGCTCTGGCGCTCCGCCACGGTGTAGGCGGCGGGTTCCTTGACCATCAGGGGCTGGAGGGTCTTCAGCGCCATCACGTTGCCGCCGGCGATGACCCCGATGATTGCGATCATCAGCATCGTCACCGCGTACAGCGAGGCGAGGAACTTGCTGCCGAAGCGGTCGGCGAAGAGATCCGCCATCGTGGTGAGCCGGGCGCGCCGGAACCACACGTTCATAAACCAGTAGTACGGCGTGAGGAAGAGGGTGATCAGCGCCAGCCAGGCGCCGCCTGCACCCTGCCGGTAGACCGAGCTGGCCGTGGTGGTGGCCTGCCCAGGGTCGGTCATATTGCCGAAGCTCAGAAAAAACTGGAGCCAGCGCCCGAGCGAACGTCCCCCGAGGAAGAAGTCCTTGTCGTTCTTCACCCCGTGGGAGAAGCGCTGCCCGATCCAGAGGACCACGACGATGTAGGCGAGCAGGATGGCGACGTCGACGAGGTGCAGCCCGAGCAGTTTCATAGGGGTGGGGGAAGGTGGGGAAGGTCAGGGCGGAAGCGCCGCGGCCGGGCCAGCGACTCAGGCGCGCCTCTTCGCCGTGTCAAGCGGATGGCCGGGCCGCGGCGCTGCCGGCGCGGGTCAACCCGCTGGTTCGCGGCCTGACGCTTCCCGTCCCGGTCGGCCGGCGGTTCCACGGCGCAAATCGATGCCCTCCAGCAGCCGTTCCCGCAGGGCCTCGGGCGCGGCATACGGAGGGGCCCAATGCACCAGATGGGCCGTCACCTCGCGCAAGACGCAGCTCACTTCGCGCAGCGCAGGGTCGGCGTGGCATTCCCGGCGGAAACGGGCCAGCTCGTCGCCGGCCAGCAGCCCGAGGGCGTGCAGGGCGGACGATTCCTCGCGCACCTCCCGGCTCATAGTTGTGGGGCGAGGGCTTCCCTTAACTTCAGCAAACCGCGCCGGATGCGGGCCTTGACGGTACCCAGAGGCTCCTCCAGCCGCCGGGCGATCTCCTCTTGGGTGAGGCCACCGAAGAAGGCGAGCTCCAGCGCCCGGCGCTGCTCGGCCGGAAGCGCAGCGATCGCTGCACGGACGAGCCGCGCGTTATCGCCCTGGACCGCCGCATCGTCCGCGGAAGGCGCCCCGTTGTCCGTGCCGTAGCCCAGATCCTCCGGTACTGATTCCGCCAGCAGTTCCGCCCGCCGGCGGCGCATCCGGATCCGGTCGATTGCCCGATTTCGGACCAAGGTGACGGCCCAGGAGAAGGCGCTGCCCCGGGTGCGCTCGAAGGACGACGCCTTTTCCCAGAGGGTGATGAAGGCGTCGTGCACGATGTCCTGCGCCTCCGCGGCATCCTGCAGGATGTGGAGTGCCGCGCTGTACAGGGGGCCGGAGAAACGGTCGTAAAGGCGGCCGAAGGCCTCCCGGTCACCCTCGGCCACCAAACCCAGCAGCAGGGCGTCCGTCCGATCCCGTTCCCCGGGATCGTTGGTCAGCAGCAGAGGAGCTTCGGCCATGGGGAGGTGACCCCAGCGGGGGTGCCGAGCAGGAAGGGGGATCGTCGGTTGGGGTGGCGAGCCAAATTCCGTGGGAAGGACCGCCGCGGGTTCCACTCGCGGCCCGCCTCGCCCTCAGAGGAAGGCGAGGCCGAGAAGGCCCAAAATCAGGATTAGGCCGAGGCTGGCGAGGATGCGCCGTTCCTGCCGGGTCGTGGCGAAGGGCATCGGACCGGGGACGTCAGACCGTAACTTGGAACAGGTCGGGATGCATCACGCCCTCGGCGACCTTGTTCACCGTGCCGGTCATCTGGATGGCGTAATCGGCCCCGATGGTGATGCCGATGCGGCCCCCGGGCATATGGACGGTGAGGTCGCGGTCGACGAGGCCGAGGCGGTGCGCCACGGCGGCGGCGGCGCTGGAACTACTGCCCGACGCGAGCGTGTAGCCGGCGCCGCGCTCCCAGATCTCGATGCGGATGTTCGCGCGGTCGAGTACTTGGAGGAACTGGACGTTCGTCTTGCGGGGGAAGAGCGGATGGATCTCGAGGTGAGGTCCGTAGCGGTGCGCGAGGTCCGCGGAGATCTCCGGGAGCGGGAGGACGCAGTGCGGGTTGCCGATGGTGGCCGCGCAGAAGGTGAACTCGCGGTCGAGCACAGACACCTTCTCGCCGAGCACTTCGCGGGCGGGACCAGGCAGGAGGACGGGGATGCGGGCGCTGTCGAAGCTGACCTGCCCCATCGCGACGGTGATGAGCCGACCGGCCTCGCGGATCTCGGCGCGCACGTCGCCGCCGGGGGTCTCCACGGTGAAGATGGGTTCGCGGACGAGGCCTTGGTCCCACAGGAAGCGGGAGAAGATGCGCAGGCCGTTCCCGGACTTTTCGGCCTCGGATCCGTCCGGGTTGAAGATGCGCAGGCCGTGCTGGCTGGTGCGTGAGGGGAGGGGGCCCCAGAGGATGCCGTCGGAGCCGACGCCGAAGTTGCGGTGGCACACCACCCGGATCTGCTCGCGGGAGGGCGCGGCGCCCCAGGCCGGGAAATCGGCCGGGTGGAGCACAATGTAGTCGTTGCCGAGGGCGTGGTACTTGTGGAAGCGCATCGCGGCCGATGCCAACGCCGGCACGGCGCCGAGGCACGGAAAAAATCGCTACCTGTCCCCCCCGATTTACGGGCTACCGAGGCCCCCGGGCCGCCGCTTAGCCCGGCAGGAGGCGGCGGGCGTTGCGGTGCATCAACGCGTGGAGCGTCTCCGCGTCCAGCGGCGACTCGAACAGTCGCAGCAGGCCGGTTTCCAAAGGGAAGTACGGCGCGTGCGAGCCGAAGAGCACGCGGGACGCCGGCACGGGCGGCCGTGCCCCGCCCGGCCCGGGGCTGATCAGCTGCCCGAGGCGGCCATTGCCCTCCCAGCGGGAGAACTCGAACCAGGCCCCGGTCCGGTCCACCAGCGCGCGCAGGTCCGTGCCCTGCACGTTGCCCGCGAAGTGGACCAGCTGGACGCGCGCTGCGGGAGTCTGTTCGAGCAGTGGCACCAGGGGCCGGGCGTCGATCACCGGGAGGCTGAGCAGCGGGTGGTGGACGCGGGGGTCCTCCAGCTGGAATACGATTTGCAGGATCAGGCCCCGCTCGGCGGTGAGTTGGACGAGCCGGCCGAGGTCGGGGTGGGTGAGATCGAAGGTCTGGTAGCCGGGGAACAGGCGCACGCCGGGCATCCGGTGCTCCTCGTGGCAGCGGCGCAGGTCCTCCTCCCAATCGGGCCACGCGAGGTTCACGCTGCCGAACGGGCGCAGCAACCCGCCGCCGTGGGCGCGGCATTCGGCCGCGAGGCGTTCGTTCACGCCCGCGAGGTCCTTGTGCAGCAGGGCCTCGTGGGAGCCGGCCCAGGCTTCCGTGACACGGTGGCGGCGGAGCTTGGCGACCAGGGCGGGGGTGGAGTCGTACTTGAGGCGCCGGAAGGGCCAGCGGAATAGCGTGACGTGCGTGTCGACGATTCCGGGAGGCGCGGTGGGGACTGAGGCGGGCGCGGGGTTGGCGGCCCGGGCGAGCGTCACGGCGGCGCTGGCGGCAGCGGCCTGGCGGAGAAAATGGCGGCGGGGCAGGAGGGGGGGATTCACAGCTCGAAGGGAATGCCTTGGCGGCGGAGGATGGGAGCGGCGAGGCGGCGGAAGTTGCCGCCGAACACCTTGAGGCGGTCGGCAGGCGAGAGGTCAGAGTCGAGCACCTTCGCGAGTTCCGTGGCGTAGCTGCGGCTGGGGCCGTGGCCGCCCCAGACGAGGCGGTCGGCGCCGAGCTCGCGGGCAGCAAAATCGACCGCGCCCGAGTGCGGATCTGAGCCGGCGAACTCGAGGAGCACGTTGCGCTGGGCCCGGACGCTGCGGACGCCCAACTCCCAGTCGCCGCCGCTGTGGCCGCAGATGAAACGCACGTCGGGGAAGCGGCGCGCGAGGGCGACCACGTCTTCTGGCGTGCTCTCCCCGGGCAGGTTGCCGCGGCCGGGACTGCGGGGCTTACCTCCGACCTTGAGCCACGTGTGGATGTAGATCGTGGCCCCGAGTTCCGCGGCGAGGCGGATGATGGGGTCGTTGTTCGGGTGGCTGCAGGGGATGCCCCGGCTGTTGCCGCCCACATACTTGATCCCGATGCAGGGTCCGTGGCGGATCCACGCTTCCATCTTGGCGCAACTCTCGTCGGGGAATCCCGGGTCGATGGGCGTGATGCCGGAGAGCCAGGCTCGCTCCTGGACTAAGAGCGCGCGGAGTTCGGCGTCGTGGGCGGCCGGCTGGAGCGGGGCGCGGAGCGTGCCGCCGGCCTCGAGGGTGATCGAGCGCTCGATGCCCATCCGGCGCACGTAAAGGTTGTTCGCGTGGAACTGGCCGAGCGGGTCGGTCGTGGCGTTGAAGCCGTGGAAATGAGTATCCCAGATCCGGTACCCCACGAGCTCCTCGCGCGTGGGGAGGCCGTAGTCGGCGGGGTTGAGGGCGAAGGCGAGGGGGTCCATTGGGGTCAGGGGGGCGATCTGGGTCGGGTGGGGATCAGGCTGGCGGCGGGTGGCCGAAGAGTCCGCGGCGTTTGATGGCGGTGGCGACCGTCGGCGGCACGAGGTTTTCCCACGAGGAATCTCCGCGGCGGATCCGGTCGAGCACGTCGCCGGGCAGCGCGCGCAGGGCGGCGCGGTCGAAGCCGTGGACCGATTCGAGGTAGTGGTTCTCCAACAGGTGGTCGTACAGGTGGCGCAGGTGCGGAGCGATGTGGACGTTCCGGGCCGTGATCAGCACCTCCCCCGCGAAGGCGTGCCCTGCGACGGATCCAGGCGGCAGCGCCGCGCCGGGGGCGAGGAGGCGCTCTAGCGCCTCCTGACGCATCGGGTAGACGTAGAGCTTGACCGCATGGCGGAACATTCGCCCGAACGACTCGAGGATGCCGCCCTCGAGGTGCTCGTAGTGCTTCTCGTTGAACACCTCGAGGAGGTTGTTGATGCCGAGCGTCATGCCGATCATCTCGCGCGTGTAACGCCGGAAGTAAGAGGTCAGGCGGTAGTACTCCGGATAGTTCGAGATGAGCGTGGTGAAGCCGAGTTCCCCGAGCAGGTCCACCCGCGACAGGAAGTCGGCCGCGTCCAGGTTCCCGGCGCCAGCGGCGAGCAGGTTGTTTATCGTGATCTCCATCAGCGCGATGACCTCCCGGCCTTGCACGGCGGGCTCTTGGACGAATTGCGCGGTGGCACACGTGAGCATATCCACGTTGGCGTGGGTGACCGGGCGGAAGCTGCCACGCTCCACTAGCACCGCCTTTTTGTGGAGCACCTCGGAGGGCTGCAGGACCTCGCCGCGCGGGCCGAACATCACTGCGTTGGTCAGCCCGTGGCGGACGAGATAGAGCGACATCAGGCGGTTATCGATCTGCTGGAAGGCCGGCCCCCGAAAGGTGATCATGTCGACCTCGAGCCGCGCCGCGCCGACGTGGTCCACGAGCGACTCGACCAGGCGCCGCGGATCGTCGCGGTAATAAAATGCTCCGTAAATCAGGTTCGTGCCGGCGATGCCGAGTGCCGCTTGCTGGGCGACGGTCTCCTTGTCCCACATCCGCACGTGCAGGATGATGTCGTTCGGCTCGCCGCCCGGGGTGGCTTGGAAGCGGATGCCCATCCAGCCGTGGGCCTCGTTGTTCCCCTTGAATCCGCTCGTGGCCACGGTGTCGGCAAACACGAAAAAGGTCGTGCGGTCTCCCCGCTGGCCGGCGAGCCGCTCCTGCAATAGGGCGTACTCGTGGTCGAGCATCAGCGCGAGGCGCTCGCGCGACACGTAACGGGGAGCCTTCCCGTAGATCGCGTCGCTGAAAGTCATGTCGTAGGCGGAGATCGTCTTGGCCACGGTCCCGGCGGCACCGCCCGCTTGGAAGAAGACGCGCGCTACCTCCTGCCCCGCGCCGATCTCCGCGAACGTCCCGTACTTGGCCTCGTCGAGGTTGATCGTCAGGGCCTTTCGATTCGTCGTGAGGAGCTCCTTGTGTTCGCTCATGGCGTCAGGGTGTCCGGGCTGGAGCCCGGCGCAACCGCGCTTTACGCCGGGATTCGACTGGAGGAACGCGCGAAAGCGGCTAGGGTCGCGACCCGCATGAAAAACTTTCTCGGCTCGCTGCTGGGTGCCCTCGTCGCCCTCGTGATTTTTTCCGGCGCCCTCGTCACCCTTGGCATTGGGCTCCTTGGCGCCCTCGCGGCCTTGGGCGACACCGAGAAGTCCTCCCCCGCGGTGCTGCCCGGCTCCTACCTAGTGCTCGATCTCTCTACCAACGTGAACGACGCCCCGCCGCACCTCGACCTCGCGTCGCTCCGTGGCCGGGATGAGGCGCTCCAGTTGCGCGCCGTCACGCGTTCCCTGCAGGCCGCCGCGACCGACGAGCGGATTGCGGGTGTTTACCTGACGGGCGACCTCAGCCCGGAGGGTTACGGCTCGGGGCACGCGGCGCTGCGGGAGCTGCGCGCGGCCTTGCTGGCTTTCCGCGAGGCAGGCAAGCCGGTGGTGGCCTATCTGACCTTCGCCTCGACCCGGACATACTATGTCGCCTCCGCGGCGAGCGACCTCGCGCTCGATCCCTACGGGATGATCCTGCTGCCCGGGCTGGCCGCCGAACCGATGTTCTTCGCCGGCGCTTTCGATAAGGTCGGGATCAACGTGCAGGTCACCCGTGCGGGCAAGTATAAGTCCGCCGTGGAACCCTTCACCCGCCGCGAGATGAGCGCGGAGAACCGGGAAGAGGTCCGCGAACTCCTGCAGGACATCTGGGATAGCCTGCTCGGCGAGATCGGCGCCAGCCGTGGAGTGACCGTGGCGCAGGTGCAGGCGGTCGTTGACCAAGAGGGCCTCATTCGCGCTGCGGAGGCGCTGGGCGCGAAGCTGATCGACCGCACTGCCTACCGCGATGAGATCTACGACGCGCTCAAGGCGAAGACGGGCCGTGCCGGCTCCGAGAAACCGTTTAAGCAGGTCACGCTCGCGGCCTACGCGCGGCAGCTCAAGCCAGCCAACGCCCTGCCGGCGCCCCGGAAGGTCGAGGGCGTGGAGCCGGCTGCGGCCAAGGGTGGCCGGGTGGCGATCGTCTACGCCGAGGGCGAGATCGTCGAAGGCGAGGGTAACCCCGATGAGATCGGCGGGGCGCGCCTCTCGCGGGAACTGCGCAAGCTCCGCCAAGACAAGAACGTCCGCGCCGTCGTGCTAAGGGTGAACAGCCCCGGCGGTAGCGCCGCCGCCTCCGAGGTCGTCCAGCGCGAGGTCCGCCTGCTCCGCCGTGAAAAGCCGGTGGTCGTCTCGATGGGCAGCTATGCCGCCTCCGGCGGCTACTGGATCTCCGCCTACGCCGATCGCATCTTTGCCGAGCCGACCACGATTACCGGCTCGATCGGCGTGTTCGGGATGCAGTTCGACGTCCAGCGCCTCGCCGATTCGATCGGCGTCACCTTTGACCGCGTTAAGACGGGACGCTTCGCCGACGCGATGACGGTCTCCCGCCCCAAGACGCCCGAGGAGATGGCGGTGCTGCAGCGGATGGTCGACTGGATCTACGGCGAGTTCCTCGCCAAGGTGGCCGAGGGGCGGAACCTGCCCCCGGACAAGGTGGCCGCGATCGCCCAAGGGCGGGTCTGGTCCGGCTCGGATGCGCTCGCACACGGCCTAGTGGATGAACTTGGGGGGCTCGACGCGGCGCTCGCCTTCGCGGCGGGCAAGGCCGGGCTGGCCGCGGACTATCGGGTCGTGGAGGTGCCGCGCGAACAGGAGCTGTTCGAGGCGATTCAGGAGTTGATCGAGAAGGCTGTGCCGGGGGCGGTGCGCGCCTCCTCCGGACCGTTGGTTGAACTGCGCCGCCGCTTGGAGCGCGAGCTCCGGGCCCTCGCCGCGTGCAATGATCCGCAGGGCGTGTACGCGCGCCTGCCCTTCACCCTCTCTATCCGCTGATCCCTCGCCCTGATGTCCTCCCCCTACACCCTCGTCCAGGAAGTCACCGCCACCGCCATCCCCGCCGGGCACAAGACGGCGCTGCCCGCTGGCACCCGCGCGCACGTGGTGCAGAGCCTCGGCGGCAACGTAACCGTGCGGACGGACGCCGGGCTGTTCCGGATCGACCGGGACCAAGTGGCTGCGCTGGCCGGTTACGAGCCCGCGCCGGAGGCCGCGCCGGTGGCGGGCGAGTTCAGCGAGGAGGCGGTTTGGGCGGCCCTGCGCACCTGCTTCGACCCGGAGATTCCAGTCAACATCGTCGACCTCGGGCTGATTTACGACTTGGCGATCGAGCCGGACGGCTCCGGCCGCCACGGGGTCGAGGTGAAGATGACGCTCACTGCTCCGGGGTGCGGGATGGGTCCGGTCATCGCCGAGGATGCGCGGGCGAAGATCGCGCAGTTGCCGAGCGTCCAGTCGGCGAAGGTTCACATCGTGTGGGATCCGCAGTGGACCCCACACATGATCTCTCCCGCTGGCCGCAAGGCCCTCGGGCTCGAGTGAACCGCTTTCAGCGGACGGCGGGGGCGGGGATCGTCCCCGGCGCAGCGGCTTTCGTGGCGCCCTCCGCTGGGCTCTCTTCGCGCTTCTCCCGCACCTTGCGGACGCGTTCGAGCATCTCCTGACGCATCTGTTCCAATTGGGCGCGCTGCGTGGGTGTGAGCAGGGCGGCTACGTCGGCGTACATCCTTTCCGTGGTGCGCGTGGTGTCCGCGAGGTGTTCCCGCTGCATCCGTTGGAGGTCTTCGGCCGCGCGGCTGACGATCGGCCGGATCGCTTTCTGCTGTTCTGGGGTGGGATTGAGCCGCTGGGTCAGTTGGCGCATCACCTGTGGGGCGATCCCCTTGGCCGTCGCCGGGGCGGCGGGGACGGTCGGCGCCGGTTTGGTGGCTGTTGCTTTGACGGGAGCGGCCTTGGGGCGGGTCGCCTCGGCCACGCGGGCCGCGGAGCGCAGCGTGAAGAAGCCGCCGAAGACCGCGCCGGCGATGAACACGCCGACAAAGGCCAAAATTACCTTCCAGGGGCGGTCCATTTCAGTCGGCGAGCGCCAGCACCACCGCCACGACATCCTCGCCGAACGGCAGCGGTTCCTCGCCGCCGGCCAGTCCACCCAGCCGACGAGCGGCTTCCTCGTAGTTTAGGGCGACGGCGCTGAGGGCGAGGAGGCTGGCGACCCCAAGCGCGCGCAGCGCGAGTAGGTCGAGGAGGGAGACCGGCGCGCGGCGGCTGAGGCCGAGGGCGGCCACGCGGGTGCCGAAGCCGGGCGGCGCCGAAGTGGCGCGAGGGTCGGGCAGCCGGCGGGCGGCGTTCACCAGGCGGTGCCAGGCGGAGCCGGGCGGCAGGAGGGAGGGACTCATGAACGTTCCTTTTTTCGTAGTTCGAGAAACAGCTTTTGCAATTTCCGTCGCGCGCGGAAGGCGCGCACCTTGATCAGGGACTGGTTCCAGCCGGTCAGGGCGGCGATCTCGGCGATGGTCTTTTGCTCCAGATCAAGCAGGCGGAGCACGAGTTGGTCGTCTGGCTTCAGCTGACCGAGGAGTTTCTGCACCAGCTCCGTCGCCGCGAGGGCTTCGTTCGCCGGCACGTCGCGCTCGTTGGTCAGCACGGCATCGAGCACGTCCGCCTCACTTTCCGAGAGGTCCGCCCATCGGAATTCCGGGCGGCGCTTCTGGGCGCGGAGGTGGTCGATGCACGTGGTCACGGCGATGCGGGACACCCAGTGCGTGAAGGGCACCGCCCCTTGGTACTGCGCGAGCCGGGAGAACATCTTCAGGAAAACTTCCTGCGCGAGATCCTCCTCGGCGACCCGGCGGGGTAGGTGTGACCGGACGATGCGGATGACGAGCGGGAAGAGGTGCTCCACCAGTTCGCGGGCCGCCCGCTGGTCTCCCGCCCGCACGAGCGTGAGGCAACCCGCCACGTCGAAGGGCGGCTCGGCGGGGTCAGGCATAAGGAAAAGGAGCCGCGGCCATGCACGACACGCAAGACGCCCCTGCAGGGCGCGTCGTTACAATCTTGGGGGGTGGGTCCGGACCTTGACATTTCCGGGCGCGGAGCGGATACCCGCCCAATGCTTGCTCGCCGTCCGGGTCTCCGACTTACGCGCGCGCACGGCCTTTAAGTGCGTCCTTTGGACGCCGGTCGTGCGTCTCCCTGTGGTTTCCGCCGGCGCGGCGAGCGTCCGGCGGTTCGGCCCCCGCGGCGGGGCCCGTTGCCGCTCCCGTTCCCGCACCTTTCAATTCCGCCTTCCTTCCCGTCTATGCAACCCGCGCCCATCACGAAGTACCGGCCGTTCCCGCCGGTGAATCTGCCTGACCGCCAGTGGCCGGCGCGCACGCTGACCCGGGCGCCGCGGTGGTGCAGCGTCGACCTGAGGGACGGCAACCAGGCCCTCGCGCAGCCGATGAGCGTCGAGGAGAAGCTCGAGTACTTCGCCCTGCTGGTGCGCATCGGTTTCAAGGAGATCGAGATCGGCTTTCCCAGCGCCTCGCAGATCGAGTTCGATTTTTGCCGGCGGCTGATCGAGGGAAACCTGATC
Organism: uncultured Opitutia bacterium; assembly: GCA_903861185.1. GTDB lineage: Bacteria > Verrucomicrobiota > Verrucomicrobiia > Opitutales > Opitutaceae > ER46. The sequence continues at coordinate 13,331 of CAIOTK010000117.1, read as the reverse complement.
CCGGACGACGTGGCGGTGCAGATCCTCTGCCAGGCGCGCGAGGACCTGATCCTGCGCAGCTTCGAGGCTCTCCGGGGGGCGCGCCACGCGATCTTCCACCTGTACAACTCGACCTCGCCGGCCCAGCGCCGCCACGTGTTCAACGCGTCGCGCCAGGATATCCTCCGCATCGCCCGGCAGGGCACGGCATGGGTTCGCCAGCACGCTGCGCCGCTGGTGGCGGCCGGGGCCCGGGTGCGGTTCGAGTACTCGCCGGAGAGCTTTACCAGCACGGAGCTGGAGTACGCCCTCGAGGTTTGCGAGGCGGTCACCGACGTCTGGCAGCCAACCGTGGCCGAGCCGATCATCCTGAACCTGCCGGCCACGGTCGAGTACGCCTCGCCCAACGTGCACGCCGACCAGATCGAGTGGATGTGCCGGCATCTCACCCGGCGGGACTGCACCTTGGTCTCGTTGCACACCCACAACGACCGCGGCACCGGTGTCGCCGCCACCGAGTTGGGCCTCTTAGCGGGCGCGGACCGCGTGGAGGGCACGCTGTTCGGTAACGGCGAGCGCACGGGCAACCTCGATATCGTGACCGCCGCGCTGAATCTCTACACGCACGGCATTCACCCGGGGCTGGATTTCAGCAACATCAACGAGATCCGCGAGGTGTACGAGCGGACGACCCGCCTCGAGGTCCCGCCGCGGCACCCTTACGCGGGAGAACTGGTGTTCACCGCGTTCAGCGGCTCGCATCAAGACGCCATCAAGAAATCCTGGGCCGCCCGGGACCCAGCCCGGCCCGACGACCCGTGGGAGGTGCTCTATATCCCCATCGACCCCGCCGACATCGGTCGGAGCTACCGGGCGATCATCCGCATCAACGCCCAGTCCGGGAAGGGTGGCGTGGCCTACATCCTCGAGCAGGAGTTCGGCTACAGCCTGCCCAAGGCGATGCACCGGGAGATTGGCCGGCTGATCAATGAGGTCGCCGACACGCGCGGCACCGAGCTGACCCCGGCGGACGTACACGAGGTCTTTCGCCAGGAGTACCTGGAACGCCGCGCCCCGGTGGCCCTGCAGCACTTTAAGACCACCGAGCGCGATGGCGACGTCACCTGCGTCGCGGCGCTGGTGATCGATGGGGTGGTACGCGAGCTGACTGGACAGGGCAACGGCCCGATCGACGCGTTCACCCGGGCCTTGGCGGCGACCGCGCTGCCCCGATTCGAGGTGCTGAGTTACGCGGAGCACTCGCTGGGCAAGGGTTCCGAGGCCCGGGCGGTGAGCTACATCGAGATCAAGACCGACCGGGGCCAGACGCTGTTTGGTGCGGGCATCGACACCAATATCGAGCTGGCCTCGATCAAGGCGATCGTCAGCGCCCTCAACCGGGCCCTCGCGCGCTGAGGGCCCCGGCTTCCGCGAGGTTCGCTTCAGGCGCCGCGGAAGTGGCGGGGGAAGAGGGGCACATTTTCGAAGTGCAGCACCGGTGGCCCGCCCGGCCCTTCGGCGGGTCCATTCCCGTCAAGGGCTACCTCCACCACGTCGAAACGGACCGTGCGGGGCGGCCGGTGCAGTCCGCGGAGATAGGCGCGTGCGGCCCGCAGCAGCACCTTTTTCTTTCGGGCATCCACCGCGAAGTACCCCGGCACGAGGGCGTGGGCGGCCCGCGCCTTTACTTCGACAAATACGAGCACCTCACCGTCCGCGCAGACGAGATCGAGTTCCTCGCGTCGGTCGGCTGGGTTACGCCAGTTCCGGGCCAGCACGCGCCAGCCCCGTGCGGCGAGGGTCTCAGCCGCGAGAGCTTCCGCCCGGGCGCCGGACGACGGCGCGGCGGGCGCTAGGCGGCGGAGCCTCGCCAGCAATGCGCTCATCGCCCGGGGAATCAGGCGGGGCTACCGGCCGCTGCCGGGCTCTCGGGCCGCACCCGGGCCCCGCGCACCGACTCAGCGAGATTCGGCGCCGGCGCCTCCGCCTCGCCCTGGTCGGCGTTGAAGCGCATCGAGACCGTCTTCGAGACGCCGCGTTCCTCCATCGTCACCCCGTAGATCGCCTGCGCGGCCGAGACCGTGCGCTTGTTGTGGGTGATGATGATGAACTGGGAGTCCTTGACGAACTTGCGTAGCAGGTCGGTGAACCGGCCGATGTTCGACTCGTCGAGGGGTGCGTCCAACTCGTCGAGGAGGCAGAAGGGCGAGGGCTTCACCATATACAAGGCGAAGAGCAACGCGACGGCGGTGAGGGTCTTCTGGCCGCCGGAGAGGAGTGTGATACCCTTGAGTTTGGTGCCGGGGGGCTGGGCGACGATCTCGATGCCGCTCTCGAGAATATCCTCGGCTTGGATCAGCTCCAGATGCGCGCGCCCCCCGCCGAACAGGGTGTGGAAGGTGTACTCGAAGTTCTTCCGGATCTGTTCAAAGGTGATCTGGAACTGCTGGAGCGAGGTCTGGTTGATCTCGTCAATCGCCTTCACCAGCTCCGCCTTGGCCGTGTTCAGGTCGTTGACCTGGCCGGCGAGGAAGTCGTGGCGCTGCTTGAGGTCTGCGTACTCCTCGATGGCGACTAGGTTCACGGCGCCCATTCCGGAGAGGCGCTGGCGGAGGGCGTCCACCTCTGCCTTGATCGGAGGCCAGTCGGTGGCGTCGAGCGCCGCGAGGTCGGCGTCCGTGGGTTCCCCGCGGGGCTCCTTGCGGCGGCGCCGCCGGCGGGCTCCGGCCGCGTCGCCCTCGGCGGGCGTCTCTGGCGCGGGGGAGGCGGAAGGTTCCTCGTCCTCTTCTTCGAGATCTAGCGGCTTCATCCCTTCGGGCTCGTCGTCCGCGCGCCAGAGCTGGCGGCGCCAGTCGACGGTCGCGACCGCTACCTGGAATTCTCGCAGGACCTCCTCGTCGAGGAACCCGAGGCGCTGCCGGGTCTCCGCCAGCCGGACCTCGTGCGTGGCGAGCTCGGATTGGGCTGTCTCGGACTGATCGCGCACCGCGTGCTGGGCCGACTCGAGGCCGGCGATCGCGCGTTCCACGTCGGCGAGTTCCACGCGTGCCTGCTCCACCTGCTCCTGGGCGACGGCGAGGGTCTCCGCGAGCTGCGCGGCACGGGCCCGCTGGGTGCCAGCCTCGCGTTCCAAGTCGGCGGTCTGCTCGGTCCACGACTCAATCTCGTGCTGCCGCTGGGCCAGCAGCTCTCCGAGCTGCTGACGGCGCCGTTCCATCTCCCCGAGGCCGCGGTCGATCACTTCCACCTTCTGCCGGCGCTCGGCGAGTTCCAGCCGGGCCTGGGCGAGCGACTCGCGCTTCACGTCACGGTCTGCGCGAAGCTCGGTGAGTCGCAATTCCTGCTGCCGGATGGCTTCCCGGTGGCCGGTCACGGCGGTCTCGGCCGCGGCGAGCCCGACCTGGGCTTTTTCCCAGCGCGCGTGGGCCTCGTCGCGCGCGCGTTCGAGGCCGGTGACCTCGTTCTCCATCCGGGTGATGCGCTGGCTGACGTCGTCCGCGTTGCGCCGCGTGTTCCGTTCCTCCGCCTGCACGGCGGCGAGCTGCTGGGTGGCCCCGAGGACGTCGGCGCGGCGTTGTTCGAGAGCCTGCTCGGACTCGTTGAGGCGGGCGGAGAGGGCGTCGATTACCGCTTTCTGGGCGTCGTGCGCCTGCTGGTCCTCGGCGAGGGCCCGGCTGGTCTCGCGGAGATCGACCTCGCGTTGGACGATGCTCTGGGCGGCCCGTTTCCCGTTTTGGTGTCCGCCAAAGATCAGGCCTCGGCGGTCGACGAGGTCGCCCTTGCGGGTGGCGACGGCGAGGAAGGGGAAGGCGGGGTTCTCCTTCCAGAAGGAGAGGAAGGCGCCGAGATCCTCGGCGATGTAGGACTCCCGGAGGATGCCGAGGGCGGGGTGCCCGCCCTCCACGGCGTCGAGCCCGTTGGTGGCGGGGATCAACCCCGGGGGCAGCTCTTGGTAGCCCTCGGTGCGCAGGCCGATTTCGGTGACGCGCAGCACGGCCGAGCCGATTTGTTCGGTCTCCAGCTGGGCAAGGATGCGCTGGGCGGTCGCGAGCTCGGCGACGCTGATCGCCTCGGCGGCGGAGCCGAGGATCGCCTCGATCGCGCGGGCGCAGCCGGGCTGCACGGCCAGACCTTGGGAAATGGGAACTGCCTTGCTGCCGGCCAGAGCGGCGTCGAGCCGGCCTTGGAGGACGGCCTTGGCGCCCTCGCCGAAACCCTCCCAGCGTTCCTGCAGTTGCTGAAGCAGACGGAGGCGGGCGGTGCGTTGGGCGAGTTGCCGGTCGATGTCCTGGAGGCGGCGCTGCGCCTCGCGGAACTCGCGGGTGAGGTCGGTGATGGTCTGTTGGGCGGTGGCGGCCTCGGCTTGGGCACGCGACTTTGCCGCGAGGGCCTCCTCCGCGCGAGCGCCGGCCTCGGCGACCTGCTGTTCCGCCGCGGCGCGAAGCTGGCGCACGCCTTCGAGCTCCTGCGCCAGTGAGTCGTGCTTGTGGAGACTCGTCTTCTGGTCGACCTCGTAACCGGAGCAGTCCGTGCGTAGGCGGGCCACGCTGCTCTCGAGTTGCAGTAGCTCGAACCGGGCTTGGCCCAGAGCGGTCTCTAGGCGGCCGAGTTCGCCTTCGACGATGGCTAGCTCGCGGTTGCGTTGCTGGTAGACCGCATCGCTGCCCCCGAGCAGCTCGAGCTGGAGCTGTTTGTCCTGAGCGCCGGTGTCGACCTGCGCGGAGACCTCGCGCAACTGCATCTCCACCTCAGCGAGATTATCGCGGGAGGAGGCCAACCGGTCCTCCAGACCGCCGCGGCGGATCTGGGCGAGGTTGGCGGCGTTGTCTGCGGCCTCGCGTTGCGAGCGCACGTCGAAGACGGCCTGCTGGGCGTCCTGGACCCGCTGGCCCAAGCGGCTGCGGGCGGCACGGCGCGCGGCCAGCGCGGCCTCCTGCTCCTCAAAGTGGGCGCGGCGTTCCTCCGCCGCGCCGCGTAGAGAGCCCACGCGAGCCTCCAATTCGGCGAGCCCGGCGGCGAGGGTTGCGTGCTGGCGGCCGCTCCACGCGAGGGAGAGGTGACGCAGGCGGTGGTGGAGCCGTTTGTAACGCAGCGCCTTCGCGGCCTGGCGGCGCAGGCTGCCGATCTGGCGCGAGACCTCCCCGATGACGTCCGCCACGCGGGCCAAGTTCTGGTCGGTGAGGGCCAGCTTCTGCAACGCCTCGCGGCGCTGGGACTTGTACTTGGTGATCCCGGCGGCCTCTTCGAAGACCGCGCGCCGCTCCTCGGGCTTCGAGGACAGGATTTGGTCGATCTGGCCCTGCGCCATAATCGAGTAGCTGGTCCGGCCCACGCCGGTGTCCATAAAGAGCTTCTGGATGTCCTTCAGGCGGCAGGGCTGCCCGTTGAAGGCGTACTCGCTCTGGCCGTCACGGTGGACCCGCCGCGTGATCTCGATTTCGTGGTACTCGCTGCCCAGCTGCTGCTCGCATTCGGTGAGCAGGAGCGACACCTCGCAGAGTTGGGCCGGCTTCCGGGTGTCGGCGCCCTCGAAGATTACGTCCTGCATCTTGCCGCCGCGCAGGGCCTTCGCGCTCTGTTCGCCGAGCACCCAGCGGATCGAGTCGGCAATGTTGGATTTGCCGCAACCGTTCGGGCCCACGACCGCGGTCACCCCGGGTTCGAAGCGGAGGGTGGTGGGGTCGGCAAAGCTTTTGAAGCCGTGCAGCTTGAGCGCCTTGAGATGCATGCAGCGAGTAAGGGGTCGTTACAACGGCAGGCTGTCGGCCCCGCAACGGAAAACCGAGCGCGCGCTGACCCGGAAACGAGGGCTTGGCGACGCCGCTTGGACGTTGCCGTCGCACCGCGCCGGCGCAGGCTCCCGGGGATGCGTTACCCCCTTTGCGCGGCGCTGGTCGTCCTCGCCGGGCTGGCCGCCGCGGCACCGGCTGCGGCGCAGGCCGTCCTGCAGGTGACGGACCTGCCGGCCTATGAGCGCGACCTCGATCACGCCGGCCTCATCCGCGCGTGGAACCCGGCGGCCCGCGCCCGCGGCGAACGGATCTACCAAGCCGTGTGCCACGCGTGTCACGGCGACCTCAATCTCCCCGGCTCGCTCCCCGACGCCCCCCGCTTCGCGGAATACGCTTTCCCTCGGGGCGCCGACCCGCGCGGCCTTTATCAGACCCTGACCCTCGGCTGGGGCCGAATGCCCCCGCAGACCGGCCTCACGCCGCGCGAGAAGTACGACGTCATCCATTACCTCCGGGAGTCTTTCCTCGCGGGACGCGGGACCGGGGTACGCCCGCCCGTCGACGACACGTACCTCGCGGCGCTCCCGCCCGGCCGGGAACGCGGACCGGAGCCGGTCCGTCGCGAGCCGTGGCGGGAGATGGACCACGGCTCCTACCTGATCGGCACCTATGAACTGGCGGACGAGGCCCGGCGCGCCGCAGCGGCCGCGCTGCGGGGGCAGCAGCTCGACCAGGTCGCCCCGCGCGCCAACCTGGCGCAGAAGGGCATCGCCATCCGACTCGATCGCGGGCCGGGAGGGGTCGCCGCGGGCCGGGCGTGGGTGGTTTTTGAACACGACACCCTGCGGCTCGCGGGCGGCTGGACGGGCGAGGGGTTTATCGACTGGGAAGGCATCAATTTCAACGGCCGCCACTTGGTGCGGCCGCGGACCGTCGGCACGTTGCACTTCGAAACGGCGGACGCCCCTGGCTGGGCGGATCCGGCGACGGGCGGCTTCGCCGACCGTCGGGTCGTCGGCGCGGACGGCCGCCGCTTCGGACCACTGCCCCGTGAATGGATGCGTTACCGCGGTCTCCACCGGCACGGGGAACGCGTGGTCCTAGAATACGAGGTGGGCGGGACCGTTGTCCTCGAGACGCACGACCTCGAGGGGGAGCCGGAGCGGCCCGTCTTTGTGCGCACCCTTAATGTGGCTCGTTCCCCGCGCGACTTGCTCCTGCGGGTGGCCGACGAGGGCGCCGTCGTCGGGCTGCGGGGTGGTTCGGGGCTCGCGCTGGGCCGGGGCGAGGGGTTCGTCACGCTGCGCATCCCGGCGGGTGCGACCCCGGCACGGGTGGCGCTGCGGGTGGTGCGCGCCGGGGCCCCGGAGCCCGTTGCGGCGCGGGAACCGGCCGATCTCGCGCCTTACCTTGGCGGTGGTCCGGCGCGCTGGCCGGAGGAGGTGTCGGCGCCGGTGGTGGCTAGCCCCGCGGGCGGCGCCTTCGCGTGGGAGCGATTGTCCCTGCCGGCGGACAACCCGTGGCGGGCCCGCGTCCGGCCGGGTGGCTTCGACTTCGCGCCGGGTGGCACGGAGGCGTTTGTGTGCACGTGGGACGGCGACGTGTGGCGTGTGGCGGGGCTTGGCGACGCGACGGGCACCGTGCGCTGGCGGCGCATCGCGGCCGGCCTGTTCCAGCCGCTGGGCGTGCGCGTGCGCGACGGGGAGGTGTTCGTCACCTGCCGGGACCAGTTGGTACGGCTACACGACCGCGATGGCGACGGGGAGGCGGACTTCCTAGAGAGCTTCAATAGCGACCATCAGGTGACGGAGCACTTCCACGAGTTCGCGATGGGCCTCCAGACCGATGCGGCGGGCAACTTTTACTACGCGAAGAGCGCGCGCCACGCGCGGACCGCCCTCGTGCCCCACCACGGCACGCTGCTCAAGGTGAGCGCGGATGGTCGCAACACGGAGATCCTCGCGAACGGTTTCCGCGCGGCCAACGGCGTGTGCCTCAACCCGGATGGCAGCTTCTACGTGACCGACCAAGAGGGCCACTGGATGCCGATGAATCGCATCAACCGGGTGGTGCCGGGTCGTTTCTATGGCAACCAGTGGAGTCACGGGGCGCCTGCGGACTCATCCGACGCGGCGATGGCGCTTCCGGTCTGCTGGATCGACAAGGCGTTTGACCGTTCGCCCGCGGAACTGGTCGCGGTGACCGGCCGCGGTTGGGAACGCTGGGCCGGCACGCATTTAAATCTATCCTACGGCGTGGGCCGCCTCGAAGTGCTCCTCACCGAGCCCGGCGGCGGCGAGCCGCAGGGAGCGGTTTGCGCGCTGCCGGTGCCGGACTTTCCGACCGGGATCATGCGGGCGCGCTTCCATCCCGGAACGGGCGACCTCTACCTCGCAGGCCTTTCGGCGTGGGCGACCTCGCAGACCCTGCAGGAGGGCGGCTTTTACCGGCTACGGCCGACGGGCCGGCCCGCCCTGCTCCCGGTGAGGTGGCAGATCCAGGCCGACGGCGTGGATCTGACCTTTAGCGATCCCCCCGGCGCGGTCGCGCCCGGCGACTTTGTGGTCCGCGCGTGGGATCTGCGCCGCAGCGCTAGCTACGGCAGCCCGCGGTTGAACGAGCGCACTTGGCCCGTGGTTTCCGCGGTCGCCGCGGAGGATCCGCGAGGGGTGCGATTAGTCATTCCCGGGCTGGTCCCAGCGCAGGTGGTCGAGCTGACCTGCCGATTGCGCGGCGGGGACGGGCGTGAGGTGGTCCGCGTGATTGCCGGCACGGTGCATCGCGTTCCCGGCCGCGTGGCCGCGGCGCCGTGAACGCGGGTAGAGAATCGGCACCGGGCGAGCCAGCCTGGGGCTCGCGCTTGCGCGCCGCCGGGGTGCGGCAGGCTTTAGTCGCGGAGCGGGGCCCCTGCGTGCCGGCGGCGCGGGCGAGCCTGTGGGAGGACGGGGCGGGAGGCTGGGCGCGGATCTGGGACTGCGCCGAGGCGGTCGTGGGCCGGGCCGGTTTCGCCGCGCCGGGGGCGAAACGCGAGGGCGACGGCCAATCCCCCTCGGGGATCTTCGGCATCAGCCTCGCCTTCGGCTACGCGACCACCGCCGACACGGTGCTGCCGTACCGCACCTGCACGGCGGCGGACCTCTGGGTCGACGACCCGGCGTCGCCGGACTACAATCGCTGGGTGACCGCCCCCCATCCGGCGCGGAGCGCGGAGCGGATGCGCCGAGAGGATGGGCTCTATGAATTCGGCCTGGTGCTGGACTACAACCGCGACCCCGTGGTGCCCGGGGCCGGCAGCGCGATTTTTGTGCACGTGCGCGATGAGCGGGGTGGGGGCACGGCGGGCTGCCTGGCGCTCCCGCGCGCGGAGCTGTGCGCGTTGTTGCGCCTGCTCCGACCTGAGGTGGTCGCCGTGTTTAACCCGGGGGCGCTGGCCGCCTGAACGGCAGCGCCGCTCGGTTTAGGGAAACAGCCCGCGGCTCTGCTTCGCGTCGGCAACCCGCTGGATGCCGAGGGTGAGCGCGGCGAGGCGGCGGCTGAATTTAAATTTCCGGCGCTGCGCCTCAACCGCGTCCTTGGCCCGGTCGAGCATCGCGAAGAGCTTGGTCAGGACCTCGTCCCGATCCCAGTAGAAGCTGGAGAGGTTCTGCAGCCACTCGAAGTACGAGACGATCACGCCGCCGGAATTGCAGAGCACATCTGGGATCAGCTCGATGTCGCCGCGCTCCTCGAGGATGCGGTCGGCCTCGTTGGTGGTGGGGCCGTTGGCGCCCTCCGCGATTAGGCGGCAGCGGAGGCGTGGGGCGTTCGCGGCGGTGATCACGCGCTCGAGGGCGCAGGGGGCGAGCACGGTGCAGGGGAGTTCGAGGAGTTCCTCATTGGTCACCGGCTCGCCCCCGTCGAAATCCCGGAGGGTGCGCTGGGTGCGCAGGTATTCAAGGGCCCGGGCGAGGTCGATGCCCCGGGGGTTGTGGATGCCGCCGGTGTAATCGGAGATGGCGATGATCCGGGCGCCGGCGCGCGCGAGAGCGAGGGCGGTCTCGCTGCCGACGTTGCCGAAACCTTGGATCGCCACGGTGGCCTGGGTTAGGGGCAGCCTGAGGTCCTCGAGGTAGCGCCGGGCGAGGTAGGCGACGCCGGCGCCGGTGGCCTCGCGCCGCCCTTGCGAGCCGCCGAGGGAGAGGGGTTTCCCGGTGACGACCGCGCTGGCCACATGGCCCACGTGGTTCGAGTAGGTGTCCATCATCCAGCCCATCACCTTCTCGTTGGTGCCGACGTCAGGTGCCGGTACGTCCACCTGCGGGCCGACAAAGTTGACCATCTCCTGCATATAACGGCGGGAGAGGTGCTCGAGCTCACCCTCGCTGAGTTGGTGCGGATCCACGATGACGCCGCCCTTGGCGCCGCCGTAGGGCAGGCCGACGAGCGAGGTCTTCCAACTCATCCACATCGCGAGGGCGGCGACTTCGCCGAGGGTAACGTCCTGATGGAAGCGGATGCCGCCCTTCGAGGGACCGGTGGAGAGGTTGTGCTGGACGCGGTAGCCCTCGAAAACGGTGATGCTGCCGTCCCGGCGGCGCACCGGCAGCGAGACGGCTAGGCACCGGCGGGGGTACTTGGTCCGGTCGCGGATCGTTTCGGGGAGGTTAATGGCGTCCGCGGCTTGGTCGAATTGGCGGCAGGCCATCCGGAAGACTTCGGAGTCGTAGAGCGAGGAGACGATGGCCTTCGACATAGGAGGGGTTGAGGGGAAAGTGCAGCGGTTAGCCGTGGTCGCAAACGGCAACCGGTCGACGGTGCCCCGGGGTTGAAATTTAGGGTCCGGCGCGCCGACAATGGGGGATGCACGCCCTCTTGCTCCAGCTGGTCGCCGCTCTCGGCCGCCGGCTGGGGTTGGCCCTCGTCATTGTCACGGCGGCGGTGGGGATGCGACTGCTCTGGACGCTGGTCGGCGAGGAGACCCTCCGGGAGGGAGAACGGCGGGCGCGGGTGGAGGCGGGCCGACAGGAGGAAACGCGGCTGTTGGCGTGGCGGGCCGAGTTGGCGGGACGCTTGGCGGAGGCCCGGCGCGATCTGGCCGAGCAGCAGGAAAGGCTCCGTCGTGCCGCGCGCGTGCTGGCCGCGTTGGAGGAGGCTGGCGGCTGGTGGCAGCGTTGGTTCGGGGATCCGACCCAGACCGCCACCAACGCCGACCGGCGCCGGCGGATGGAAGAGATGCAAGCGGAGACGCGGCGCCGTCTCGCGGTCACGGAGGCGCTGCTCGGGCGCCTCTCGGGCGAGGACGACCAGACGGGGCAGGCGCTGGTCCGGGCGCGGCGAGAGATCGCCTTGGCGGAGGCCGGGCAATCGGTTTTCTGGCGCCGGCTGGAGGCGGCGTGGATCGCGGTCCGGGCGCCGGTCGCGGCGTCCCTTGGGCTGGTTTTCGCGGGCCCGACGCTCTGGGCGGTATTCGCTTACTTTGTCTTGGGGCCGTGGGTCGCGCGGGGTCGCCCGTTGCGGCTGGGTAGGGGAGGGCTGGTGGCGCCCCGAATCCAGCACGAGGGAGTGTTCCTGCGATTGCGGGTAGGGCCCACGGAGCGCCTGTGGATTAAGCCGGAGTACCTGCAGTCGTCGGAGGAGGCGTTCTCGCGCCGCACCCGCTGGCTGCTTGACCCGAGCGCGCCGCTCACGAGCCTCGCCGCGGGCTGGCACGAAGCGCACGAACTCCGCCCGGATCCGGCGCGCGGGGCGGAGGTCACCTTGGCGAGCCGCGAGGATCCGCAGCAGGAACTGGCGGCGGTGGAGTTACCGGCGGGCGAGGCGCTGGTGCTCAGTCCGCGCCACGTGGTCGGCGTGCTGGCGGAGGCGAACGCTCCCGTGCGGCTGCGCGCCTGCTGGAACCTTACCTCGTGGCAGGCGTGGGTGGGCGGGCGTTTCCGGCACTTCGTGTGGAGCGGGCCTTGCGTGCTCGCCGTGGTCGGGCGACGGGGCATCCGGGCGGAGGTCCTCGCGGGAGGTGCCCGCCGGATGCAAACCGATCTCGTCATAGGCCACTCGCTCGGCGTGGCGCGCCGTCCGGTGCGCGCGGAGACCTTTTGGAGCTACTATCGCGGCCGGCACCCTCTATGGGACGACCAATTCGCGGGCCACGGTCTGATTCTGCTGGAGGCGACTGGCAGCCCGGGCTCCGCCGCCGCGGCCCGCCGTTGGTGGGAGCGGCTCGGCCAGGGACTGCTGCGGGGGCTTGGACTTTAACCCGCGGATCGCGGCCGGATGCCAAGGTCGGTTTTCCTTGCGGCCTACCAGGTGGGTGCGCGGTTGACCGGTTGGAGTTCGCCGCGGGGCAACGGGAGCTCGAGGCGGACGATTACGTGGTCGAAGAGGAGCCGGCGTTGCTCGGGGGAGAGGCCCGGGGCGAAGAGGGCCGTGCGGTAGTCGCGGTAGACCTCCTGCGTTTCGCGCGCATTTGCGACGCGCAGTGCGGTCTGGAGCGCCTGATCGAGGCGATCGGCCCGGCCGAGTTGGAGCAGTGCACCGGCCTCGGTGCGGATCGCATCGCGCTCGTTGATAAATCCAGCGAGGCGGCGCCCGTAGTCCTCGGCGACGGCGCCGATCCCCTCCCGCAGGGCGGTGATGCGGGCGGGGGTGTCCGCGGCGGGGGGCTTGGCCCCGCGATCGCTCCGGAGCGGGACCACGACGAAGCGGATGCCATCCGCCTCGAACCGGTAGTTCGTCTGCACGGGCAGATCGCGGGCTCCGGCGAGGAGGGCCTCGATGCGCGTCACCGCGGATTGCTGTACGGCGGCCACTTCGCGGAGCAGGGAGGCCACGCGTTCCTGCAGGACCGGTGGTAGCGGGGTGCGTTCGGCGAGGGGGGCCAGCTCGGGGTTCCCGGACAGGCCCAAGCGGATTTCCTCGGCGAGTTGCTCGAGTTCGGCGAGGGAAACCTCCTGGCGGCGAGCGAGCGCGGACATCGTGTTGCCCCGCAGCCAAGGGAACGCCTGGCCGTCGTGCGCGTAAACGGCATCGAAGAGCTCCTTCTTCAGGGCGGCCTTGCGGGTCTGGTAGGTGGCGAGGCGCGTGGCGACTTCCGGAGGCAGGTTGTCCGGAGGGAGGACGCGCGCGGGTTCCGGCGGGAAGAAGAGGTGCGGTTGATTCACCGCGGCGGCCTCGGCGGTCTCCCCGGCCGCCTGTAACTCGAGGGCGATCTCACGGAGCAGCCGGCGCTGCGCGGGCAGGAGGCCGTTCTGGTAGAACGCGTAGGAGCGCATCACTTGGGCGATCTCCAAGGGGGAGAAGCCGCGGCGTTCGTCTTGGCCGAGGCGCCATTGGCGCAGTGCGCCCCAGGTCTGGTCGCCCACCTGCAGGTCACGGCGCAATTCTTCGGCTTCTGCCTCGAGGGCGCGCAGCGGTTCGCGCTGGCGAACGGTGAGCCCGCCGAGCGCGGTCGCGCGTTCCGTGGCGGGGAGCACCTGGGTGCGCGCAAGTTCGGCGCGTAGCTCCTCGTTCAGTGCGGCCTTGCGCGTCCGGTATGCCTCGACGCGCTCGCGCAGGCGGTCGGACAGGTTCCGCGTGGCCAGGCGGGTGGCCAGTTGGGGGTAGAACGGCTCGTTGACGTGGGCGGCCAGCTCCGGTGGGGCGGCG
>CAIOTK010000116.1 GCA_903861185.1 uncultured Opitutia bacterium | reverse complement strand
CCGCCAGCGCCGCAGGATCGGCCGCGCCCACCGGCCCGCGCGCGGCCGCCTCGGCCCGGGCCAGCTCCAGCACCGCGCCGGCCCCCACCAGGACCTCCCGCAGCCGGGCGTAGGGCACCGCGTGCGGCGAACCGCCGTGCTCACGCGCGAGGACGGCCGCCGCCCCCGCCGCTTGGCCCAGCATCAAAAACACCGGCTCCATCCGGATGGAGCCGTAGGCCGCGTGGGTCGACGAGAGGCAGACCGGCACGAGGAGGTTGTCGGCCTCCGCTCGGCGCGGCAGCAGCGCCCGGTAGCTCAGCGGGAAGGCCCGGATGTTTTCCAAGAAATGTCCCTCCACCCGCAGGCGCCCCTGCTCGTCCGCGTAGAGCCCGACCACGTGCGAATCGAGGGCATAGGAGGCGAACGCGACGGGATCTGGCACGGTGGTCCGCCGGCGCGCGTCGTTTTCCGTGATGACGTATTCGCCGCTCATCCGGCGGGCCTCGCGCACGTAGAGCTGGAAGGGCCAGTGACCGGTGGCGGCGAACTCGTCTCGGGCGAGGCCCCAGCGCGCGACCTCCGCGCGGGTCGTCGCGGGCACGCGCGGGTCGTGCGCGAGGAACCACAGGAGTCCCTGCACGTGATCCCGGTGCTCGCGCCAGCGGCGCTCCCGCTCCTCGTATCCCGCCTCGGCCCAGCCGGTGGCGCCCCCGATCAGGTCAGTCGAGAAGAGGTCGCGGTTGTTGGTATCCGTCTTCCGGTTCGGCATCGGGGTGAGCGTGAAGAGCCGCGGGCCGGGCAGCAGCGGGCGCCCGGCGATGAAGCGCAGGACGAGCTCGTGCTGCCGCGCGTCGTAGTTTTCGGGCCGGGTGAGGGCCACGCGGTTGCCCGGCACATCGGTCAGGCACACGCGGAAGGTGTAGGCCTGGACGCTCGCGTCCGCTTCTCCCTCGGGCCCGGGCGCGCGCGGGGCGACGCCGGGCAGGAGGCCACTCGCCGGGTGGCCGGGTTCCACGAAAGGATCGATCCCAGCGGTGCGTTCCGGGGGGAGCGAGCGGACGCCATTGAGGGTCTCGCCGTACTCGCGGTTGGCCTCCCGCCCGGTTCGGTGGCTCACGCCCGCTGCCGCGAGGAGGTCGCCCTCATAGGTCGCGTCGATGAAGGTCCGCCCGCGAAAACTCCGCCCGTCGAGCAGGCGCAGCGCGGTCAGGCGCGGTCCGTTACGATCCACGCCGCCGGCGCGGTCTAGGCGCGCCCCGAGGTGCGCCTTTACCCCGGCCTCCCGCAACAGATCGTCCAAGATGCGCGAAGCCACGTGCGGCTCGAAGAACCAATGCTGCCCAGTCGCCTCGGTGACGTTGAGGGGATGGCGCGGGAGATAGTCCGCTCGCGTCTCTTGGCGCCAGGCCCGTGGGTCGCGGTAGTGGGCGTGGACGCGCCCGAAGAACTCCCGCGCCAGCCCGCCCACGGCGCGCTTGTCCCCGACGTCGGCCGCGCCGAGGCCGCCGGCGGTCATCCCGCCCAGCGCCGGGCCCGGCTCGAGCAGCACCACGCTGGCGCCCTGCCGCGCGGCCTGCACCGCTGCCGCGATCCCGGCCACCGTCCCGCCGTAGACGACGACGTCGAGGGGCTCCGCGGGGATGGCGGCGCGGGCCGGGGTGAGCACGAGGGGCACGCAGGCAAGCAGGGGGCGAAGACGGCGCAGCATCGGGGTAGGGGAGGCGGCTGGCCCGGACGCGGCAAATCCGAATTACCGCTTGTCGCTGAGTTGGTCCGGCGGATGCTGTGGGGTCCCCGTATGGTCCCTCCGCACCGCATCGCCCGCGCCTGGCTGGAATCCCCCGCCGTCGGCGTGATCGAGTTGGACCGAGACTGGAACCAGGCGGCCCCGCCCCGCTTCAGCCTCGGCCGTCATTGCCCTGCGCCCCAGAGACTGGCGGCCGCCCCCGCGCTGCCGGCGGCCCGCCACTTCGGGTACTACTTGGAGCCGAGCGGTGCGCTCTGCTTCGTCCTCGCCCCGGAAGAGACGGCCGAGCTCGGCGGTCCGCTGGCCGAGGTCTACCTCGCGGGCGACTTTAACGGATGGCAGGACGCGATCGGCCGGTCGGAGTGGCGCTTGGCTCCCGCGGAACTCGAGGGGCGGCCAGTCCGGGTCTGGCGGGGCGACTCCGCTCGTTTCCTCGGCGCCAGTGGGCTCCGCTTCAAGTTCGTGACCGGCGAGCACCAGTGGCTGGTCCCCCCGGCCGAGGCGCCGAACCTAGTTCGGGACGCGCAGGGCAACTTAAACCGCGTCTTCGATCCGCGGCGGACCGGGCGCCACCTCTGGCGTTTCTCGCTGAGCACCCCCCTGAGTCT
>CAIOTK010000115.1 GCA_903861185.1 uncultured Opitutia bacterium | reverse complement strand
GTGTCCACGCCGAGTTCCCGCAGCCGGGCCCGCGCGCGCGTCAGCGGCTCGGGCGGCCCACCGATGACGAAGCTCCGCGCGAAGTGGACGCCCGCGAGCTCGCAACCTGCGAACACGTCGGGTTGCTCCGTGAACAGCGCCGGCGCACCCAGCACCGCCAGCATCCCGCCGGGTGGCGCGCTCGCCTCAAGCAGGAGCCCCTGCTTCACCACGGTCACGAGGACCTCCTCCGCCCGCCACGCACCCGCCACCACGAAGGCCGCGACCTCGCCCATACTATGGCCCGCGATGAGGTCCGGCCGATGGCCCCGCGCGAGCAGCAGCTCCGCGAGCGCGCACTCGACCATCACGATCGCTGGATGCGTGTGCCGGATGCACCGGAACGGCGCGAAACGGTCCGGTCGCTCTCGGTAAATCTCCTCCGCCACCGACTCGCCGAGCAGCGGGCGCACCACGGCGTCGAGCCGCTCAATGGCCGCGCGGAAGACGGGTTCTTGCGCGAAGAGCTCGCGGCCCATCTGGAAATACTGGGCGCCCTGCCCGGAGAAGAGCCACACGACCCGCTTCACAGCGCACCCTCCTGCCGTACCCGCCGCACCAACCCAGTGAGTACGTTGCCCGGCCCGAGCTCGCTGCAGTCCGGGTCGGGCTGCGCCAGCAACCACCGCACACACTCAGTCCACCGCACGGGTTCGGCGATCTGCCGCGCGAGGAGCTCCGCGAACGCCCCCGGCTCGTGCGGGCGCGCCGTGACGTTCGAGAGCACCGTCAACCGCGGGGCCGCGAAGGTCGCCCGCGCCAGCACCGCCCGGAATGCCCGCGCCGCGTCCGCCATAGACCGGGAGTGGAACGCCGCGCTCACCGGCAGGCGCCGCCACAGCGTAGCGCCCGCCGCCGTCAGCACCGCCTCGCTCCGCGCCAGCTCCGCGGCGGGACCCGCAATCACGGTCTGCAGGGGCGAGTTCAAGTTCGCCAGGTCCAGGCCGGCCAACCCTGCGGCCCGCAGCGCTGCCGCCAGCCGCTCGGCGGGTAGGCCAATCACCGCCGCCATTCCACCCTCGGGAGCCGCCGCCATCAGCTCTGCCCGCTCACGCACTAGGCGCAGGCCGGTCGCAAAATCGACCACGCCCGCCGCGTACAAGGCGCTGTACTCGCCCAAGCTGTGCCCGGCCACGACCTCCGGCCGCTGACCGGTGTCCACCAGCCGCGCGAGGAAGTGCAGGGCATTCACCACGAACAAGGCCGGCTGCGTGTAGCGGGTCTGGTTGAGCCGCGTGCCGTCGTCACCGAGACAGAGCTCAGCGACCCGGTAGCCTAGGATCTGGTCCGCCTGCGCCACCTCCCACGGGAAGCGCTCGAACAGCCCCGCGCCCATCCCGGGTCGCTGCGAGCCCTGACCGGGAAAAAGATAGATCCGCGCCATCGTCTCAGCGTGGGGCCGTCCCCGAGTCAGTCGAGGCCGGATAGGCCACGCGCGCCCGCAGGGTGCCCCCCGCGCCGGCGACGATCACCGCGGTGCCGGCGTGGTG
>CAIOTK010000114.1 GCA_903861185.1 uncultured Opitutia bacterium | reverse complement strand
GTCTCCCCGCGGGCCGCCCCGCCAAGGTGGTGCGGATCTACGGCGCCCCTACCGATAACAACGCGAAGCTCTTCAAGCAGGGCCAGGATCAGGTGCTGGCCCCGCTGATCGCCAGCGGGCGCGTCACGGTGGTGCACGAGGACTGGGCCCTCGACTGGAAGCCCGAGAACGCCAAGCGCATCCTGAACGCCGCCTTAACCAAGCATCGGGAGATCGACGCCGTGCTGGCTTCAAACGACGGGACCGCCGGCGGGGCGATCCAAGCGCTGCAGGAGGATGGCCTGGCCGGAAAGGTGCTCGTGACGGGTCAGGATGCCGACCTCGCGGCCTGCCAGCGTATCCTGCGCGGGACGCAGGCGATGACCATCTACAAGCCCCTCAAGAACCTCGCGGCCCTCGCGGCGCAGGTGGCGGTGGACGTCGCCCGCGGGCAGCGGCCCACCACGGCGGTGACGATTCCGAATGGCGCGCGCGACGTGCCGGCGATCTTTGAAAAGATCATCAGCGTCGACCGGGACAACCTGCAGGCGACGGTGGTGGCGGATGGGTTCCATCCGGCCGCGGCGCTGAAATAACGCGGCTCCGCGGCCCGGCCCGATGCATCCGGTCGTCGCCGCCCGCGGGCTGACTAAGCGCTTCCCTGGAGTGGTGGCGCTGCGCGGGGTCGACTTCGACCTGCGGGCCGGGGAGATCCACGCCCTGTGCGGGGAGAACGGGGCCGGTAAGTCGACCCTGATCAAGCTCCTCTCGGGCATCCACCCGCACGGGTCGTACGAGGGCGAGCTGCGGATCGACGGCCGGCCGGCCACGTTCCGTTCCGTGCGCGATGCCGAGGCCGCCGGGCTGGCCGTGATCACGCAGGAACTGGCGCTGGTCGACGGCCTGAGCGTGGCCGAGAACCTGTTCCTCGGCCGGGCGCCGCGCCGGGGGTGGCGGATCGACTGGCCCACCCTGCACCGCCGCGCCGCGGACCTGCTGCGGGAGTTCGGCCTGGACGTCGATCCCGAGACGCCCGTCGGCCGGCTGGGCATCGGCCAGAAGCAGCTCGTGGAGATCGCGCGGGCGATGGACAAACGCTCGCGGGTGCTGGTGCTGGACGAACCCACCGCGGCGCTCGCCTCGCGCGAGGTCGCCGTGCTGCAGGAGCACCTGCGGAGGCTGCGCGCCGGGGGGACGGCCTGCATCTATATTTCGCATCGTTTGGAGGAAGTGCGTGCCTTGGCCGACCGCGTGACCGTGCTGCGCGATGGCGCGACGGTGGCGACCTTGGACCGGGTCGAGGCGGAACCGGCGGTGATCATCCGGCAGATGGTCGGGCGCGAATTGACTGAGCAATTCCCGCGGGCGGCCGCCGCGGTGGAGCGCCGCGGGGAACCTTTACTCGCGGTGCAAGGGTTGCGCGTGGCGCCGCCGGTGGGTTCACGGGTCCGCTTGGGAGATATTTCCCTGACTGTGCACCCGGGGGAAGTGCTCGGGATTGGCGGCCTGATGGGCGCAGGGAGGACGGAGCTGTTGCTGCACCTGTTCGCGGGCTGGGGGCGGCGACTGGCCGGAGAGGTGACCCTGCGGGGCCAGCCGTATGCGGACCCGGCGCCGGACCGTTCGATCGCGCGCGGCCTCGTCCTGGCGACCGAGGATCGCCGGCGGCTGGGCCTGATCCCGGGGGAGGGCATCGCGTTCAACCTG
>CAIOTK010000113.1 GCA_903861185.1 uncultured Opitutia bacterium | reverse complement strand
CCGCTGAGGGCCGTTTGGAGGGCGGTCAGGTCCGCGTCGCACCGGTCGGCCGCGAGCACCATTGCCGAGGGTTCCGCGCGGGCGACGCCGAGGGCATTGGTCGGGCCGCTGATGGCCGCGACCCGGGCGCCGGGGCGGGCGGCGGCCATTACCTCCGACGGCCGGGCGTGCGTGCCGGCCTCAAGGCCCTTGGCGAGGCTGATGATCCACGGGGCAGAACCGGCCAACGCGGCCGTTTCGCGCAGGGCCTGCGCGGGGCAGGCGAGCAACACGGCCGTGGCGCCAGCGGCTGCCCCGGCCAGATTCTCGGCCAACTCCACCCCAGGGGGCAGGGTCACCCCCGGCAGGTATTCGGCATTCTCCCGCGCCGCCGCCAGCGCCCGGGCCTGCTCCGGCCGGCGCGGCACGAGCGCCACCGCGTGGCCGAGGCGCGCCAGATGCACCGCAAAAGCGGTTCCCCAAGCGCCGGCACCGGCCACGACGAAGCGCATCGCGGAAAGCGGCCTACTGCAGGAAGGCCGGCACCTTCTCCCCGGCGATGATCTGCTCAAAGGTCTCGCGCGAATTCACCAACTCAAAGGAACTACCCCGCACCATCACCTCGGCAGCCATCCCGCGCGTGTTGTAACGGCTGGCCATCGTGTAGCCGTAAGCGCCCGCACTGAGGAAGGCCAACAGCTCCCCCTCGCCCAGCTCCTGCAACTGCCGCTCCTTGGCGAAACAATCCCCGCTCTCGCAGATCGGGCCGACAATGTCCGCGACCAGCGCCCGGCGGGACGAATCCCGGTGCAGCGGCACGATCTCGTGGTAACTGTCGTACATTGCGGGCCGGACGAGGTCGTTCATCGCGGCATCGACCACGAGGAAGTTCCGGTTCGCCCCGCGCTTGAGGTGCTCGACCCGCGCCAGCAGCGCGCCGGCGTTGCCGACCATAAAGCGGCCGTGCTCGAGCAAGATCTTCAGGCCGAGCGGCTGCAGCAGCGGCACCAAAGCCGCCCCGTAGCTCTCGGGCGTCAGGGGCCGCTGGTCCGCAGGCTGCGCCTCCCACCAAGCGGCAGCGCCGCTGGCCAAAGCATCCCGGTAGATGATGCCCATCCCGCCGCCGATGGAGAAGTACTTGATGCCGTACCGCTGCTTCAGCTCGGCCGCGAAAGGAGCCACCTTCTTCACCGCCTCGACGAACGGCGCGACCGAGGTCAGCTGCGAGCCGATGTGCATCTGCACGCCCCGGATCTCCAGGTGCGGGTACTGGGCCGCCGCCTCATAGGCCGCCGCCGCGTGCGCCAAGGGAATGCCGAACTTATTGTCGCTCTTCCCCGTCGTAATCTTGGCGTGCGTATGGGCGTCGACGTCCGGGTTCACCCGGATCGCGACCGGCGCCTTCACGCCGAGCCGCCCCGCCACGTGGTTGATGCGCGCCAACTCCGGCTCGCTCTCGACGTGGAACGAGAAGATCCCGTGCTCCAAGGCGAGGGCGATCTCGGCCTCGGTCTTGCCCACCCCGGCGAATACGCTCCCGCGGACGTTCCCACCCGCGGCCAGCACCCGGCGGATCTCGCCGCCGGAAACGAGGTCGAAGCCCGCCCCAAGGTTCGCGAAGTGCCGCAACACGGCCAAGTTCGAGTTGGCCTTCATCGCGTAACAGAGGTGAGCGTCGAGCCCCTCAAGCCCGCGCTGCAGGCGACGGTAGTTATCCTCCATCGTGGTCGCACTGTAGACGTAGGTCGGCGTGCCGTAGAGGCGAGCAACGGCGGCCAAGTCAACGGATTCGCACTGGAGGTCGGGACCGGAATAACGGAAGTGATGCATCGGCGGGAAAAAACTCGCTAAAAACCCGGACCGTAGGGGCTTTCCGCTTGAAATCACCACCCCAAATTTCGTCAGTCGCCGCGTGCTGAGCGCTCGCCGCAAAACTCGCCCGGATTCGACCGGCGCCACGTTGCCCTACCGCCCCGCGGCTCGGTTCCGTAACCCGCACTTCGTCAGCTTTATGGCCGGGACCAACCGCTCGCGGATGCGGGCGGACCTCCTCTCCGCCGTGCTGCGCAGCCGCGCCCTCGTGAAGCGGGCCCTCCGCTTCACCCTTCTCGGCGGCATCTTCTGGGTCGTCTTCGAGAGCGCCCGCGCGATCTCGATCTTCTAGCCTCTCCCTAACGGAAGGCCCCCGCGCCCACGCGCGGGGGCCCGTTCCTGACCGGATCGACCGCGGCACCCCAAACCACCGACCCGGCGGCCGACCCAAGGGCTGACCGCGGGACCACTCGCCTGACTTTCAAGTCCCACCGGACGCTCTCGCTACCTCACCGGAACCTTCCCGGCGGGAGCCGAGCCCCGCGGCATCCTAACCGCTACGCTCTCAAGGAACCCGGACCGACTCTTGCTCGGACTCTCTGGCGTTCCTGCTTCACCTTACCCCGACACCTACTGAGACGCCCACCCGCCTCTGGGGTTCCCGCCTTCGCACCCGCCAGAATGACGTAACTCACCGGTTCAGCGCCCCGACCCGCCCGCCGGCGAAACGCACCCCCGGCTTGCCGTGATCGCCGGGCTCCGCTTCGTCGTCGGGATGCCCCCGCCGGAATCCGCCCCGTCCCGCCCCGCCCTCCTGCCCCGACTGCTGAATGCAGTCGAACGCGCCGGCAACGCCCTCCCCCACCCAGCCACCCTCTTCCTCGCGCTCGCCGCGGCAGTGGTGGTCCTGTCCTGGATCCTCCATACCGCCGGCGTCTCCGCGGTCCACCCCGGCAACGGCAAAACGGTGGCCGTGGTGAACCTGCTCTCCTTGGAGGGAATGCACCGGATGCTGCTGGAACCGATCCGCAACTTCCTCGCTTACCCGCCCCTCGGCATCTCGCTGGTATGCCTCCTCGGCATCGGCATCGCCGAACACTCGGGCCTGATGGG
>CAIOTK010000112.1 GCA_903861185.1 uncultured Opitutia bacterium | reverse complement strand
CTGAAGCCGTGGTCCGCCAAGAACTATGACCTTTCGCTGGAATATTACACCGCGCAGGGCGGGCTCTTCAGCGTGGGCGCCGTCCGTAAGACCATCCAAGACTTCTTCGCGTCCTCGACGATTATCGCGACCGAGCAAGACCTGCGCGACTTCGACCTCGGTCCGCAATACCTCGGTTGGGAAATCAACAGCACGACCAATGGGGGCAATGCGCGCGTGGATGGGGTCGAGTTCAACGCGCAGCACTCCCTGCAGGCCCTGGGCCAATGGGGCCGGCCGTTTCAGGCCTTCCTTAATGGGACCAAGCTTAAGCTTTACGGTAGCCAGCGGGGCAATTTCGGCGGCTTTGTGCGGGGTACCTTGAGCTGGGGCGTCACCTACAATCACCGGCGCCTCAAGGTGGTCGCGCGTTGGAACCATCGCGGGCAGCGACTCGATTCCGTGGTCGCCGCGCTCAATCCGAATGGGGGTATCTACACGATTCCGCGGACGATTATGGACCTGAATGCTGAGTTCCGGGTGAGCCCGCGGCTGTCCGTCTTCGCGAATGCGCAGAATGTTTTCGCGGTGTCGGATAAGGTGGAGCGGTTTGGCGATAATACTCCGCCCTACGCTCGCCGTTCCTCGGACACCAACACCGGCGTGCTCCTCACTTGGGGATTGCGGGGCTCGTTCTAGGAGTCCGATGGGGTACAGTCAGGGCACGCCCTCTAAACCCTTGCCGAGCAGTTGTAACCTCGAAGGAATGCTGATCTTACGTCCAACCGCTCGGCTCGCGGCAAAACTTCGCCTCCGACTGGCCGAGACCGCGCTGTGTTCCGACACGCGGCTGGGCGACTGGTATGCCGCTGACCTGACGCTGGGCCGCTGCCGGTTGGTGCTCTGCGTGAGCGCTTTAGCCCGGCTTGCGGTCGTCCTGCCGGCCGCGCCGTACGCCACGCTGCCGGAGCGGCTGGGGCCGGCCGTCGGGCGGTTGTTGCTTCACCTCGGGGCGGACGCGAGGGCGGTGGAGCGGGAGGTGGGCGCGATGGGCACCATCGCCGTCGCCAAGACCTGCAGCCGTTCCGTGCTTGGGACGATCAAGGAGTTCAGCTGGATGCTACAGCTGCGGCACGAGGCGGAGCCGGTCACCCCAGAACTCGATCCGTTTCTGCTAGGCGTAGCGCTGAGCGGGACGGTCTGTATGCCGCTGGAGGATACCTTCCCGCGGGACGCCGCGCTGCGTCTGCTGTCCGCATAGAGCGGGCGGGGGTCGGGCGAATGGTCGGACTGGGAATCCCGTTTGACCGCCCCGCTTGGCGTGCTCACCGCTGGCACTGGATGCGCCGGAAGAGCAACTAACGGCCTGCCCCCTCCCTTCAATTGCCCTCCGCTCCGCCTCCAATGGCATCGCTCCGGCTTAACCGGCGCCCCTCCCGGACTTGCCTTTCAATAAAGCGTTACGTAACGCTTTATCTATGCCCTACGACCCGCTTGACGTTCGACGCCTCCGGCAGGCGCTGCGGCGTCTGGGGGAACTCGCTCACACGCAACGGGTAATCCTCGAGCTCTCACTCTACGGGGGCGCCGTGTTCGCGCTGGTCTACGGCTCCCGCGACGCGACCAAAGATGTCGACGCCGTGGTGCACCCTGGCGACGTGGCCCACCGGCTTTCCCGCCAAGTGGCCTCCGAGTTGGGCCTGCCCGAGGATTGGCTGAACGACGACGTGCGCCAATTCCTCGCCGCCCAGGAGGCGAAACGGCAGCTGCCCGGTGAGGAATTCGGCCCGGGACTCCGGATCTTGGTGCCGACTGCAGCCTACCTTCTGGCGTTGAAGCTCCAGGCCTGCCGCCCGCCCCTCCCCGGCTATCCCGGAGATCACGGGGACATCCGTTTCCTCGTCGGCAAACTGGGCCTGCGCTCGGTGGCGGAGGCGGTCGAGATCCACGGGCGATTTTTCCCCCACGACGAATTGACCGCCGTCGCCCGGGAGGTGGTGCGGGGCGCGTTGGGATCCCATTCCCATGAGCCCGCGCCCTGAGACCTTGGCGGCAGTCGCGGCCCGCGCGGATTCATTGGCGGCGTTCGGTCGCCACCTGCGCGACTGGCTGCACCAGTTGCGCCGCTGTTCCGCCCGCCCGCAGGCCGCGGCGGCCATCGCCGACGAACCGGAGCTGTTGCGCGGGCGGTTTCCCGGGGGCCACGTCGCGGATGCCTGGCTGGGCGCCTACGCGGACCATCTGGCCGGAAAGCTGGGGCGAGCGGCCCCGGAATGGGCGTTCCGCCCGGAGCGCGTCGCGCCAGACCCGGTGTTCGACGTGGGCGAGTTGACGCCCCGGCTGCGGTGGCTCGCGCTCCGTGAAGCGCCAGGGGCGTTCAAGCGGCGGAACCTCTATCCCAGCGGGGTCGATTTGCCGCTGCGCCTGCGTGCCGGGCGGCCGGCGAAGTCCGCGGAGGAGAAGCGCCAGACCAACGCGGAGCGCCAGCGCCGCTTCCGGCAGGCCCGGCGCCAAGCGCAAGTCTGAGTGCCGGCGTCCCGGACGTAGCCAGGGCGCTCCCAAAGGGGTCAGGCCAGTGCGGGGTGCGCTTGCTGCCGTGGTTAGGGCGCCCCAGTCCGGAGGGTACCATGCAGAGCTTATCCGCGTTTGTGGCGCGGAGGTCCCGGGCGGCGTGCCGTTTCCGCGCCTCGGCATCGGATCCTGTGAGTTGGACCGCCTCCAATGCACCGTGCGCTGGCCTGACCCCTTACCGAGCCGCCGGGAGCCACGCGACCGTCGACCTAGTCTAGACTAGCGAATAACGGCCTGACCCCGTCCCGCCTAGGGCACGCCGTAGGCTTCAATCAGCACGGTGCCGATGCCGCCCCCGAGTCCGGTCGCCTCGAGGGTGTAGGCGCCCGGGGCGAGGGGAAAAACGAGCGCGGCGTCGCGAGAGGACGCCGGGAGGAGGAAGGCGCCGGTGCGGGCAAATACGCCGGAAAGCTGGCGCGCGTCCGCCTTGGACCAATGGTCGTTGCTGGCCAGCACCTCGCTGCCGCGGTACAGGCGCAGGCTCGGCCGGGAGAGGGCGTCCGGGACCCCAAATGCTTCCAAAGTCGGGCCGATCGCCCGCACAAGGACGTGGCGGGTCGCGGTCCCGCCCAAGACAAAGCCCACGGTGACCACTTCCCCTGGCGTGTGCACCCGCGCGCGAGTGGCGACGTTCACGAAGGCCAGCTCCCCCCCGGCGGGCAAGACGGGGATTCCCTTAGGCGCAATGCCCGCGGGACTGGCGGTGAAGGAGAATTCCAAGCGCGCCCCCTCACCGACCCGCTTCCCGAGGAAGCGCACGTCGAGCGTCGAGCCGCCAGAGTCCGTAATGTCTAGGAGGCCGTATTGGGCGCCGCCCTCGATGGGGCCAGCGGTATACGGGCCGCCCTTGGCGCTGCCGGCACTGTTTAGGGCCGAGGCGTGGATTACGACCAACGGGGCACCGCCACCCGTGGCGTAGTCCGAATGGGTGCCGTCGTCGTAAGCCAAAGCGTGCATATCGCCGGAGAGCATTACCACGTTCCGGATCCGATTCTGGCGCAGGAAGTCGGCGAGTTCGGCGCGTTCGGTCGCGTAGCCGCCCCAGGAGTCTTGGCCGATCTGGGCCGCTTGAATCCACGGCACGCTGCTGGCCCAGAGAATGAGCGGGAAGCCGGCGTCGCGGGCGGCGAGCAACTCCCGCTTAAACCACGCCTTCTGCGCGGCGCCGAGCCGGGTCTTGCGGGCGGACTCGGCCTCGGCGGCAGGGTGCGCTGAGCTGCGCAGGTCCGTCAGAATTACCCGCACGCGGCCGACCGTGAACGCCTGCCCGATGCTCCCATCGGAAATGGTCAGGGGATAATGGGGGACATAGTCGCGGTACACGCCCCTCGCGGCGGCCCGGCCCGGGCTGGTGCTGTCGCTGTCATTGCCGGTGAAGTCGTGGTCATCCCAGATGTAGGCGATGGCTTGGGCGCGGAAGAGCGTGCTCTGCTGGGGATGCCGGAGCACCGCGTCATAATTACGGCGATAGTCGTCCGCGACGGTCGTTCCAGTGTCACTGTAGTGCAGGTCGCCCAGATGGAGGAACAGCAGCGGCCGCTCGGCGGCGACGGCCTCGTAGGCCCGGTGGTCGGAGGCCCGCCAATCGCCGCAGGAACCGAAGGCGAGCCGGAAGGAGGCGGCGCCCGTGGGGAAGGTACGGAAGGTGCCGCGCGTGAGCGGTTCGTCGCGCAGGACCCCATTGACTTCGATGCCGTAGGCGTAGGCGGTGCCCGGCTCCAGCCCTTCGATGTCCAGCCGGACGACGTTGCCCTCCGCGGCGGTGGTGGTGACCGGGGCGGAATAGAGCGTCGGTCTGAGCGGGCCCCCGGTGCCGACCGCGAGACGGACCTGCAGGCCGGGCGAGGCGAGGCGGACGCACACCGTCGCGCTTTCCGGGGTGACGTTGCCGCTCCAGACCCCGGACACGAAGGGCGGGGAGGGCTGGGCTTCCAGCGAGGCTAGGCCGAGGGTCCAACCGACGGAGCGGGCGAGCCGGCCGAACAATGCACCGGGCACTTTCACACGCCAAAGTGCGATCGTACTTCGGGGGGAGCAAGCGGTGGCGCGCGTTTCGCCGAGCGGACCTGCGCCCAGCGCCTGCGCACATTTTGCGGCGGCAACCCCGAATCGTGGTTTGCAGCCGCTCTGTTAGCGGGTGGCGCACGTTGCTGGGGCGAGTGCCGCGGGGATTTTCTGCCCGATGAAAACGTGCCTATTTTCCCGCCGAGCGCGGCGTGCGCTCGGCAGCTTGTTCGCCCTCGTCGCGCTCGCGTGTTCGCCCCGGGCCGAGCCCGTCATCAGCGAGTTCCTGGCCTCCAATGCCCTTACGCTCGCGGACGACACCGGCACCTACGCGGATTGGATCGAGATCCACAATCCCGACCCGCTGCCGGTGAATCTCGCGGGCTGGCATCTCACGGACACCGCGCGAGATCTTGCGCAGTGGACGTTTCCTGCCGTCGTGCTCCCGCCCGGTGGCTACCTGCTGGTATGGGCCTCCGGCCGCGACCGGCGCGAGCCGGGCCGGCCCCTGCACACCAACTTCGAGCTCAGCAAGAAAGGGGAATACCTCGCGCTGGTGAAGCCGGACGGCGTGACGGTGACCGCGGAGTTCGCCCCGGTTTTCCCCGCTCAGTCGGAGGACTTGTCCTACGGCCTAACCCCGCCCGCCGAGGGCGGCGGGGAGGTGGTGCGCGGCTACTTCCGGGTCCCGACGCCGGGCGCGCCCAATCCGGGCCCGGAGGGTCTGTTCCTCGCCCAGCAGGTCTCCTTTTCCCGGGCTCCGGGGCCATTCGCCGGCTCGCTCACGCTGGAACTGTCCGGTGCCGGCCCGGGGCAGCGCATCCGCTACACGCTCACGCCGCCGTCCGTGGCCGGGGCGGCCGACCTGCCGGAGCCGTCGCCGGACTCCCCGGAATACACCGGTCCGCTCACGCTCTCCGCTTCGGTTGTCGTGCGCGCGAGCGTTTACACGGCCGACGATCTCGTCCACGGCCTGCCCGCGACCGCGCAGTATGTGCGGCTCGGCGACACCGGTGCGGCGCGGCTGGACAACTTTGACTCCCAGCTGCCGTTGCTGGTCATCGACACCCACGGCACGGGGGGACTGGTGAAGGACGGCATCAAC
This sequence comes from uncultured Opitutia bacterium, assembly GCA_903861185.1. Lineage (GTDB taxonomy): Bacteria > Verrucomicrobiota > Verrucomicrobiia > Opitutales > Opitutaceae > ER46. Next base: position 5,877 of record CAIOTK010000112.1, on the reverse strand, counting down.
CGGCCCTGTTGGATCTATGCCTGGCCGCGTCCCGCCGCGGGCGGAACGCGCCTCGCCGCAGCGCCCGCGGTGTGGTCTGCGGGCACGACCAAGGTCCGCGGCCAGTCCTCGGCGGATTTCCCCAAGAAGAGCTACTCGCTCGCGGCGCTGGATGCCCGGGGGGGCGCCCGGGCGGTGACGCTGCCCGGATTTCCCGCCTTCGGAAGCTGGAAGCTGATCGGTCCCTGGTACTATGATCGCACCTACCTCTACAACGCGTTCGTTTACGCGCTCAGTAATCGCCTCGGGCGCTGGGCCCCGCGCACCCAGCTGGTGGAGGTTTTCCTCAATCTCGACGGAGGTGAACTCGACCTGGCTGATCACGCCGGCATCTACGTCCTGACGGACGGGCTCGACGTGGATCCGGCGCGGATCGACGTCACGCCGCTGGGCCCGGGCGATATCGTGGTGCCGCGGGTGACGGGCGGTTATGTCTTCAAGATCGATGTGCCGGATCCGGATGAGTTCAGCTTCCGGCTGGATCGGGGTTTCCCGGAGGAGCCGGTGGCGCTAGTGTTGGATTCCACCAAGGCGGCCAGCCTCATGCCAGCGCAGGCGGAGTACCTGCGCGGGCACTTGCAGGCGTTTGATGACACCCTGCGGGCCAACCAGACGGCGGGATTCGTGGACCGCAGCTACGGGGACTTCATCGACCTCCCGTCTTGGATCGACCACCACATCCTCAACGCCCTCGCCCTCAACTGCGACGGCCTGATGCGGAGCGGTTACTTCACCAAGGATCGTGGCGGCCGGATGGTCGCTGGGCCCGTGTGGGACTTCGACCGCTCCCTCGGGGGCGCTGATCCCCGCGTGCAGGACCCGCTGGGCTGGAGGGCGGGTGAGGGCGGGGCGGACTACTTCGCGGAGGGCTGGTGGGGGGCGTTGGCGCAGGACCCCGAGTTTGTGCAGGGATGGATTGATCGCTGGCAGGCGCTTCGGGCGCGCCAGCTGTCGACGGCCAGCCTCGATGCGCTGATCGACGGGCTCGCGGCGCAGGTCGGGCCGGCGGCCGCGGCGCGGGACGCCGCACGCTGGCCGGACAACGCCTCGCGGTTCCCCGGCGGCTGGAGCGGGGAGATCGCGAACCTGAAGGCGTGGCTGGCGCGGCGCACCGCGTGGATCGACGCGCAGTTCACTGGCGCCCCGACCGTCACGGCTGGGGCCGATGGTACGCTCGTCGTGACTCCCGCGCGTGGGAGCCTGCTGGTGTACACCACCGATGGCACGGACCCGCGGGGTTTCGGCGGGGCCATTGCTACTGGGGCCGGGGTGGCGATGGCACCGGTGGTGCTGCCGGCGGCCGCGGACCTCCAGGCGCGGAGCTATCGGCCGGATGCGCCGCGTGCGCCGGCGCCAGCCAGCGGTTGGAGCGGGATCGCGGGTGGCGGCCAGTCGTCGAAGCTTGGGCCGCGCCCGCGGCTGATCAATGGGTCGAGCCTCGGCGTGCTGGGGTCGGAGCAGGAGCCGATGAGTGTCGGGCTGGTGGTCGGTGACACAGCGGGTAAGGAGTATCTGGCCCGCGCGGTGGGGCCGGGTCTGGCCGCGTTCGGGGTGGAGCGCCCGGCGGCGCGGCCCGTGCTGCTGGTCCGGGACGCCAGCGGTCAAGAGATCGCGCGCAACGCGGGTTGGGAAACGGGTCCGCTCGCCGGGCAGATGCCGGAGGTGGCGCGGCAGGTCGGGGCCTTTCCGCTGGCGCGGGGCAGCGCTGATTCCGCGGTGGTGGTGTCGCTGCCCTCGGGCGCGTACGAGCTGCAGGTTGCAAACGCGACGGGTGAAACGGGCACGGGGCTGCTGGAGGTGTACGAACTCGACGCCGGCGTCGGCCGGACCCTCAGCCTATCGACGCTGGGGTGGCTCAGGAATGCGGGCGACAGTGTGACGAGCGGCTTGGTGGTGAAAGGGCCGGGCCCGAAGCGGCTGCTCGTCCGGGCCGTCGGGTCGGCGCTCCGCGCGATCGGGATCGAGGCGGCCTTGGGAGACCCGCGGCTGGCGCTCTACGCGGGGCAATCGCTCGTCGCGGCCAACGAGGACTGGAGCGTATCGGCGTTGGCCAGCGAGGAGGAGGTGGCGGCGGCCTCTGCGGCGGCGGGGTGTTTTCCCTTAAACCCTGGGAGTAAGGACGCGGCGTTGCTAGTCACGCTGGCGCCGGGCGTCTACACGGCGCAGGTCCGCGGCGGCGAGGGAGGTACTGGCTTGGTCCTCTTGGAGGTCTACGAGGTGCGTTGAGCCGGCCGGAGATTCGCCGGCGAATAGGTCAGCCGGTTACATCTTAGGCGGCTCCTCCCCGACGCCGGGAGGCAAGGGACGGGGTCAGCCTGTTGCGTGTTGCAGTCGTCGTTGTCGTGCGTGGGTCGCGTGCCTAGCCCGCCCGTGCAACATGCAACAGGCTGACCCCATCGGGTCGCGTCGTGAGCTCAATCATTGCGAGTTTGGGATTCTCTATCTGAATCGTTCGTAATGCAGCGCGGCGGGCGGTGCTGGCAGCAGGGCAGTGAGGAGTGGGTGGGTGCGTTTAGTGTGCGGGCTATTTGGTGACGAAAGTTGTTCCAAAGACCGTGAACTCAGCGACGCCGGGAGTGATGCCTTTAGGGGAGCCGAGGATGACGAGACGGGCTCGCGTGCCGGTGGTGGGTTTGCATTCGCGGTAGTCGACGAGCAGGTCTTCGGTGCTCCCGCTGCGGTCGAGAATAGTGGTCCACTGGTCCTTGGCGGTTTCGATTTCCACGCGGTAGCGGAAAGGACCCGGCTTCACGCCCCGTTTGGTATCGAGGCCAATGTCTCGCCAGATCAGGCGCACGGCCTGAATCGTGGCGGGTGAGCCGAAGCTGCTGGTGAGCGTGGGCTGCTTATCACCCTGCGCAGGCTCCCACCAGGTGCGCATCTCGTTGTCCACGGCGAATCGACCTTGGAGGTTCGGTGCGTTGGTGGAGCCGAGCGTTAGCACGAAGCCATTGATCGGGAGCCACCCACTCTCGGCAGATTTAGCATCCGTTGGCATTTTTCCCGGCAACCACTGCGGGAGCGAAGTCGCACCGTTTACGACGAGTTCGCCGTTGGCGTCAATCTCAGCGCGATCCATGCCGATGCGGCTCTCATACTTGTGCGCCACACCCGCCCTTACCGTGTAAAAGGCCCAGAGTTGATTCTCAGGTCCAGGGACGATGCAGCCGTGGGCAGTACCAGTGACGAGACCATCGATGGTGCGCAGGATGGGATTTCTCTTCTGAGGCTTGAATGGTCCCAGCGGTGATGAGCCGACAAAGCAACTCATCGCATAGGTGCGGTAGGGGGTGCCGGCAGCGGAGTAAGTCAGGTAGTATTTGCCATTGCGCTTCAGCATCCACGATCCCTCGATCCAACTTTTGTTCGGGTTCTCGTTCCATTCGCCAAAGGCTTCCCAGGAACGTTCCCGTGGATTGAAGGTGAATAATTCCACGGGCTCGCTGAGTGCCTTCGTCGGGTCGGAGGCGTCCAGTTCCATGCCCCAGATGCCTGTCGTCGACGTGGTTCCGAAATAGAGGTAAAGCCTGCCGTCATCATCAGCGAAGAGCATCTTGTCCCAGCGCTCCGGAACTTTGGCGCTACGGGGGGCAGGTAAGTCCCCGATCTTCTCGAAGGGACCGAGTGGCGAGGAAGATGCGTAGATGGCTGGGCCGTCGCTGGCGGTCAGGAGGAATCGTCCACGATGGAGCACCACAGTAGGAGAGTAGCCCAAATCCCGAACGTTGAGCGGATGATGCTCCCAGGTCGCGCCATTGTCAGCACTGACCCAGGCCATGTCGCAAGACGGATAGAGGTACCACTTGCCATCAATCCAGAGAACGGTCGGATCAGCCAGTTTACGGTACTGCTCCTGATATCCCAGGCGCCAGCCCTCATCAGTATCGGGTTTTCCCTTCTCCGCATTGCGGGCGTCATAGCCGAGGGGGTAGTTGGGAATCGACAGCGGATTGCAGAAAGTGCGGGGCTGTTCGGCGGCGCTTGTTTTTGATGCCGCATCAGCCGCTTGGAGCGCGACCAGCGAGGCGAACAGTAGGGTGATGATAGTTTTCATGGTTATCGGATTTCTTCTTTTCTTAGTTATCTGGTTTTTTCCTGAAAGGGGTAGTCGAATGGGGCTGCGCGGAGCAGCATAGGCTTGGCGGCATTGATTTGCCACGCCTGATTTGGCTTCACGGTAAGCTTGCGGGAGGTACCAGCAATTTGAAGCAACACGTTCTGTGCTTCGGGTGCAATGCCGACTACTTCGCGCACATTGCCCACCAGGTCAGTCACCACGCGAACGCCGCGTTTGCAGCAGAAAACCTCCTTGTTGTCGATACTGGCGGTAAAGCGGCCTTTCGTGGCACTCACCGTCCAATTACGCTCGCCCCAGCGCTGCGTGTAGGTGAAATCTGCCCCTTCCAAGGCTGACCACCAGACCTGATCGTTGACGAGGTTGAGATGAACGCCCTGCATCCGCGAGATGAATTCAAGCGCCGACAGGAGGGTCGGTCCGTAGCCGGTGATATTTTGGGTGGCTCCGGTGAAAGGGTCATATTGCTGCCCGAAGATGAGTTTGTTTTGCTGGATGGTCTCGAGTAGCTTGGTTCCAATCAACGAAAGCTCGGCATAGTGCCCGTAGTTCTCCAAGGCACGGATGGCACGCTGGAAGGTCAGCCCTTGGGATTGTCCGCTCCAGTCGTTGCCAGGGAGATTTCTGAACTTCGGGTCGTTCGCCGCGATAGACGGCAGCGGCAGTGGCGTCCAGAACTCCCTGGGATTAAGCAGGTGATGGCGCACGAACTGATCGGCCATCTCCTGATCAAAACTGCCGAAATACATGCAGCGGAGATTATTATGAACCAGCGTCTCGAGGATTTTGCCATTCCGATCGCGATCGAAGCAGGCTTTTTTTTCAGTTATCCACAGGTAGTTTTTGATCTTGGCGCTTACTTTGGCGGCTTGCTCGATCCAGTACCCCTGGCGGCCGTTGGCCAGTATCTTCGAGATGGTGGCAAGGGTAGTGCGATTGGCGTAGGAATACGACATAACATCCATGGACTCAGCAGGCAATGGAGATTCGAACTTTCGATTGGCCGAGGGATCCGGCTGCCATGTTACTTTCTGGCGCTTCAATGCGGCCTCGGGCAGGCTGGCAATCCGTTCCGGAGTGGGAGGAAAGTCGAAGCTCCAATAGAAGTAGGAGTCACCGAACTTCGTAGAGTGGTCTTCCCCTGTGTCACCAGTGCTCCACGCCTCGAGGCAGCCATCGTGATTCGAATCCCGCACCTTCCAGAGGTACTGGTCGTGCTTCTCCAGCACCACATAAAGCTGCTCAAGGAAGGCTCGGTTCCCGCCTGTCCAGAAATAAACGTCCAGCGCTTCCTGGGGGAAACAGTGTCCCTGAAAAGTTTTATACATCCCCATAACGCCGTCCTGTCCCACCGCTACCGCTCCAGGTAGCCAGCCATCGTCGCGCATAGTATTTGCCCAACTTTTTTCGTCGAACGGTTTGACAAGGCTCGGAAATCGTCCGTCCTCCCGCTGATGGGCCATGAAGATGAGCTGATTGTTGATTGCTACCTCGACATTCCGCTTTGCATACATGGCCCCACCCATCGGCTGCGTCTCGATCCATGCAGCATTATAACCGGCGCCCTCATCGAGAATGGTCATCGTCGGCGAGAATGCTTTGAGGTTCGTTGCGGCCTGTGTTTCTGCAGTTTCATACAACCGTTGCAACTTGGCATCGGCGGTGCGGAAAGTTACTTCGGTTTTGTCAAGTGAGGGAGATTTGTCAGCAGCGTTCAACGCGGCCAGCGGCGCCAGCAGTAGGGCGATAACAAAGTGTTTCAT
>CAIOTK010000111.1 GCA_903861185.1 uncultured Opitutia bacterium | reverse complement strand
GTAGGTAGAAAATATCGTCAAAGGCCACGGTCACTCCGGTGCGGCGGGCGCTGGAGTTCGCGAAGTAGCCGCGCCCGAGGTCGCCACCGTTGTACCGAGCGCGGGAATAGCCCACGCCGGCCTCCGCCTTCCAGATCGGCCCGTCGTGGCGCCAGCGCAGGGTCGGCATATAGGTCTCGTTGCGCCGGTAGCCGCCAGCATTGCCGCTCACTAGGTCACCCGCCCCGGGGTTGCCCCGGGTTGAGAAGGGCGTGAAGGCCCCGGGGGCCACGCCGCCGACGTTGAAGGTGAGCGTCTGGCTGAGGAAGTCCTCTTCGAACCGCGAGGCTTGGAGGGAGAGCGACACGGTGTCGTGCCGCGCCAGGCGGAAATCGAGGGTGGCGGCGAGCGAGTGGCGGGTGGTCTCTTTGAGGCCGCCGCGCACCGCGAAACTGGAGAGGTAGGGGCGGTCGGGCGTGGTGTGGGGGAAGGTCGTGCCGTTCGTCGTGGTCCCGGCGCCGCGCCAGGTGTTGGTCACTTGATCTTGGCCCGCGAACTGGCTGGTACGGCCGCCCGAGAGGGTGAAGCCGAAGCGCCGGTTCACCGGGACCACCCACGAAAAGTCGAAGCCCGGCGCTACCTTGCTCCGCCGATCTTCCCGCGGCCCCGGGGTCGCCCGGAGCTCCTTGCGATGGTCGCGCACCATCCCGTAAACGCTCCCGTTGAAGACTGGCCGCGAACGTTCAAACGCGCTGCGCGGGACCATATTCACCGAGCCCGCCAGCGCCGCCCCAGAGGTGTCCGGAGTAGGCGAAAACGAGACCTCCACCCGCGCGATGCCGTTGATCGACACCATATCCACCGCCGCGGCCCGCGCGATGCCGCTGATTGCCGTCGCCAGCGCGAAACCGTCGAGCGTCACCGGAACGTTTTCGGCCGGCGCCCCGTTGATTGAGATCTCACGCGCGTTGCCCCCGGCGTAGTCCATCGTGACCCCGGGCAGGAACTTCAGGAACTCACCCACGTGACCCTCGGCCACGGTGCCGAACTCGTCGCTGGAGACCACCGTCTTCAGGTTCGAGGCGAACCGCTGCTCATTGATCGCGATCGCCGCGGCTTCCATTTCCTTGGAGGTGGCGACTACAAACTGGTCCAGCTTCACCGGAGCGTTCCCCCCTACCACCCGGTCCACCGCTCCGAGGGCCACGTCCAGCGGGGCGGATTGGCCGGCGACGACCGTGACCGGCGCTGACTGCACCGCCAGCCCCGTGTAAAACATTCGGACGCGGACGGCGCCCGCGGGCACTCCGTCGAGGCGGTAGGCGCCTCCGGCGTCGGTGAACGTCTCGAGGGTGGTCCCCTCCACCGTCACCCGCACGCGCTCCAGAAACGTGTCTCCGGCAGCGTTGGTCACCCGGCCGGCGATCGACCCTAGAGCGCCCACCGGGCTCTGGCCGGCGGCAGGGGGGAGCAGGGCGAGGAGGACTGGCAGCAGGAGCCGGAGCAGACGCAGCGGGGTGTTCATCAGGGTGATTTTCAGCCAAGCTGGCGCCGCGGGCGGCGTCGATGGCGAACCGGGCGTTTCCGGGGCGCTGTCCGCCCGGGTTAAGGAGAGCGCCGCCGGAGTTGCGCCCGGGCGTGGGCCAAAAGGGTACCGACGCCGATCAGCCAGCCCGCGGGGTAGGGCAGGAGCAGTAACCCCCACGTCCAGGATCGGCCGGTGTTGCCGCCGATGCCACCCGCTGCGCTCAACACCAGCATCGCCGCCGTACCGCTGGCGATCAGGGCCGAGACCAGCGCCCAGCGCCGCGGGTGGCGCAGGGCCGCGCCCGGTAGCAGCGCGCTCGCCAGCAGCAGGACGCTCCCCGCCAAAATGACGCAGGCGCCCTCCAGCGGATCCAAGGCCCCCCCCACAAACGCGAGCACCCCCAGCCAAAACAAGATGCGGGACCAAGCCGGGCGCGGGTTCATCGGGACGCGCTCAAGGAAGCGCAGGGAAACGTGCCTTCGATTGGGCGAAAAGAAAGCCGGATCGACCGAGCCTAGGCCCGTCTCGTGGTTTCCACGAGCGGGCGAATTTGGTTTGAGCTTGGCCTCACTGTTGACGCCTCGTTTACCTTGGGCTTAGTCCAGCTTAGCCCACTCTAAAATGATCACTGTCAATATGCATCAGGCTAAGTCGTCGCTCTCTCAGCTGGTGCAGGCGGTGGAGGAGAGGGGGGAGGTGGTAGTGGTGTGTCGGAACGGCCGTCCGGTCGCTCGCTTGGTGCCGCACGCGGGCGTGGCCATCGATCACTTCCGGCGCGATCCGCGCCTCGCTGGAGTGATTTTAGAGGACCCAGTTGCCCCCTTGCCGCCCGAGGCCTGGCCCGAACTGCGATGATCCTCCTCGATACTTGCACTCTCCTCTGGCTGGCGCTCGAACCGGGGCGCCTCAGCGCCGCGGCGCAGGAGGCCATCGCCTCTGCGGGTGAGGATGTTTTCGTTTCGGCCTTTTCCGCCTGGGAAATTGCCTGGAAACATCGCAACGGCGGATTGCAGCTCGAGCTAGATTCTGCCCGCTGGTTTCCGCTCGCGCTTGAAAACCACTCCCTCCGCGAACTCCCCCTCACGAGTGCCATCGCGCTCCGGATGGCGGCATTACCCCAGATCCATCGCGACCCGGCGGATAGATTCCTGATCGCCACGGCCCAAGAACACCGTCTGTGCCTCCTGACCCCGGATCCGCTGATCCGTCAGTACCCCGACCTCCGCACGCTCTGGTAGCCCCCCGCAAACACAACAAGCCGGGCTCCTGCGGAGCTCCGGCTTGTCAGGGGAAACGCGGGACGGGCCCGCTCCGGGTCAGCGCTTACTGCGCGAGCAGCATATTGCGCGACTGCTTGATCGTCTTGGTCACCGCCCGCTGGTGCTTGGCGCACAGGCCAGTGTACTTGCGGGGCAGGATCTTGCCGGTGTCGGTGACGTAACGAACCATCGCCTGCGGCTGGGTGAAGGGGATCTCGGCCGGCGTGGGAGTCTGCTGCTTCTGCTCGGTGGTGCTCATTGAAAAGAGGAAGGGAAACCCTGAACCCGCCTTCCGACCTGTCAACCCGCAATTCACCCGCTTGCCTCCCACCGGGAACCGGCCTGAGTGACCGCCCGGCGATGCTGTTCCAACTCCAGTCCGAGTACGAGCCCCGGGGCGACCAGCCCCAGGC
>CAIOTK010000110.1 GCA_903861185.1 uncultured Opitutia bacterium | reverse complement strand
CAGAAGTAGATGCCAATCAGGGTCACGAGGCCGCCGAGGAGCGACAGGCCCAGTTTCCAATGGATGCCCGGGACGTCCCACTTCGCCTCAAAAGCGGTGGAGCCGACGCCGACGATGAGAAGCCCGAAGCTAGCGACGAAGGGCCAGATCGAGTTGAAGGGCATATGGATGCCGCCGTGGTCGGTCTCGGCCTTCTCGGCGACGGCACGTTCGGCCGCAATCTGCTCGCGGTTATTCTTCTCGTACCAGAAGGCGTCGCGGTCGTGGACCGTGGGGATGACGCGGAAGTTGTACTCAGGGGGCGGATTGGGCAGCGACCATTCGAGGGTACGGCCATCCCACGGGTCGCGGCCGACCTTCTCGCCCTTGTAGTAGGTATAGATCATCACCGCGAAGTAGACCGCGATGCCGATCCCGAGGACAAAGGCGCCGACCGAGGCGATGAAGTTCGGGGTATTCCAGCCGAGGTTCGGATCGTAGGTGTACGTGCGGCGCGGCATCCCGTTCAGCCCGAGGAAGTGCATCGGGAAGAAGGTGACGTTGAAGCCGATGAAGATGATCCAGAAGGATAGCTTACCCCAGAACTCGCTCACCTTGCGACCGAACATCAGGGGGAACCAATAGTGGATCCCCGCCAGCAGGGCGAAGATCGACCCGCCGATCAGCACGTAATGGAAGTGGGCGATAACGAAGTAGGAATCGTTCTGCTGGGTGTCGGCGGGGGCCGCCGAGTGCATTACGCCGGAGAAGCCGCCGATCATAAACATCCAGACGAAGCCAAGGGCGAACATCATCGGGGTGCGCATCATCAGGCGCCCGCCCCACATCGTGCCGATCCAGTTGAAGATCTTCACGCCGGTCGGGACCGCGATGGCCATCGTGGCGAGCGCGAAGGCCGCCGTCGCAACGGTGCCCATGCCCGTGGTGAACATATGGTGGCTCCACACCGCGAAGCCGAGGAAGCCGATGCAGGCGCCCGAGAACACCACGATCGGATAGCCGAAGAGCGGCTTGCGGGAGAACGTGGGCAGGATCTCCGAGATGATGCCCATCGCGGGCAGAATCAGGATGTACACCTCAGGGTGACCGAAGACCCAGAACAGGTGCTGCCAGAGGATCGGCATGCCGCCGCCGGAGACCTCGAAGAAGTTGGTGCCGAAGTTACGGTCCATCATCAGCTCCACCAGCGCGATGGTGATCGCGGGGAACGAGAGGACGATCAGGAAGGCGGTGATCAGCGTCATCCAGGTGAACACCGGCAGACGCATCATCGTCATTCCGGGGGCCCGCATATTGATGATCGTGACGATGAAGTTCAGGGAGGCCGCAATCGAGGCGACACCGAGGAGCTGGAGGCCCATCACCCAATAGTCGACCGAGTGGCCGGGCGAGAACTGCCTCGAAGTGAGCGGCGAGTAGCCGTACCAGCCGGCGTCGGGCGCGTTGTGGCCTTCGACCCCGAAGATGGGCCCGACCCAACCGATATTCAGCACGATGGCGCCCGCCACGAAGGTCCAGAGCGAGAAGGCGTTGAGCCGCGGGAAGGCGACGTCGCGCGCCCCGATCTGGAGGGGCATGATGTAATTGAAGAAGGCCGCCGAGAGCGGCATCACGGCCAGGAAGATCATCGTCGTCCCGTGCATCGTGAACATCGTGTTGTACATCTGGGCGGTCAGCACGGTCCCGTTAGGGTACATCAGCTGCGCCCGGATGAGCAGCGCCTCAACGCCGCCGACCAAAAAGAAGAACAGGGCGAACACCCCGTACAGGAAGCCGATGCGCTTGTGATCGACCGTCGTCAGCCAGCTCATCAGGCCGGTCTTAACGGTGGGATGGGCGAGCAGCTTGGGCTGCGCCGGTACCGCGTCCTCTTTGGTGAGATAAGCGGTCTTGGCCGTGGTATCCATAAGTGGTCCGGGGGCTAGAGGGTGGAAAGGCGGAGAGGCCTTACTTGAGGCTCAGCAGGTAGGCCGTGAGGGCCACCTGTTCGGCATCGGAGAGGGTGATCTTATTGTCGCGGTAAGCCTTGGCCATCTTGTTGCCGGGCTTGACCGACTCCGGGTCGCGGATCCAGCGCCGCAACTGCTCCGGGTTGTTCTCGATCAGGCCAGCACCCAAGGTGGTGCGGGCGCCAAAGTGGGTGAGGTCCGGGCCTTGGACGCCCATCGCCCCGTGGCCGCGGACGGCGTGGCAGGCATTGCAGGTCTTGGCGGAAAACAGCTCACGGCCTTGGGCGATCAGGGCGGGATTCTCGTCCTTCTCGACCGCCTGCTTGGAACGCCAAGCTTCGAGCGGGTTGCGGTCAAAGGCCTCAGAGATGCCGACTTCGTTGGTCTTAAAGGCGCGGAGGGCAGCGACCGGGGCGGCGGCGGCCACGGGGGCGGCCGGGGCGGCGACGGAGCGCGCGAGGGCCAGCTGTTTCTCCTTCCAGGCGGCGAAGTCCTTCTCGTCGAGGGCGATCACCCGGAAGCGCATCACCGCGTGAGAATCGCCGCAGTATTCGGCGCACTGGCCCCAGAAGTACCCGGGCTTATCGGCCTGCAGCCAGAAGAAGTTCGCCCGATTGGGGATCATATCGATCTTTCCACCGAGCTTCGGCACCCAGAACGAATGGATCACGTCGACCGTGCGGACATTGATGCGCACCGGGCGGCCGGCGGGAATCACCAGCTCGTTGCCGGTCACCAGCGGGGTCTTGGCGCCCGCCGCGTCGACGGCAGCCTGCTCCGCGGGATACTCAAATTTGAACCACCACTGGTAACCCGTGGCCGTGACCTCGTAGGCGTTCTTCTTCTCCGCCTCGGGCACGTCGTGCGTGTACCAAATGGCGGTCAGGGTGGGCACCGCGATGATGACCAGCGCGAGGACCGAGGCGCCGATCAGACTGATTTCCACGAGGGGGTTACCGTGGCTCTGGGGCGGGGGCGCGGCGCGCTCATCCGCCTCGGTGCGCGCCCGGAAGCGCCACATCGTGTAGGCGAGGACCCCACCGACCAAAATGAAGATGACGAGCGTGACCCAGCAGGTGATGTAAAACAGGTTCAGCTGCGAGCGAGCCACCGGGCCCTCGGCGAGCATCGTCGACTGGTGGCCGTCCATCCGCCAGAAGTTGAAATCGCAGCCCGAGAGGAGCAGCAGAGCCGCGGCGGCGGCGAGAAACCGGCCGGCGCAAACCAGGGAGGAGGGGACGAGGCGCATGGGAACTGTCGCAGGAGAGAGGGAACGGGACCGACCGAAAGAAAAAAGAGCGTAGGCTTCGCGAAGGAAGGGGCTTTTCAAGCCCCAATTAAGCCCGGTAATGCCCCGCGCGGATTCCGCGGTTCGGGTTTGCATCGCGAGCCGCCCTTCCCACCGTGGCCCGCGCTATGAAATTCCTCGCCCCCCTTGCCCTGCTCACCGCGCTTCTCGCCTGCACCGGACTCCGGGCCGCCGAACCCGCGCGCACGATCGAGATCACCGCGAACGACCAGATGAAGTTCAACCTCGCGAAGATCGAGGCCAAGGCCGGCGAGACCCTCAAGGTCGTCCTGAAGAACGTCGGCACCCTGCCCAAGGAGGCGATGGGCCACAATTGGGTGCTCCTGAAGCCCGGCACCGACCTGAACGCGTTCGCCCAGGCCTCGATGACCGCCAAGGATGCCGAGTACGTTGCCCCCGCCCACAAGGACAAGGTCGTCGCTTTTGTTAAGGTCTTGGGCCCCAAGCAGTCCGGAGAGGTCACGTTCACCGTCCCGGCCGCGGGTGAGTACACCTACATCTGCTCCTTCCCCGGCCACTATATGCTGATGAAGGGCACGCTGGTCGCGAAGTAAGCGCGCCCGCCCTACCCTTTCGGCGCCTGGCCCCGGCCCGGCGCCTTTTTTGTGCCCCCTCGCGGCGGAAAACGTTCTTGCCCTCCGGGGCGCGGCCGTTTGTGTCCCCCGGCTCGCGCGCCAACATAGCTCAGCTGGTAGAGCAACGCTTTCGTAAAGCGTGGGTCCCCGGTTCAAATCCGGGTGTTGGCTCCAGCTCCTCACCCCTAGGCGGCCGCGGCGGTGGTTTCTCCCTTCCCGGTCCCCGCCCCTTCCGCGTGAGCCCGGATCAGCGGTCCGAACCAGCGCCAATCGCGTTCCGCGCAGTGATAGCCCGCCCATCCCTCCCCTTCGGCGGCGAGGCCCGCCCGGAAGGGCGCGCGATACAGGTACCGGAACGTGGGGTAGCCATCCGCGCCGGCCGGCAGGGGCTGGTGACTGAACTCGGGGGCCCACGCGAGCCCCAGCCGCGCCAGAGAAGGCGCCAATTTGCCCTGGAGGACCATCCCCACCCGGTCGGCCGGGCAGGGGTCGGGCACCGCGGCCACCACGTGTAGTTCAGCCGCCAGCACCACGGCGGTCCGCACGCGAGCAACCCCCTCGAGGCCCAAGAGGTGGAGCGCGGCCTGAAATTCGGCGCACACTGGGGGCACGGCGAGGCCGGGGCGACCGCGGCGGGTCCGGAAAGTGAAGTAATGGCACCCGGGGCCGAAGACGCGCGCCGGCGGGAAAGCGGGAAACAGTGGATCCATCCCGAGAGCCCGGAGGACTCGGGGGCGGCGCTCAAACCCCGCCAGACCCTGAAATCCGGCCCAAAGAGGGCCGTGCGGCGGCGCGCTTGCCTCGCGCGCACGCTCCCGCCACATCCCGGGCGTATGGACTGCCGCCCGGGCTGCGGCGCGTGCTGCATCGCGCCCTCCATTTCCTCTCCCATCCCCGGGATGCCCCGAGGTAAGCCGGCCGGCGTCCCCTGCGTGCAGCTCCTGCCTGATCTGCGGTGCGCCCTCTTTGGCCGCCCGGAGCGTCCGGCCTTCTGCGTGAGCCTCCGCCCCCAGGAGTCGATGTGCGGCGCCAGCGCGGCCGAGGCCCGATCCCGGCTCGAGGCGCTCGAAGCCGCCACCCGGCCCAGCTAAGCGCTGGCGCCCACCCCAGCTCTCAACCTTCCTTCCCCGGCAAACGATGTGCGGCCGTTACGTGCTCAAACGCGAGGACCTCGCCGCCCTGCTGCGGCAGCTGGGGGTCGCGGACATCTCCGCCTTTACCAGCCGCTACAACCTCGCGCCGACGAGCCTCGTCCCGATCGTCCGCGGCCCACGGCCCCAGCGCTCCGCTACCCTTTCCCAATGGGGTCTCGTGCCACCCTGGGCGGCGACCCCGGGTGGCAGCCGCCTAGCGAATGCCCGCGCCGAGAGCGTCGCCGCCCGGCCCGCCTTCCGCGAAGCCTTCCAGCGGCGGCGGTGCGTGGTGCCCGCCAGCGGCTTCTACGAATGGGAAACCCGCGGCGGCCGGAAGCTCCCGTGGTACTTCGCGCCGCGGGATGGCCCGCCCCTCGCGCTCGCCGGCATCTGGGAGGAAGGCACCGACGCCGCGCCCGCCACCTTCGCCCTGATCACGACCGAGGCCTGCCCGGAAGTCGCCCGCATCCACGACCGGATGCCCGTCGCCCTGCCCCCGGAGGCCGCGGAAACCTGGCTGGACCCCGACCAACCCGCCCCGGCGTTGCTGCCCCTGCTCCGCCCCCTGCCCGCGGGCATCCTCACGGCGACGCGCGTGTCGACACGGGTAAACCAGGTCCGCCACGACGCTCCCGACTGTCTCGCGCCCGAGGCGGAAACCGCGGCGGAGGAGGACGGTCAGCTGGGTCTGGCCGGGCTGGGTTGAAGCCTGCGGCCTCGCCAGCGCCGCCCCGGACCGCCACGTTGCCCTCGTGACCCTGCTCGACCGCCACCTGTTTAAGGGCGTACTCGCCACCTGCCTCGCGGCAGTGGCGCTGTTCGCCTTCATCGTGGCGCTGCCGAACGTCGTCCGCGAATTGCTCAGTCCTCTGCTCGCGGGCCAGTTCGCCCCGGCGACCTTCGTGCGGCTGGTCGGGCTGCTCCTGCCCTTCGCGATCTCCTTCGCGCTGCCGATGGGGATGCTCACCGGAATCTTGCTGACGCTCGGGCGCCTCTCGGCCGACCACGAGATTACCGCGATGCGGGCGGCCGGCCTGAGCCTCGCGCGGATCTCCCGGCCGGTGCTGATCCTCGCCGCCCTCGGCACCGCTCTGGCCATCCACATCAATCTCGAGTCGGCCCCGTGGGCCCGGGCCGAGTTCCACCGCGCCTTCGCCGATGCGGTCCGCGGTAACCCGATGGGGATCGTCGTGCCCAAGACCTTCATCCGGGATTTCCGGGGAGTGGTGCTCTACGTGGGGGCGAAGGAGGGGGATGAGCTGCGCGACATCTGGCTGTGGGACCTCGACCGCGAATCCCGCGTGCGCCGGCTGGTGCGCGCGGAGTCGGGCCGGCTGGTGTACGACGAGGCCACCAACAGTCTCGTCCCCACGCTCGTGCGGGCGACCATCGAGGAACGCGACGGCGACAATCCCGAGTCGCCGGCGCGGGCGCCGAAGGTGGCCACCGTGGAGCGGTTCGAGGACGTGCGGATCTCGCTCGAGCGCTACCTCGGGCAGAGCCTCGTGCGGATCAAGACCGAGTGGCTGACGCTCGGGGAACTCCGGGCGGCGCGGGCCCGCCACGCGGCGACCGTCCCGGCGGCCGGGAAGGAGCGCGAGCACGCGCGGGAGCTGATGAATTACGACCTGCTGGTGCAGGAGAAGCTGAGCCTGGCGACAGCGGTCTTCTCGTTCGCGTTGCTGGGCATCCCCCTCGGCATCCGCGTCTCGCGGCGGGAGACCTCCGCCAACCTCGGCCTCGCGATTGTCCTGGTGCTCGCGTTTTACGTCCTCACCGCCGGGGCGAAGGCGCTCGACCAGCGGCCGGAATGGCGGCCGGACCTCCTCATCTGGCTCCCGAATGTGCTGTTCGCGGGCCTCGGGTTCCGGCTCTTCGCCCGCATCGGGCGGCGTTGAGGCTTGCCGGGCGGGCTCCGGCGCCCACCGCGGGGTCCGCTTTAGAGCAGCCCCATCCCCTTCAGCACCGAGAGCAAAATCGCGGCGGCCATCACGGATCCGACTTGGCCGCCGGTGTTGGCCGCCATCGCGGGCATCAGCAGGAAATTGTGCCGGTTCCAGCGCTGGCCCTCCGTCTGGACGAGCCGCGCGGCCATTGGGTAGGCGGAGATCCCGGCCGCGCCGAGCAGCGGGTTCACCTTGCCCCCGGACAGGAGGCACCAGGCCTTGCCGAGGAGGATCCCGCCCACGGTATCGACCACGATCGCCACCAAGCCGAGGGCGAACACCAGCAGCGTCTGCCATTGGAGGAATTCCCGGCCGTCCATCGTCCCCCCGACCGCGAGCCCGAGGAAGAGCGTCGCGACGTTGGCGATCTCGTGCTCGCTGGCCCGGGCGAGCCGGGGCACGACGCCGCTCACCTTGAGGAAATTACCCAGCATCAGCATCCCCATCAACGGCAGGCCCTGGGGGGCAATGAGCCCGGTAACCGCGGTCACTACGAGCGGGAGCAGCACGCGAGCGGCGCGCGAGACGCGGTGCCCACCGGCGGGCATCCGCACCGCCCGTTCTCGCTCGGTCGTGAGCAGGCGCATCAACGGCGGCTGGAGCACCGGCACCAGCGCCATATACGAATAGGCCGCGACCGCGAGGGACCCCACCATCGCCGTGGGGATGCGCTGCAGGTCCGCGAAGAGGTTGGCCACGTAGATCACGGTCGGACCGTCGCAGGCGCCGATCATCGCCACCGCCACGGCCTGCTCCCGCGGGAAGCCGAGGGCGAGCGCCAGCAGCAAGGTGCAGAAGATGCCGAGTTGTCCGGCCGCGCCGAAAAGCAGCAGCCGTGGGTTGGCGAGCAGCGGGGTGAAGTCCGTCATCGCCCCGATACCCACGAAAATGAGGAGCGGGAACAGCTCGTTCCCGATGCCGAGATCGTAGAGGGTCCGGAGGACGCCGCCCTCGCCGGCCAAGCCACTGAGCGGGAGGTTCGCGAGGAAACAGCCGAAAGCGATAGGCACTAAGAGCAACGGCTCGACCCCACGGACCAACGCGAGGTGAAGGAGGAAGCCGGCCACCGCGAACATCACGAGCGCCGGGCCGCCCGCCGTCGCGAGGTGGCGGCAGCCGGCGAAGAGGCCATCGAGCCCGCCGAGGAGGGCGTCAGCCATCGCGGGGGCCTCCGGGGTGGGGAGCCGGGCCAGGAGCCGGCGGAAACAGGCGCGTGAGCAGCCGCAGACAGCCAGCGAGCAGGCCGAGGGTGGCCAAGGTGCCGCCGAGGCCGAGCACGAGCAGCGTGAGGCCAAACTGGAAGGTGTTCATCGCGGGGTGGGTCGGGCGGGGCGGGCGTCCCCGGTTGACCCCGGCTCCCCGGCCACGTGCACGGCCGCGACTACGGCGGCCAGTAGCTCAGGGGAGGGATCACCCGGGGCGGGAGCCGGGACCGGCGATCCGGAAACCCCTGCGGGTACGGGCGCGGGCGGGAGGGAACGGAGCGGCGCCGCCTCGAGGGCCCGGGCGATGCGCGCGAGTTGCAGCACCCCGAGGCCGAGCACCAGCAGGCCGAGCAGCAGCAGGGCGTCCGCCCAAGCGAGGGCCGCGGCCGACTCGGCGGAGGCCAAGGGGAGAGACCCGCTCCCGCTGAAGGCCGCGGGGTTCACTCGAGGATCAGCAGCACGCTGCCCTCCTCGACGTCCTCGCCCGGCTGGGCCCGGATCTCCGCCACGCGGCCGGCGCGCGGGGAGAAGAGGAAGGTGTTCATCTTGAGCGCTTCGATGGTCGCAAGCTGGGTCCCCTCGGCGACCACGGACCCCAGCGCGACGTCGATCGAGACCAACCGCCCCGCCAATGGGCTAGGCACGGGCTCGCCGCCGCGGCGAGGCGCAGGAGCGGAGGTTGCACGCGGTGCCGGTGCCACGGCAGCGGGAGCGGACGGCGGCACGGCCGGGTCGCCCGCGGGCTCCACTTGGACCTCGTAGACCCGACCGGCCACGGTGACGCGCAAGTGCCGGACCGCGGGCGGAGCGGGGGCCGGCACGGGCACGGCGCTGGGCGGGGGCGCGCTGCGCGTTACGGGCGCGGGGGCGGGGGCGGGCGGGGTGGCGGGGCGGAGCAGGGCCTCGGTCTCCCGGGGAAACATCGCCCAGAGCACCGCGAGCTCCTCTGAGGGTGCGAAGCCTTGGGCGGCTAGTTCGGCACGCAAGGCGGGCATCCGCGGGGCGAGTTCGTCGGCGGGGCGGCCCGCCAACGGTTCCCGGCCGGCCTGCCGCCGGGCCAGCGCCAGCAGGTCCGGATCCACGGGGCCCGGCGGGCGCCCGTAGCGGCCGAGGGCGACCTCGACCGTGGCCGGGGCAAGGTTGCGCCAGCGACCGAACTTCACGTTCAGCACGGCTTGCGTGCCGACGATCTGGGAGGTGGGCGTGACCAGCGGAATCCAGCCCAACGCGGCACGGACCACCGGCACCTCAAGCATCACCTCGTGGAACCGGTGGCCGAGGTGCTGCTCGGCCAGCTGCGTCCGGAAGTTGCTGAGCATCCCACCGGGCACCTGGAACGTGAGGGCATCGCAATCGACGCGCTCGTTCGCCGGGCTCATAAAGGCTGCCAGCTCGGAAGCCACCTGCTCAAAATGCCGCCGCAGCGTGAGAAGCAGGGCGGCATCGAAGCTGGGCGCGCGGGGATGCCCCGAAAGGGCCGCCAGCATCCGCACCGTGTCCGGCTGGCCCGTGCCATTGGCGAAGGGTGCGATCGAGGTCTCGATGGCATCGGCACCCGCGTCGATCGCCGCGAGGTAGGAGGCAACCGCAAGCCCGGCCGTATCGTGGCTGTGGACGACCAGCGGGCACGCGTGCCGACGGCGGAGGGCGCGCACCAGCTCGTGAGCGGCGGAAGGCGTAAGCAAGCCGGCCATATCCTTCAGGCACAGCGAATCCACCCCGAGCCCGACCAATTCATCCGCCACCGCGACAAGGCTCGCGGGCGTGTGAACGGGGCT
>CAIOTK010000109.1 GCA_903861185.1 uncultured Opitutia bacterium | reverse complement strand
CCCGGCCGAGGCCGGCAGGAAGTGCAGCAGGCGGTGGCGGAGGCCGCCCTCGACCTGCTGCTGGAGTTGCTCAGGGCGCCAGCGACTGCACCAGCGCCATAATCGGCTGCACCTCGGCGGGGGGCGTCACCCAGTCGCTGTAGAGGAGCTCCGGCATCGTGTAGCGGGTGTTGTAGAGGTCGAAGTTGGCCTTGTCGTTGCGCGAGATGTGCCCCGCCTTGACCGTGGCGCCGGCGTAGAGCCCGACGGCCTTATTGTAGGCGAGCATCGGGGTGCGCAGCAGGTTCTCGTTGATCCGCTCGGATTCTGCCGCCCGGGGACCGGCGACCGCCTTGGCGTCCACGCCGATGTTGAAACGCTGGGTGAACAGCAGGCGCGGCATCGCGTCGTCGGTGATGATGAATACGCTCTCGACCGCCTTGGCGCCGAGTTGGAAACCGAGGCTCGCCTCGTTGGCGTTGATGATCACCGGGATGCTCCAGCGGCCGTCCGGCTTCTTCACCATAATGATGCCGTAGCCGTCCTGCACCCCGAGCAGAAACCCGGCCTTGAACTGATTTAGTACCACGATCGCCCGCGCCCGCTGCCACACGGCGGAGGGGATGGCGAGGTTACGGCGCGACTGGAACTCCTGGAGGATCGCCTCGCAGGACTCGACGCGGGCCACGAGCTCGGACCGGGCCGGCTGGGCGCGGGCGGAGACGGCGGCGAGGAGCGCCAGGAGCGGAAGGAGCAGGAGTTTCTTCATGACGGGCGGAGGCGAAGGATGGGCGGACTATGCAGGGTCGGGCAGGGTTGGAAAGCGCGGAGTGGACGGGGTTCCCTGCGGCGGCGCTCAATCTAGGCCGCGGGCCGCGAGGTCCTCCTCGTCCCAGCCGAGGAAGTGGCCGAGCTCGTGCAGGTAGGTCACGCGTACCTCCTCGGCGAACGCCTCTGGGTCGCCCCCGGCGTAGTCCCACAGGTTGTCGAGGTAGAGAAGGATCTGCGGCGGGGTGGGGTTGGCCTCGCTGAGTTCGGCGCCGTGCGGGGTGCCGGTGAAAAGACCGAGGAGGTCCGGGGGAAAGCCTTCGCGGAGGATGTCCGGCGCCGGGGCCGGGGGGTAGTGGACCTGCACCCCGCGCGCGAGGGCGCGCAGGTCGGCTGGGAGCCGACGCTGGGCGGCGCCGACCGTGTGGGCCGCGAGGGTGGCGCGAGCGACGGCGTCCATCAGCGGGCTGGTCTGCCCCACGACGGGCGCGGGCGTTCGGGGGGCGGCGGCGGGCACGGCATAGGCGCCCGGGCACCCTACCGCCGGGGGCGCGGCGGGAAAGCCGATTCCGGGCCGTGGTGGCGCCGGAGCCGTGCAGATTTCACGCAACCCTTGCGCGGAGACCGCGTCTTGCGGGTCGAAGTCACCCCGTTCACCCCACGCGCCGATGAAATCCCTTGCCCGCCTCCTGTTGGTCGCCGCCCTCGCCGGGGCGTTCTTCACCTCCGCCGCCTCCGCCCAGGAACAGCGTAAGGGCCGGGGCGGGATGATGGATCCCGAGCAGCGTATCGAGCGCCTCGAGCAGGCGGTTGGCACCCTTTCCGCGGAGCAGAAGGCCAAGATCAAGGAGGTCTATGCGCAGTCCGCGGAGAAGATGCGGAACCTGCCTGAGGACCAGCGCCGCGAGAAGATGATGGAGATGATGCAGGAAGCTGGCCGCCAGGTGCGCGCCGTACTCACCGCAGAGCAGCAGAAGAAGTACGACGAGATGATGGCGCAGATGCGCCAGGGCGGCGGCGAGCGGCGCAAGCAGAACTGAGAATTTGTCAGGGGTTGGTTGGCCGTCGCGGATCGCAGCCCGCGGCGGCCTTTTTTGCGCCCGCCCCGCCGGGTGCAGATTGCCCTTCCCCTGCGCCGCCCGGGCGCCAGCGTGGGCCGATGGCAGTCAAGAGACGCGTCGTCGTGGTCGGAGGGGGAGCCGCGGGCTTCTTCGCCGCGATTACTTGCGCCGAAGCGTTGGGCGCCGCCGGTGAGGTGACGCTCTACGAGGCCACCGCCCATCCGCTAGCCAAGGTCCGCGTCTCCGGCGGCGGCCGTTGCAACGTCACCCACGCCTGCTTCGACCCGCGCGAGCTGTCCCGCCGCTACCCCCGCGGCGGCCGCGAGCTCCTCGGCGCGTTCCATCGCTGGCAGCCGCGCGACACGGTCGACTGGTTCGCCGCGCGCGGCGTCGCGACCAAGGTCGAGCCCGACGGCCGAATGTTCCCCGTCACCGATGACTCCGCGACGATCGCCGACTGCCTGCTCGCGGCCGCCGCGACCGCTGGGGTTCGCGTGGTTACAGCCCAAGGAGTGCGTAAGGCGGAGGCCCTGCCGGGCGGGGCGGGGTTCTGGCTCACGCTCACCGACGGCGCCGAGGTGCGCTGCGAGCGGCTGTTGCTCGCGACGGGCGGCAACCGTTCCTCGGCCGGCTTTACGATCGCGGCCGCCCTCGGTCACACGATCGAGCCGCTGGTGCCTTCGCTGTTCACGTTCCACATCGATGACGCGCTCCTCGTGGGCCTGTCCGGCCTGGCCACGACCGCCACGGTGGCGGTGCCCGGTACGCGGCTGGTCGAGACGGGGCCGATGCTGGTCACGCACTGGGGCCTGAGCGGTCCGGCGGTGTTGCGGTTGTCCGCGTGGGGCGCGCGGATTTTGGCGGAGCGCAACTACGAGTTCCCGCTGACGGTGAATTTCGCGCCTCCGCGGAACCGCGAGGCGGTGCTGGCAGAGCTGGTCGCCCAGCGCGCGCGCCACCCGCGGCGGCAGGTGGCCAACGGAGATCCCTTCGGCCTTCCCCAGCGCCTGTGGGAACGGCTGGTGAGCGCCGCCGGCGTCCCCGGCGACGCCCAATGGGCGGGGATCGGCAATGCGGCCCTCGGCGCCCTCGCCGGCGCCGTCGCGGCCACGGAGCTGCGCGTCGTGGGCAAGAGCACGTTCAAGGAAGAGTTCGTCACCTGCGGGGGCGTGCGGCTGGCCGAGGTCGACTTCCGTACGCTCGAGAGCCGCAAGTGCCCCGGCCTGTATTTCGCGGGTGAGGTGCTCGA
Source organism: uncultured Opitutia bacterium (assembly GCA_903861185.1). Classification (GTDB taxonomy): domain Bacteria; phylum Verrucomicrobiota; class Verrucomicrobiia; order Opitutales; family Opitutaceae; genus ER46. Next base: position 702 of record CAIOTK010000109.1, on the reverse strand, counting down.
CATCGACGGCATCACGGGAGGCTTTAATTTCCAGGCAGCCTGGACCACCGGCTGGCTCGCGGGCCGCGCGTTGGCCGCGCCGGACCCGGCGTCAGCGCCAGCCTGACGCTACGGACCTCAGGGCGCTGGGGCGAGCGGCGCCGCGAGGTCGCGGATGAGTTCGAGTAGGTAGTCCGGGAACTGCGGGCCGTAGAAGGACATCGTGCGCGGCTCGTAGCCGGGCAGCGCGTAGTGGCGCCCCGGCAAGATGTAGCCCACGTAGGCTCCGTTGAAGCTGGTGAGGGCCGCGTCGAGCCCGCGCGCCCGCGCGAAGTCCTTCACCTCCAGCGCGAGCTCCCCGCTGAAGTCTCCGGGCGTCGAGATCCAGAGCGCTTCCCCGGCGCGCAGCACCTGCAGGGGCACCGGTCCTCGCCAGGGCAATAAACGGTCCGCCGCCCACGCGCGCAGCCGCAGGTCCTGCGCCACGCGCACCTGCGCCTCGGGCAGGGTCACGGCCAAGCTGCGCACGGCCAGAGTCACCGCGGGGCGCAGCGGCACCGCGGCCAGGGTCTCCAGCGTCCGCCGCGCCAGCTCCCGCCCCATCGCGTCGGCGCCCTCGCTACCGCGCGCCGGAGCCACGGGCCCGTGACTGCCCATCGCGCCCGCGAGGAACAGGGCCCAGCCGCCGGTCGCCTCCTCCACCGCGCGCCGCCAAGTGCCGGG
>CAIOTK010000108.1 GCA_903861185.1 uncultured Opitutia bacterium | reverse complement strand
CGAGCGTCGCCCAGTCGGGCAACCGCAGCACCCGCGCCACCGCCGGCACCAGCAGCCGCCACCGCACGATCTTGTGGTTGCTGTCCGCCACCTCGTACCCGAGGTCCCGCGCCTGCCTCGTCACGTGGTAGCCCCGCTCCGAATGTCCGTCCCAGATCGCGCGTCGGACCGCGTCGCGGGCGGAGGGTTGGCCGGCGTGGGCGGAGACGACCTCGCGCAATTCCGAAGCGAACGAGATCCAGTCGGGAGAGAACCGCGCCGCCAGCGCCGCGAAGGCCGCTAACACCGCCACCCGGATCCAGGAGGGATTCCGCGGTTTTGTCACAATCGGACCGATCGTCGGTCGTGGGGATGGGAAACGGCGTCTGCCATGGCGGCGATCGATGGAGGGACGCTGGTTTCGCCGGTTCGCACTGTCGATGGGAGACTCGCGGGCATTCGCTCTTGCGGCATGGACGACGCCGTGGGAACGGGGATGGTGGCAGGCATGCTAGCAGCGATCACTCGGAGACTCGCGGGACCATTCGGACTCGCGGCGTGGGCGGCCGGGCTGGGGATCGCGTTGGGCGTCAGCTGGCGGCCCTCCACTACACCGTTGGTCGAGGATGAGGTATACTGGATCGGCTCGGCTTATTATTTTCACCTCGCCGTGTTGGAACGGGATTTCGCCAACCCGGACTGGCGTCTGCTGCCGGCGCGCGAAAATCCGCCCGTCTCGAAGTTCATCATCGGCGCCGCGCTCGCCGCCTCGGGCGAGCGGGTCGCGAATCCCGATCTGCTCGCGAGTTTCTACCTCCTGTTCGCGGGGGTGCCGGGGGCTTGGGGCGGGCCGGAGGACCGTTTGAAGCGTGAGGCGGTGGTCGCGCGGATGACGCCCGGAGCCTTGCAATCGCTGCAGGCCTCCGGACGCGTCGATCTCCCCTTGGCGTGGTTGAAACCGGCGCGGGCCGCCATGCTCGGGTGCACGGTGGTCACCAGCCTCGGCGTGTTCCTGCTCGCCCGCCGCCTGTTCGGAGCCTGGCCCGCGCTCGCGACGGCGGTGCTGCTCCCGGTGCATCCGATCGCGTCGGAGTCACTCCATCACGCGCTCGCCGACGCCCCCGCCCTCATGCTTTCGGTTTTGGCGGCGATGGCCGTGGTCCCGACCCTGCGGCCGGCAGGACGGGAACCGTGGATTTCCGCCCGGTTGTTCGGCCCGGCCGCTTGCGCGGGCGCGCTCTCGGGGCTGGCTTGCGCGGCTAAGATGAACGCCTTGGTGCTCCCCCTGGTGGCGGCGGCCGGTTTCGCGGCGCTTTGGGCGCGCGCCGCGGTGAGTTCCTCACCCGGGCGTGAAATTTCGGGTCGCGCCGGCGTTTTCGCCTTGGCCGCCGCCGCGGCTTTTCTCGCGGTTAATCCGGCGCTCCATGGTGACTGGTGGGCTGGAATACAGGCCACGGTGCTGGAGCACCGGCGCACCGGGGAGATTCAGGCGGATTTTCTCCCGGGCCGCCTGGGCTCCACTCGGGACCGGCTCGATGGGATCGGTCTCCTGCTGGGCTTCAACCGCTGGGCTTGGGTGCCGTTGGCGGGTTGCGCGACCGCGTTGCTGCTGAAGGGGTCGGACCGCCATCGTTTCGTCGCTGGTTGGTGGATGATCGCATGGCTGGCGGTGACCGCATGGATTCCCTTCCTCCGGCTTCGGTACGCGGCCCCGCTGCTGATCCCCAGCCTCCTGCTCATCGCGGGAACGGTGAACTGGATGATCGAACGCCGGCGCGGAAACCTCGCGCGGACACCGTTCTTCGGTTCAGGGGCGTCCTGAGTTCGCGATCCCGAGCGCCGCCCGGCGCGCCTGGGAAAGTTCCGCGGCTGACATCGCGGACTCGGTGGCGGCCAGTGGTGCGGCGGCTTCAGGATGACCGAGGAAGCGGGCGACGCTCAGCCAGTAGTGGCCGGTGATGACGTCGCGCGGAAGCCCCGCGCCGTTCGCCAGCAAGCGCCCGGCTTGGAACGCCGCCTCGGCGTCGCCCTGGGCGGCGGCGAGGGAGAACCATCGTGCGGCGTCGGCGGCGTCGACGGCGACACCCAGGCCGGAAAGGTGCATTTGCCCCAGGCAGCGTTGGGCCTCGGCGTTGCCGGACTTGGCGGCGCGAAGCATCCAACCCGCCGCCGCGACGGGATCGCGGTCCACGCCGTCGCCCTTGGCCAGCATCAGCCCCAGATTTTTTTGCGCTTCGGCGAAGTCCTGTTCCGCGGCGAGCCGGATCCAATGCGCCGCCTGCGCGAGATCCCGTGGCAGCAACTCACCGGCGTAAAGGATCGCCCCGAGGTTGTTCTGGGCCTCGGCCTGGCCCAGCTCGGCCGCCTGACGATAGTATCGCACCGCCTTCGCCGGATCGGTGGTCCCGCCGGCGCCGGTGGCGTGCATCACGCCAAGATTTTTGAGCGCGACCGGGAAACCTTGGTCGGCGGCGCGCTGGAACCAGCGGATGGCCGCGACGCCGTCGCGTTCGCCGATGCGGCCTTCCGCGTAGGCGAGTCCGAGGTTGTTTTGCGCCGACATCAGCGGCAGCGAGGGTCTCCAGGCGGACTCGACCCGCATCGCCGCCTTGCCGAAGACGTGATGGGCGGGGAGAGCGAGGGAGAGGAGAGCGAGGGAGAGGGAGAGGGTGGAGAGGAGGTGTGTGGGGAGGAGGCGTGAGGCGGCGAGCCAGCCGAGGGGAAGGAGGGGGAGGAGGAGAACGGTGG
>CAIOTK010000107.1 GCA_903861185.1 uncultured Opitutia bacterium | reverse complement strand
CGCATGAGCGGGTCGACCGGCAGCACATTCTTTTTCGATCCTGAGGAGCTTCTGCCGCAGGCTTGGAGTCAGCTCGCCGCGGGCCCGCTTCATACCTTCAACCCGGGAATTGAGCGATCGGCGGACGGCAACTGGATCCTCGCGTACCGCGTCGTCGGTACGGATGGCCGACGCAGGATCGGGATCTGCCGGCTGGATCACGAATTCGGGATCATCCCGGGTAGCGCCTCGCCGCTGAGCGACACCCTGGTTTTTCAACAACCCAATTCCTACCCGGCGGTGGCGCTCGAGTGGTTCGCCGATCCGCGCCTCCTCCGCCTAAAGGGCCGGCTCTTCGTTTACTGGAACTCGGGGTGGCACGAACCGCGCAATCATCAGTTTCTGCAGGAAATCGACGAGACGACCCTGCGCCCGATCGGGAACGCGCGCGAGTTGGTGCTCGCGGGCGCGGAGCGACGGAAACTGGAGAAGAACTGGATGCTGTTTGAGTACGCGGGCCGCGCGCTGGCGATTTACTCGGTGCAGCCGCATCGCGTGCTGGAATGCGACCTCGACGGAGTCGGGGATATTTTTTGCCGAGAAATCGCCGCGGTCGAATGGAGCCCGCAGACCTACCCAGCCTGCCACGGCGGACTGCGCGGCGGAGCGCCGCCCCGGGAGGCCGACGGCCTGCTCTGGTCATTTTGCCACACCGTGCACGACGGTCCCGACGGCTACGACTACCGCGCCGCGGTGTACGCCTTCCGATCGGAGCCACCGTTTGCACCGGCGTTAAGCCCAATACGACCCATCCAGCTTTGGAACGATGCCCTGCCCGCGCGGCGCCACCCGCGGCTCAATCCCGCGGTGGCGGATGTCATCTACCCCTGCGGCGCACAACGGGACGGAGCAAACTGGGTGGTCACCTGGGGGCTGAACGATGAACGCTGCGCCCTCACCGTGCTGCCGCAGGCCGCGCTCACCGCGGCGGTGGTGGCAATCGACGACCGGCCATGAACGACGTGCCGACCGCGCCGGCGAGCGCCGCTGTTGACCTGCCGGTCGCGACGGAGCGACCTTCGCAATGATGCCGGCGACCAAGCCCAGTCCCGTTCAAGCGCTGATCGCCGATCCGGCGCGGATGGTGGGTGGTCTTTGGCGCCACCGCGAGTTGGTCTGGCGGTTCACGCATCGCGCGATCGAGTTGCGGCATCGCGGCAGCCGGCTCGGGCCCCTGTGGGCCCTGGTCAATCCGCTGTCGATGCTCGTGCTCTACTTCTTCGTCTTCGGGCGGCTCTACGGGACGCGGTTCGGCGCACTGCCCGGCGAAACGGAATTCGACTTCTCCCTCGCGCTGTTCCTGGGCCTGAGCCTGTTCCATGTCTTCACCGAGACGCTTTCCGCCTCTCCGGCGATGATCACGGGCCATCCCAACTTCGTGAAGAAAGTCGTGTTTCCCCTGGAGATCCTCCCGGTGGCGCAGGTCGGCGCCGCCCTGTTCCATTTTCTGGCCGGCCTCGCGCTGATTGTCACCGGCAGCGTTTTCGGAAGCGCCGGGCTGGGATGGGGGCTCGCGTGGCTGCCGGTCATCGTGCTGCCCTTGCTCCTCCTTTCCCTGGGGGTCGGCTGGGCGCTCGCCGCGGTCGGCGTTTTTCTCCGGGACATCGGGCAAGTCACGGGCTTCGTCGCGACCGCCCTCCTGTTCGCCAGCGCCGTGATGTACCCGCCCTCCAGGATTCCCGAGGGCCTCGATTGGCTGCGCTTCAATCCCTTGCTGCAGATCGTGGATCTCGCGCGACGGACCGCGCTCTGGCACGAGCCGATGCCGTGGGCAACCCTGGGGCAGGTCTACGCGGTCGCCCTGCTCGTTTTCACCGGAGGCGCGGTGCTCTTTTCCCTGCTGCGACGTTCCTTCGCCGAAGTGGTTTGATCGCGCGGGTCAGGCCGATCGCCCGACGGCAATCTCGTACGGCAGCCGGACGAGACCGTGCACCACCTCCTGCTCCGGGGTGCTCGCGATATCCACCACGGCGGCGTTGAGGATCCGGTCCCACGTGTTGTCGGAGTCCCCTCCCGCCCCGCAGCCGACGTCGAGCGAATATTGGCCGGGTTGAAGCTCCAACCGGAAACGGATCGACACCAGGGCGGCCCCTCCGGCCGGAAGCGCGGCGATGAGACGGCGCGCCACGCGCAAGCCCGTCGCGAAGACGACCTGGCCGTGGCGGTTCCGAAGCTCGCAACCGGCGCTAACCCCGTTCACCGCGCGCGCCGCGCGGACCAGGACCACCGCGTGCGCCCAATCGCCGACACGAAACCCGCCCGCCGGCGTTCCGTCCGCGTGCAGCAGCCACGCTTTTTCCACGCGCACCCCGCCGTCGCCAAGTCTCTCGCATCCCGCGAGCCCCAGGGGGTCCGCCCCCGGCGGACTCGCGTCCTCCAGACCCGCCGCGTCCATGGCCGGCGCGGGGATGTTTCCCGCGAGCGCCGACATGGCCGTCACGTACTCGCGGACGCAGGCTCCGGCTTCCCCGAGAAAACGCACGCGGCCGCGGTCGAGCCACATGGCGCGCCGGCACATGCTGAGCACGAAGGCCAGATCATGGGTGACCACCAGCAGGGTCACGCCGGCGTCGATGAGTTCGCGCAGACGCCGGCTGCATTTCTGCTGGAAGACGATATCACCCACGCTGAGCGCCTCGTCGATGATCAGGATATCGGGCTCGACGGAGATCGCGACGGCGAACGCGACACGCATCATCATGCCCGTGGAGTAGGTCTTCACCGGCTGCTCGAGGAAGTCGCCGATGTCGGCGAAGGCCGCGATGGAGTCGAATCGCCTCTCCATCTCCGCCCGGGGGATGCCAAGGATCGCGCCGCTGAGAAGGATGTTCTCGCGGCCCGAGAACTCGGGGTTGAAGCCGGAGCCGAGCTCGAGCAACGCGGTCACGCGTCCGCGGACCGTGAATCCCCCGGCGGTCGGTTGCAAAGTGCCGGCGAGAATCTGCAGGAGCGTGCTCTTCCCCGCCCCGTTGCGCCCGATGATCCCGAAGGCCTCGCCACGCGCGATCTCGAAGCTGACCTCATGCAAGGCCGCCGACGACCGCGCATCGGGAGCCCCGCTGCCACCGACCGCCCGCCGCAGGTGAGCCAGCAGGCCCGCCCCCGTCTGGTAGCGCTTTTCCAAACCGCGAACCGAGACCGCCGCCGCGGGCGGCGGAACGCTGGCGACGCTGGTCTCGGCGGCGGACATCACGCTTTCGGGCGAGAGAGCGGGCAATCGAGGGTTCACGCAAGGCGTAACCCGGCCGCCAGCTCAACGCCGGCCGCGGCCGAGATCATCCGCACGCTCCAAGGCCCTCCGGGCCTCGTCCTCCCGGCCGGCGACCCCGGAGAGCGACGCGGCCAGCGCCCGCCACGAAACCTCGGACGACGGGGCGATTTCCGTCGCCCGCCGCAGCGATTCAACCGCGCGGGTCCGCTCGCCGGGGATCAAAGCGAGCGTCAGGCCCAGCTGCAGCCAGACCTCGGCGTTGCCCGGAAACTCCGCCGCGACCGCCTGCAGCACGGCGCGGGATTCGTCCCATCCGCCCGGAGTGCCCCGCAAGGCGGCGCCGAGCAAAATCCTGAAATCAGCCCGCCCCCCGCGGAGCTCGACGGCGCGCCGGGCGAAGGCGAGGGCCTCGGCGGAACGCCCGCCTTCCAGCAGCAGGAGCGCGGTCTGCGCATGCGCCAGCGCATGACCGGGCGCGAGCGAGGCGCTCCGGCGGAAGTGCGCCGCGGCCTCATCGCGCGCTTCACCGGCGAGCAACGCCAAACCCAGCTGGTAATGGGTCTCGGCGTCGCCCGGCTCCAGACGCAGCGCCTCCCGCAGGTGACCAAGGCCGTGTTCCCTGCGTCCAGGATCCGCCAGCAGGACCCGCGCGAGGGACCCGTGGGCGCGATGATTCAGGGGAGCTTTGGACACCGTGTCGGTCCAGATGGACTCCTCCGAGCGGTAATCGGCGTTGCGGGCGACCGTCATCGCCGTCAGCGGCACGGACAGCGCCGCGACGATCCAGACGGCGCCGCGCGGAAGGACGCGGAACAAGGCCGTCGCAACCCCGGCGCAAAAGACCGCGAGCGGCAGATAGACCCGGTGGTCCGCGATGGGCTGGCCCAACACCGGGACCAAGCTGGTGGTGGGGGCGAGCAGGATCAGGAAGAGGACGAACGGCAGACCGGAGAGCCGGCCGCGCCGCAGGAGCCAAATCCCGGCGACGCCGAGCGCCAGAGCCGCGAAACCCGGCCAGACTGGATAGGCCGCGAGGGCGGCCTCGGAGGTTCCGCGATCGAAAACCAGCGGGTGGGGCCAAAGCGCCAGCGAAAGATATTCGCCGAGCGCCCGCACCTGGATCACCGCCATTTCCGGCCGGAACCAACCTCCGCCCGCGACCGCGAGCCGTGAGGTCAGCGCGGTGGAGACCGCCAGTGCGGCGAACAGGATCAGCCCGGGAAGGAAAACAAGATAGTCCCGCCAACCTCCACGACGGAGCGGAGCGCCGCCCGCCGTGCGATCGAGCAGCAGGCAGACGAGCGGCGCCGACACCACGGTTTCCTTGGTCATCACCCCCGCCGCGAAACTCACCGCCGCCCAAACGCGCCAGAACCACGGTCGCCGGGAATCCAGGGCCCGCCGGAAACACAGCACGGTCGCGAGATGAAAGGTCGCCATCAGCACTTCCGCGCGCTGCGAGATGTACGTCACGGCCGCCGTCGGCAGGGGATGGACGGCCCAGAGCAGCGCGCAGGCCGCGCCCACCATCGCGGGATCCGCCGGCATCCGCCGGGACGCCGCCGCGGCGCGCAGAACCCCGGTCACGACGAGAAACAGCAGGATGGAATTGAGGGCGTGCAGCGCGACGTTGGCCCACCGAAATCCGGCGGCGTCGAGCCCGCCGCAGCCGGCGCTCGCGGCGAAACTCCAGTTCAGCACCAGGCGCCCCGCGGTGAAACTCCACGGTGGAGGTGTCCATGCCGCGACCGTCCACGGGCCGCCGGCCACACCGGGGTTCTCGAGGATGGAAGGAAGGTCATCGAGGAGAAACGGCGCGCCGGCGGCATCGCGGTAAGCGACCGCCACGACCGCGCAGATCACGGCCGCCAACAACCCGGCCCGGCGCAGGGGCAGGCCGCCGTAATCCGGTCCGCCGCGCGGCCCGCTGGGATCTCCCGAACGCATGACGCGAGCAGAAGGGCGGCCGGGGTTGTTGTTGAAGCAAAAACGAAGCCCGCGCAGGTTCCGCGCCGATGGATCGTCGTCCGCTCACGACCGCCGGCCTCGCTTTCCTCGTGCTCGCCACCCTGTTCTCACCGAACTGGGTGACTTTCTGCCGGGAATTCCGCGGGGTTGGCGGCGGAACCGCCCGGCAGCAGGACGCGGTCGACCGGGCCATCCTGAGCAGCTACGCGGAGCGGGGCTACCACGTGACGAGGCAGGCGCGGGACCTCGGGTACGAGGTGGCGGACAGCAACCACAAGATCGTGCGGTGGCGGCTGCTGGTGCCGGCGGTGGCGCGGGTGCTGCGGTTGCCCGACTGGGCGACGCTCG
>CAIOTK010000106.1 GCA_903861185.1 uncultured Opitutia bacterium | reverse complement strand
TTTACGGTGCGTGGTGGTGGTGCCGAAGAAGTAGTGCCAGGGCTGCCCCGGTTTCCGGTCGGCGAGGAAGGCGTCGAAGTTGCCCCGCACCTGCGCGAGGAGCTCGGCGCGGGCAGCGGAGAGCGGCTGGCCCTTGGCGACCCGGGCGGTGACCTCCTCGGAGAAGTTGTTGGGCGCGCGGCCGGCCTGCTCGTAGGCGTGCCGTTGTTCACCGAAGGGCGCGTCCACGGGCGTGCCGGGGCTCCACACCTTGTAACTCTTGCCGATGTGGTAGCCGGCGTCGCGCAACCGCAGCGGGAAGCTCGGGATCGCTGGGTCCCAGACGGCACCCTGCAAAATCGCGCCGCGGCCGGTGTTGAAGAAATAACGCCCGGAGAGCAGTGAGCTGCGGCAGGGAGTGCAGGAGGGGGCGTTGACGAAGGCGTGGCGGAAGAGGACGCCCTCGCGCGCGAGCCGGTCGACGTTCGGCGTGGAGATGACGTCGTTGACGGTCGGTCGGCCGTCGGCCTTCGCGTAGGCCGAGGCGTAGCGGCCCCAGTCGTCGGCGAAGAGAAACAGGATGTTCCAGCGGGGCGCGGGGTCCGCGGCGCGGAGGCCAGCGGCGGCGAGCAGCAGGAGGGCGAGGACGCTGGCGGGGCGGGGCATAAGCGGGGGCGGCAGGTTCAGGCGGAGGGGAATTCCCAGCCTTTGCGGTAATCGCGCCGGAGCAGCGCCTGGGCGGCGTCGTCGCCGATCACCCGCTCGCGCGCGCCGTCCCACTCGAGGCTGCGGCCGACCTTGAGGGAGACCATCCCGAGGAGGGCCATATTGGTGGCGAGGTGGACGTCCCCGATGTCCGCGGCGGGCTTGGACCCGGTGCGAATGGCGCGGAGGAAATCGACCCAGAGTTCGCGGATGTTCTGGTGGTCGGGTGCGTTCAGGTTGGCCGGCGTGGTGACGGCGGGGTCGCGGCCATTGGCGGGGTGGAAGGTCCAGCCCTGCTGCCAACCGAGGTGGAGGACGCCCTTGGTGCCGTAGAAGTAGCAGCCGACGTTCTCGCCCTTCTCGTTGGCGTTGCCGGCAAAGCGGCGGTGCTCCCACTGCACGGTGAGGCGGTCGAAAGCGTACGTGGCCACCTGGTGGTCGGGCGCGTCGGTGGTCTGCGCCGCGGCGGTGTTCACGACCGGGCCCGCGATGGGGCGGCCGCCGCTCGAGAAGATGCGGCGGGGGTGCTTCTCCTCGAGGATCCAGAGGACTTGGTCGAGCCAGTGGATGCCCCAGTCCCCGAGGGTGCCGTTGGCGTAGTCGAGGTAGTTGCGGAAGCCGCGGGGATGGATGCCGCCGCGGTTGCCGGCGGTGTTCTCGCGGGGGTCACCGCCGTTGAAGGGCCGCAACGGGGCTGGGCCGCACCAGAGGTCCCAGTCGAGCTCGCGGGGCACCTCGACCGTGGGTCGGGGCGTGTCGCGGCCGCCCGCGTAGTGAACGAAGCAGCGTACCATCCCGATGTCGCCGGCCTGGCCGGAGCGGATGAAGTCGCGCGCGCTGAGGTTGTGCGGGGAGATGCGGCGGTGGGTGCCGACTTGGACGACCCGGCCGGCGGCGCGGGCGGCGTTCACCATCGCGCGGCCCTCGAGGACGGTGTGGCCGATCGGCTTCTCCACGTACACGTGGGCGCCGGCCTGCACGGCGGCGATGGTCGGCAGCGCGTGCCAGTGGTCGGGGGTGCCGATGATCGCGATCTCCGGCTTGGTGGCCGCGAGCAATTCGCGGTAATCCTTGAACTCACGCGGCTGGTCACCCGTGCCGGCGGCGACGTTGCGCTGGGTGGCCGCGAATTGCCGGGAATCGACGTCGCAGAGGCCGACGATCTCACATTCCCCGCTGGCCATCGCCTCGCGCAGGATGTTGTTCCCCCACCAACCGCAACCGATCAGCACGGTGCGGAAGCGGCGCGGCCCGGCCTTGGCGGCGGCGTGCACGGCGGGCGCGAGGGAGGTGGCGGCCGCAGCGGCCGCGGACTGGTGAAGGAAGTGACGACGCAGCATGGGAGGGGCAGGTTCAGGCGCGGCCGCCGAGGCCGATGGTGGTGCGCAGGTAAGCGAGGGAGCGCTCCAATTCCGCGCGCTGGAAATTCTGGGTGGCCGCGCGGCCGTCGGGCCCCGCCGGCGCCTTGAAGGCCGGGATCGGCTTGCCCCGCTTCGCGAGTGCCTCGAAGCGTGCCAGCTTCTCCGGCCGCCGGTCGTAATGCTCCCAGAAACTGGGCTGACGATACGCGAACGTCCGCGGATTGCCCGAGATGGTCTCGATAATCACCGGCGTCCGCGGGCAGAGCGCCCGCCAGCGGTCCGCGATCGCGCGCCAGTCGAGCAGGCCCTCGCCCGCCGCCGTCCACTGCATCGTCGCGCCGTCCGGCGCTTCCCAGACCATCGCGTCGCGCAGGCTCGAGCAGAGCGCCACCGGGCCGAGGGTCTCGAGCACGTCCATCGGGTCCTCGAGGGTCCAGAAGGCGTTGCCGGTGTCGAGGTTCGCGCCCACGAGGTCGTGGCCGGCCTCGTCGATGAGGGCCCGCAATTCCCACGAATGGAGGTCGCCCGCGTGGTTTTCGAGGGCGAGGCGCACGCCGGAGGCGAGGATGTCGCGGCGGCAGGCCCGGATTACCGCGAGGGTGTCCGCCATCCGCGCGCGGATGCCGCCGGGCGTCTTGCGGTCCTCCATATTGCCGAGCACGACGCGGAAGACGGGCGAGCCGAGGGCGCGCGCGACGCGGAGGCCGAGGCGGACGTGTTCCTCGGCGGTGCCCCACGTGGGTTTGAAGGCCTTCGAGGTGGGGCAGATGCTCCAGCTGCCGACGTAGAGGCCGATGCCGGCCGCGTCGGCCTGGCGCCGTACCGCCCGCAGTTCCGCGTCCCCGAGGGGGCCCACGGCGTCGAGGTCGGAGATCAGCAGCACGTCGCACTTCTGCGCGGCCGCGTACGTGATTAGTTCCGGCGCCTTCCAGCCCATCGCGCGAACGGCGAAGTTGTCGAGGCCGAGCGCGACCCGTGCGGGCGCGGCGGCGGCAAGGCGGGGGAGCAGCGGGGCGGCGGTGGCGCCGGCGAGGCCGGAGAGGAAGGAGCGGCGTTTCATCGAGGGGTGGTGCGAGGCAAGCCCCGCGCTCCCTTGCTGTCGAGCCGCGGCTGGCGCGAATCGGAACGCGCGCGGCTCAGACGTGAAACCCGGTTCGGGGCGGGCGGGGCGGCGGCGCGGCCGGCGGGCTCAGGTCAGGCGGCGGCCGCAGCGTCTCCACGAGTCGGCCAACGGCTTGGCACATCTGGTCGACCTCCTCCTCGCCGCCGGTGCCGGGTAAGGTGGCAAGAACGTCCCCACCCCGGATCCGGTCCGCCGCCGCGCCCACGGAACGCAGCCGGCGTGAGACCCGGCCGGCCGCCAGCCACGCGGCGCCCGCGCCGAGCAGCGTCAGCGTGATCCCGGCCGCGGCCACCTGCCGTCCAAGCGTCCGCGCGGGAGCGAGGGCCTCTGCCAACGGCTGTCGCGCGATGGTCACCCAACCGAGACCCCGGTGGTCGCGAAACCCGCGGCTGCGGGCGAACGCGCTGAGGTAGCCCGCGCCGTCGGTGGCCGCCTCGAGGAATTGTCCCCGCCAGCGCCGCCCCTCGGGTAGCGCCGGCAGCGCTGGCGGCTGGCTCCAGCCGGAGGCTTCCGCGTCGAGCAGCACCGTGCCCGCTTCCGCGTACACGGTCGCGCCGATCCGCGTCCGCCGGAGCGGCTCAGGCAGCGCCGCGCGCAGGGCGTCCCGCGTCCAGTCCCAGCGCAGGCCCGCCGCAAGGACGCCGGCCGGATTGCCGTCCGTGTCGGCCACGGGGACCGCGAGCTCGAGGGAACGCGGCGGACCGTCCAGTGCTTCCTCGCGGTTGGCGCGGGGCGGGAGGGCTGGAGTCTCCCGGGGATCGCTGGCAAAGGCCTGTTCGCGGGCGCCCCGGAACCACGCTTGCAGCGCGACGTCCGCCCCTTCCGGGAAGAGGGCAGTCGCCGCCGTGATCCGGCCTTGGGCGTCCGCGAGCGCGAGCCAAGCCAGTTCCGGCTGGGGATCGAGGAGGTCGAGTAATGCTTGGCGCTTTTCGGCCGGGGCTCCTGGCGCCCGCACGACGCGGAGGGCCGCGCCCGTTCGCAGCACCCGCAGGTGTTCGGTCACGGTCTGGTCGAGCCGGTCCCCGAGCTGCTGGGCGGTGGCCTCCAGCAGCGCGCCCGTGCGCGCGGTGAGTTCCCGTTCGAGCGCGCTCGTCGCCAGCGTCGCGCCGAGGGTGGTCAGGGCCGCCCCGGCGGCCGCCGCGAGCAGGGCGGCTCGGGCGCGCAGGCTGACGCGGGGATCCAGCACCCACCACCAGGGCGGGGGAGCGGCGGGGGCGTGGCCCGGGGGGCGATTCATCGGAGCGGCGGACGTGCGGTGCGGGAAAAGGTCACGCGGACAGGGTGCTGACCGGGACCTAGGCGCCGGAAACTCACGGGGCGGCGCATCACGGGGGGCGCCTCAGGGCTGAATCCGCACCGAGTAGTGCGGCAGACCGAGGTCGAGGTCCGGCCAGTGGGTGCCGTTGCCCCGTTTGTCCATCACCTCGATGAAGTAGAGGATCTCTTGCCCGCCGAGGACGAAGCCGGCGGGGACGGCGGCCTGGTGGCGGCCGTCGGGGCCGGTGGACATATCGATCATCGCGAACTGGGTGGTCGCGGCGCCGCGCCGGAAGCGCAGCCGCACGTATTGAATCCCGGCGGGATCCGTCACCCGGGCGGCGACCAGCAGGGGCTGGCCAGCCGGCGCGGTGGCCGGCGCGGTGTGCTCGACGGTGGGGGCCTGGCGGTCGCCGTCGAGGGTGGGTTGCCAGATATCGTCGAGTTTCAGCGACTCGTCGGGCGGGCAGCACTGGTCCTCGAGGTCCTTGACGTTGGCCGCGAGCCGCCGGAGTTCCTCGCGCCAGTGGGGCAGGAGGTCGCGCCGCGAGGGGGCGTCGTCCTGCGCCGGCTCCGGGCCGGCGGCGGCGGCCTCGACCAGTTCGGTCCAGACCTTGAGCGTGTCCCGTTCTTGGAAGGTGGCGGCGATCAGCTCGGTCAGCTTCAATTGCCGGCGGAAGAGGTTGTAATGGATGGCGGTGATCTGCCGTCGGGCGTGGAAGCGCGCGAAGAGGGCGATGACGCGCAGATCCGCCGCTGCCGCGGCGAGGGTGGGGCGGGCCGGGGTGGCGCCGAGCGCCGCGATGGCGGCCTCGATGCGGGCGGCTTGGGCGTCGAGCCACCGGCTGGTCGCGTCGGGCGTCCGCTTGGCGGTTTGGCCGCGCGCGACGATCCGGCGGGCGGACTCGATGAAAGTCTCGAAGTGGAGGGCGTCGCCGCCCGAATTGCGGGCGTAATCGGCGATCCCGGGCCCGAAGGAATGGGGGCTGAGCCAGGGGTTGCCCGAAGCTTCCGGGATGGCGGGCGAGGAGGCGGCCGCGATCCGGGGGAGGATGGGCCGCGCGGCGGCGACTGCCGCCTCCAGTTCGGGTCCCGCGGCGGTGGCCCGCCGGAGGGCGCCGTCGACGAACCGGGCCAGATCCGGCACCGGTGCGCCTTGGACTCCGGCCAGCGCCAAGAGCAGCGGCAGGAGCATTCGGAGGGCGCGCATAGGCGGCGAAGCAAGGCGGCATCGGGCGCCGGGCTCAAGAAAATCCCCGGCGTGCGTTGACGCTGGCCCGCTCTGTTGCTCCTTCGGCGGGATGTCCTTCCTGCCGCCCCGTGCGGCGGCCGCCGTGCTGGCCGCCGCCCTCAACGCCACCCCCGCCATCGCCGCCGCTCCCGCCGCGCCAGCGCCCGATGATCCGCTCGCGGTTTGGGATCTCACGCCGCTTTACCGGGACGAGGCCGCGTGGCGGGCGGCGAAGGACCGTCTGGCGACGGAGTTGCCGCAACTGGCCGCGTTTGCGGGTCGCCTAGGGGAGGGGCCGAGCGTGCTCCTTGAGGCCCTCGGGGCGATCGAGCAGCGGAGCGGGGAGCTCGTCCGCCTCTACTCGTACGCCTCCCTGCAGGCGGATGAGGACACCCGGTTGGCCCCGCCGTTGGAGCGCCGGCAGGAAATGGGCCTGCTGGCCAGCCAGTTCAGCCGGACGGTGAGCTACCTGCGGCCGGAGTTACTCGCGCTCGGTGCAGCGCGGATCGAGGCGTATCTCGCCGCGGAGCCCCGGCTCGCGCCCCATCGTTTCCCCCTGCGCGAGATCCTGCGGGGGGCGCCGCATACGCTGGGCGCGGAGGCCGAGGGCGTCCTCTCCGCTACGTCGCTGGTCACTGGGTCTGCGGGCTCCATTTACAGCGTGCTGGCGAATGCGGACCTGCCGTGGCCGTCGATCCGGCTGGCAGACGGCACCGAGGCACGGCTGGACCAGGCGGGCTACACGCGTTGGCGCGCGGCGCCGGCGCGGGCGGACCGGGAGGCGGTCTTCAAGGCCTTCTGGGGTCGGATGCGGGAGTACGAGCGGACCTTCGGCGCCGCCCTGTTTGCTCAGGTGAAGGCCGACTGGTTCAACGCCAGCGTGCGGCGCCACCCGAGCGCGCTCGCCGCGGCGCTCCACGCGGACCACATCCCGGAGGCGGTTTACCGCACCCTCATCGCGGAGACCAATGCTGGCCTGCCCACCCTCCACCGCTACTTCCGCCTGCGCGGCCGCCTGCTCGGGATCAAAGACCTGCGTTACTGGGATATTTACCCGCCGATGCTGCCGGGGGAGCGGGCCTTTCCGCTCGACGAGGGGCGCCGCCTGACGCTCGCCTCCGCCGCGCCGCTCGGCGCCGATTACAGCCGCGATCTCGCCCACGCGCTGGCCGGGCGCTACCTCCACGCCTACCCGCGTCCGGGCAAGGCCTCGGGCGCCTATATGAGCGGCCGCGTGCACGACGCGCACCCCTACGTGCTGATGAATTACAACGGCGACTACGAGTCGCTGACCACGCTCGCGCACGAGTGGGGCCACGGCATCCACTCGGTCCTCGCCAACCGCGCCCAGCCCGCCACCACGGCGGGCTACCCGATCTTCACGGCCGAGATCGCCTCGACCGTGAACGAGGCCCTGCTGCTCGAGCATATGCTGCGCGTCGCCACCAGCGACCGGGAGCGCCTCGCTTTCCTCGGGTCCGCGCTGGAGGGTCTGCGCGGGACCTTCTTCCGCCAGGCGATGTTCGCCGAGTTTGAGCTCGCGATGCACGAGGTCGTCCAGCGGGGCGGCGCCTTGTCCGGCCAGCGGCTCAGCCAGCTCTACGGCGACCTGTTGCGCCGGCACCACGGCCACGCCGAGGGTGTGCTCACGATCGACGAACTTGTTACCGTCGAGTGGGCCTACATCCCGCACTTCTACCGTGGGTTCTACGTCTACCAGTACGCGACCTCGATCGCGGCGGCGCAGCTGTTCGCCAGTCGGATTCTCGCCGGCGAGCCCGGCGCGGTCGACACCTACCTCGGCCTGCTCAAGGCCGGCGGCTCCGACCATCCCTACGAGCTCGTGCGGCGCGCGGGGGTCGACCTCGCTACGCCCGCGCCCTATCGCGCCCTGGTCGCACGGATGAACGCGATTATGGATCGAATCGAGACGCTCCTCCCCGCTGGCTCCTGAACGGGGTGGCGCTTTTCGCGCGTGACGCCCGCGCCGCAGGCGCCTTGCCTGCGGCGATGCGCCTGCCCCTGCTCCCCCCGCTCCTCCTCGCGCTTGCTACCGCCGCGGCTCTGCCCGCTCAGGAGGGCGCGGGCTTCGCCCCCGGTCGCCTCGACCGTCTCGACGCCTTGATCCAGGACCACGTCGACCGCCGGCAACTTGCTGGCGCGATTGTTTACCTCGGCCACGCGGGCCGCCCTGCCCACTTCCGGACCTACGGCCAACAGGACCTCGAGGCTGGCCGGCCGATGGCCCCGGACGCCATTTTCCGCATCGCCTCAATGAGCAAGGCGGTGACGACCGTTGCCGTGATGATGCTGTACGAGGAGGGCTGCTTCCGTCTGCAGGACCCGCTGGAGCGCTTCCTGCCCGCCTTCCGCGGCGGAGTGGTTGCCGTGCCCCCGCCCGCCGGAGCGGCGCCCGGTACCCGCTACGTCACGGAGAAAGTCCGGCGCCCGATCCGGATCCGCGACCTGCTCACCCACACGGCGGGGCTCACCTATGGCAGCGGCCTCGCCGCCGACGACTACAAGGCCGCTGGGCTGAGCGGGTGGTACTTTGCCAACAAGGACGAGACCTTGGCGGCAGTGATCGACCGGCTGGGCCGGCTGCCGCTCCACGCGCACCCGGGCGAATCCTACCAGTACGGTTACTCGACGGACGTGTTGGGCCGGCTAGTCGAGGTCGTCTCGGGTCTACCGCTCGACCGGTTCTTTGCCGAGCGGATCTTCGCGCCGCTGGGGATGGTCGATTCCCATTTCTTCCTGCCGCCCGGAAAGGAGGAGCGCCTCGCCAAGGTCTACGCGCTCGACGGTGGCGTGCTGCGTCCCGGCGACCAGGGGCATTACGTGCAGGGCCCGCGTAAATGCCTGTCTGGCGGCGCCGGTCTGCTCTCCACGGCGCGGGACTACGCGCGGTTCCTGCAGATGCTCCTCAACGGGGGGGAGCTGGAGGGCGTGCGCGTGCTCAGCCGCAAGTCGGTCGAGCTGATGCGCACGGACCATCTCGGCGATAAGTACCGGGGCGACACCGCGGGCTTTGGGCTCGGCTTCTGGGTCAACACCCAGCCCGGTCGCCAAGGCGAGCTCGGCAGCGAGGGCGCCTACGGTTGGGGTAGCGCCTACTTTCCCCAGTACATCGTCGACCCCCGCGAACGTCTTGTTGCGCTCTTCCTTACCCAGCTGATGCCGGCCGGCGGCAGCGACCTCAACCAGCGCTGGAAGGCTACGATGTACCAGGCGCTCCGCTGAACCCGGCGCCCGGGGGACGGCCGGTTTCAGTTTGCACTCGCCGCCGGGCTAACCGTACTTCCCGGCGACCTGCGGCGGGCCGGGCTGGGTGTCGGGTGCGCGGCGGGTTTTTATCCCAATGGCCATCGAGCGCGCGGAGGCGAAGATCTTCGATCCCAACGACCGCGCCCACCGCTTCAAGCTGTGGGTGCGCCTCGGCACGTCCGACGGGGCGTTTTTCCACTTCTACTGGCGGCGGCTGGCGATCTTTCTGGGCGTGTCCGCGGTCGCCGCTTGGCTGCTTGGGGCGGCCGCCATCTGGTCGCTGCTGCGTTACCAGCGGGGCTGGGAATCGGCGCCCTACTGGCAGGTCGCCTTTATGCCGGTGCGGATGGATACCTTCCGCCTCTCCCTCGGCCGCTTCTATGCCGCGCGCGGGGTCGCGGAGATCGAGCGCAAGAATTACCTTGGGGGTCGTGAGCTCCTCCTCGCGGGTCTCCGCCACGCCCGCACCGACCTCACGGTGCGCCGCACCGTGGCAACGCAGCTCGCCCAGATCTTTGGCCTCCCCCAGCGCGCCATCGACGTGCTGGCGGACGGCCTACCCTACGACCCCGATCTCGACTACCTGGTGCTCACCTTCGGCTGGATGCGCGAGGCCCGCCAGCTCACGCGCATCCTCGAGTTCTCCCGCCGGATGCTGCCCGTCGTGCCCGACGGCAACCTCACCCACCAGTTCATCGCCCTGCAGGAGGCGATGGTGCACTTCGACTACGGCCGCTTTGGCGAGGCCGAGCAGGTGATCAACGCTTGGGGTCTCCAGAACTCCCTCGAGGGGCAGATCGTGCTCGCCCGCTGCGAGTGGGAACGGGGGAAGGAGGATGCCGCCCTCCAGCGCCTCGAACGCGAGATCGGCCGCTTCGGCAAGCGTGACGAGCTGTATGCCGAGCTCGTCCGCCTCAACCGCCGCGCCGGAAAGTATGAGCCCGCGCGCCGCTTCGCCCTCCTGCGCCAGTTCAACGACCCGCGCTCGGCCGGCCCGCGCCTCGACCTCCTGCAGGGCTACATCGACACCAACGAGCAAGCCGCCCGCGAGCGCGAGGTTACCTCCTACCTGGCGATGTTTGGCGGGGACCAAGTGGCGGTGCTGATGCTCGCCCGCTTCGCTGCCCAGATCGGCGACGAGCCCCTCCTCGAGCGCGTGATGGCCCTCGCCCAGGAGAAAGGCTACCGCGTCGAGGCCGTCCGGATGTTTCAGGGGCTTTCGGCGGTGTTGGCGGGCAACTACCCGCGCGCCCTCGAGATCCTCCTCCCGCCCGAACGCCCAGCCCGGCCCGCGCCGGTGGCGGCGAAGGTTCCCGCCGGCGAGGGTACGAAGGCCGGCGCGGCGACCGACGGCGACGCGGCGGAGACGCCCGCGCCCGTGGTCCCGCGGCCTCCCTTGTGGGCCGGCCTGCGCGCGGCTGCGCTCTTCGGCGCCGGCCAGCGGCTCGAGGGAGCCACCGAGCTGAAACAGCTCGCCGACCGTTTCCCGCCCCTGGGCTGGGAAGGGTTGCTCGTCGCCCGCGAGGTTCGGCGCGCCGGTGGCGCGGCGGCCGCCCTGCCGCTGCTGCGCCGGATCTGCGAGATCGACTCCCTTAACGAGGACTCGCGCGCCGAGCTGGTGCGCTTCGAGCTCGAGGCGGGCGATCGCGCCGCCCTGACCGCCGCCCTCGAGAAGGTGCTGACCCAGGCGCGCCCGCCCCGCGCCCTCCTCGAGGAGGTGCTGCTGCGCCTCCAACGCCCGGCCGACAACGAGCTGATCGCCCGCCTGCGGAGCGCGCTGCAGTCCTCCGCCGCCACCCCGTGACCCCGCCCGGCTTCGAGAAACGCACCTCGCTGTCGGACGCCAAGGATTCCGTCCGCAACTCCGCCCTCCGCGAGCGCGGCGAATGGTGGGAACGCTTCGCGCCCCTCGTCGGCCCGCTCGCTGCGCTGCTCCTGCTGGTCTTCACCGGCGTGCTGCTGTTCTGGCTGCGGCGCGACCAGCCCAGGCGGCCCCCGGCGGTCGCCACCATTGCCCCCGCCTTCCCCGAGCCCGCCCTGATCGCGCCCGCTCCGCTCGCGGAACGCCCGGCTGCCGGTCCCCGCGGCGTCCCGCCCCCGCCCCCCGAGGATCCCGTGTTGCTCGGGCTCCGGCAGCAGGTCCTCGCGGCGCGGCGCGACGCCGAGGCCGCCGAGGCCGCGCGCGACTGGGCGGGCGCCACCCGTGCTTACGGCGCGTGGCGCGAGGCGCAGCAGGCGATCCACGAGCGCGAGCCCGCATCCCGGTACGCCGACTGGACCGCTCTCGAACGGATCGCCACCGCGCTCGCCACGATCGAGGCCAATCCGCTAGCCGAGCGGATAGCCGGCCTCCGGGCGCAGGCGGAAGCCGCGGAGAGCCGAGGCGACTTCGCGGCTGCTGATCCCCTCTGGGCCGCGGCCCGCGATGCTCAGGCGGAGCTTAATGCCGCGTTTCCCCGCAGCCGCCACGCGGCGAAGGATTTACCCGGGGAGCTCGATGTCCGCCGGCAGGGCGCGGCCTCTGCTGCGGTCGTGGCCGAGGCCGGGCGCGAGGCGGGTGCTGCCGCCGCGGCGCTGCGCGAGCGCCGGTTCCC
>CAIOTK010000105.1 GCA_903861185.1 uncultured Opitutia bacterium | reverse complement strand
TCGCCCGCCGCGACGCGGAGCGAGCCGGTGACGATGTAATCCAGCTCCTCACCGTGGGTCTCCACGAGTTGGCGCAGGTTCTCGGGCGTCCACTCGGACGAGAAGACCACCGGATGGTTCCCCGCGGGGCCCTCGGCGCCCGCCTGGAAGGCCACCGCGGCGACCGCCTGGTAGAGGGCGGCGAACGAAAACGTCTCTGCGAACCAGAGCGGCAGGGCGCGACTGAGCCGGGCGGTCTCGTCCTCTGGGCCGCGCAACGCCTCGGCGGTCGGGGTGACGCCGGGCTGGGCGAGCTGGGTGAAGGCGATGCGGCGGAGCCGGCCCCCCTTGGGCGGCAGCAGTTGCGCGGCGAGTGGCTCGAGGCCGTAGAACCACACCGGCTTGCTCACGGTGATGAGGCCGATCTTTGGTGCGCCCTCGGCGCCGGCGGGCCCCGCGGCCGCCGCCGACTCGGGCGCGGCCAGCAACTCGGCAATGGCGTTGGAGAAGCCGTGGAGCCGGTCTTCCAGTTCCGGCCGGTTGAGGGCGAACAGAATGTCCAGCACGTGCTGGGCGGCGTCCGCGTTGCCGAGGGCGAGATAGGCCTGGATCAGGTTGAGGCCGGTGGCCGGGCCGTGGCGGTCGGCGTCGTACCGCGGGGAGATCAGCTCGACGATCGGCGCCAAGTGGCCAGACGCGCCGAGGTCGCCGGAGATGGTGACCAGCACATCGGCGCGGTCACCGGCCGGCCCGGCGAGGACCTCCTCGTAGACCGCGAGCGCGCCGGGGAGGTCGCGTGCCTCGAGGCGTTCGCGCGCGGCGAGGAGCCGGGCCTGGACGTTGCCCGCGGGAGCGGCGGGCGCGGGCGCCGGGGCCCCAGCGGCGGCCGGGGGCGACGCGGGACCGGGAGCCGGCTTACGGGCGGCGAAGCGGTCGAAGAAACCCATCCCGCGAGCAAAAGGGGCGGCCGCCCGCGCTGGCGAACACAAACGCCCGGCAGCGGACCCGCGGACCGGCTCAGGGCCGCAGGGCGGCTAGGGCCGCGGCCTTCAGGGTGACCCCGGGCACCTCCGCAAAGGCCGGGGCGTCCGGGCCGAAGTAACGCGTGGCCTGGCGGGCGGCCCAGTCGCTCGTCACCAGCCGGTAGCGCCGCCCCGCCTCGATCGGCGCAGCGGCGGCAAACACGAGGTTCTCGCCACCGCGTTCCGCGAAAGGGGTGTCGGGACCTTGGTTGCAGCGTGCCTGCAGGCGGAGCAGCCAGGCGCCGTCGACCGTGGCGGCGAACAGCGGCCCGTCGAAACGCACGCAGGCATCGAAGGCGTGGCGGGGCACTTCCCCCGCAGGAAGGCCGGCCCCGAAGGTCGTCGCGCCAATCATCGCCGCGTCGGCACTGGCCGCGCGGCGCGCGGCTTCCACGACGAAGCGGGCCGCTTCCGACGGCGAGAGGGCCCGCGCCCCGCGGCCGACCACCGCGGCATCCTCGGGCGTCAGGTGGCGCGCGAGGACCTCGCGAATCCGGCCCGCGAGCTCGGGATCGGCGGGCGCGGCGGGGACGTCCTCGAGGGCAACTCGCCAGCGCAGGCCAGCGGCGTCGCGTTCGAGGCGAGCGACCGCCCCGGCCTCCAGCCAGCTCCCAGTGTGGAAGTAGGCGGTGCGGCCGGCCTCGTGCGTGAACCGCAAGTGATCGTGGGCCCCAGCGACGAGCGTGCCGTCAGGGACAAGTGGCAGCAGCTGCCGGTCCACGGGTACCCCGGCGTGGCTGAGGAGCACTAGCGGCTCGCCCGCGGGTAGTAGGCCGGGCAGGGCGGAACGGGCCCATACGACTGGGTCGGCCAGATCGAGCTGCGGCCGCACCGCCACCCGGAACGTCGCCAGCCGGTCGGTGGTGACACCGATGAACCGCACGCGATGGCGGCCGAGGGGGACGTCGACACTCGCCGCGACGTAGGGCGCACCGGTGGCGGGATCGCGGAGATTACCCGCGACGAGCTGCGCCCCGGTTGCGCGGAGCCGGCGGACCGTCTCGGGCACGTCGTGGAAGTCCGGCTCGTGGTTACCGAGGTTCACGATCAGCGGCCCGCGGCGGGCGAGGGCGGCAAGAAAGGCGAAGTCCACCTCGCCCCCACTGCGCCGCGCGACCGCGTTACCGAGTTCGAGCGCGTCGCCATTGATCGCCACCGCGACCGGCGTCCCGGGATTCCGGTCGCGCACGGCGTCGACCAACGCCACGAATTGCGCGGACCGCTCATAGGCAGAGTGCAGGTCGCCCGCGACGACCACCACGGCCTCAGGGGCCGCGGCGGCCAGCGGGGACTGTAGCGCGAGCAACACGGGGAGCGTCAGTTCAGGGAACCTCATAAACCTCGACGAGGGCCACGCCGGTCGTGCCCCCTACGCCGCTGACTTGGACCGTGTAGGCCCCGGGCGGCAGCGTCGCCAGCAGAGCGGCGTCGCGGGAGCCAGCGGGCAGCGCGAAGGCGCCGACGCGCGCGAACGCCGCGGCCAGCGCGGCCCCGCCGCCCCAGTTGTCGTTCGCCTCGATCCGCCGCTCGCCCGCAAACAAGCGTAGCTCCGGATCAGCCACCACGCCGGGCACGCCGAAGGGCGCCGCGCCCAGCGTCGGGCCCACCGCGCGGACCAGCACCGCCCGCGGCGAGGAACCACCGACGACGAAGCCCGCGACTAGGCCGCTGCCGAGGTGCTTCAGCACAGAGACATTCACCAGCCGCGGCGTCGTCGCGCTGAACTGCCCGTTGGGCGTCGCGTCGTAGAGCTCCGCGATCACCGTGCCGGCACCGGTGCCCGCGATCCGCGCCGAGTGTGCGCCCGCGGCGAGGGCCGGCAGGAAGAGCGCAGCGTCGCGCGAGCCGGGGGAAGCGTACGCAAAGGCGCCGACCTGCGCGAACGCGGCCGACAATGCCGGGCCGCCGCCCCAGTTGTCGTTGCCGCCAACCGCCGTCTGACCGGTAAAGAGCTCGAGACGCGGATCCTGCAGGACAGACGCCGGATCCAGGCCGAGCGGCACGAGCGAGGGCCCGGCCGCGCGCAGCAGCAGCGGCTTCGCGCCGGACGTGCCCCCGCCGCCCACCACCACCCCGAAGGTGAACGCGTCGTCGGCGCCCGTCAGCGCGGTGAGGATGGAAAGATTCACGAGCCGGCCCGGGTCGGTCACGGCAGCCACGGTCAGCGCCGCCGGGGCGCTCCGCGTCGTGCCGCTCCGGGAGACAATCGCGACCGTATAACTGCCGGCATCGGCCGTGCGGAACGCCGTCAGCTCCAGCACCGGAGTATTCGCACCGGCCAGAGCCACGCCGTCGCGGAACCACTGGTAAACGGCCGCTTCCGCGCCACGCGCCGCGACGCTCAGGCGCACGGACGCGCCCGGAACCACCGCCTGCCCAACCGGGGCCGAGCGGATCTCGGGCGCCGGTCGCGTGTCGCGCTGCTCGTAGGTGAGCGATACGCCCTGATCTCCCACCGCCACCATCGCCCCCGCGCCAGCGGCTAAACCCCGGAGGATGC
>CAIOTK010000104.1 GCA_903861185.1 uncultured Opitutia bacterium | reverse complement strand
TTGGGCTCCGCTCGGGTACGGGGCGGCCCCGAGCTCGAACGCGATGCTGCACGCCGGCGTGCTCAAGAAGTTCGGCCTCTACACCCTGATCCAGGTCGCCTTGCCGCTGCTCCCGGCGGGGCACGCCGCGTGGGCCTCGCCCCTCGCGTGGCTCGCGGTGCTGGGCAACGTGTTGATCATCGGGTTCGTCACCCTGGCCCAGCGCGACCTGAAGCAGATGATCGGTTACAGCTCCGTGATGCATATGGGCTACGCGTTCCTCGGCATCGCGACGGGTACGGCCGTCGGGGTGGGCGGGGCGGTGTTCCTGATGGTCGCGCACGGTCTCTCGGTTGCGCTCCTGTTCCTCCTCGCGACGAGCGTGCACCACCGCACCCAGACCTTCGCCCTCGACGAGATGGGCGGCCTCGCGCGGCCCGCGCCGGTGTTGGCGGCGTTCTTGGTGGCCGCGACCTTTGCGGGCATCGGCCTGCCGGGCTTCGCCAACTTTTGGGGTGAGCTCGCCGTGTTCGTGGCCCTCTGGCAGTTTTCGCCGGCGGTCACGGCCGTGGCCGTGGCCGGCGTGGTGATCTCGGCCATCTACGGCCTGCGGGCGCTGGCCCAGGTGTGCTTTGGCCCCGCGACGCCCCGGATGGAAGAAGTGGCCGCCCGCCATCCCCCGGCCGACCTGCGCTGGTCCGAACGTGTGCCGGCCCTCGTCCTCCTGACCGCCTTGCTGGCCCTCGGCTTCTGGCCGCGGGCGATCTCCGACCCGATCCACGCGGCTCTCACCGCCCCGGCCGCCGCAGCCGCCGCCCCTTCCGCGCGATGACCCTCGAAGCCGCCAAGCTCGCCGCCGCCAACAACCTTTGGGGCGCCATCCTCCCCGAGCTGATGCTCGCCGGGGTCGCGCTCCTGTTGCTGGCTCTCGAGATCCTCCTGCCCCGTCGGCAGCACGCCATCCTGCCGGACCTAGCGGGCGCGGGCATCCTCGGTACCCTGTTGGGCCTCTGCTTCAACTGGGACTCCGGGATGCTCGGGTCGGAGACCTTCGGTGGGCTCCTGTACCATAGCACCTCGGGTCAGCTCCTGCGCGCCTTCTTCCTGATCGCGGCCTTCCTCACCTGCGTTATCGCCCGCCTCACCCTAGCCCGCCAGAAGATGCCGCGGGTCGAGTTCTACCATCTCCTGCTAATCTGCACCGCCGCGATGATGCTGCTGGCGCAGACCAATCACCTGCTGATGCTGTTCGTGACGCTCGAGACGCTCACGATCGCTCTCTACGTGCTGGTGAGCTACCACCGCACGAGCCCCGCCTCGCTCGAGGCGGGCCTGAAGTACGTGTTGATGGGGGCGCTGAGCTCGGGCCTGCTGCTCTTTGGGATCACGCTGTTGTACGGCGTGGCGGGCAACCCGTCGCTCGCCGGCCACGCGGCGCGGCCCTTCCATTACGCTGACCTCGCGGCCTTCCTGACCGCTAACCCGAACCACTTCCTCGCTAGCCTGGGCATCGTGCTGGTGCTTTCCGGTGTGGCCTTCAAGATCGGCGCGTTCCCGTTCCAGATCTGGGTCCCCGACGTGTACCAAGGGGCACCGACGCCTGTCACCGCCTTCCTCGCCGTGGCCTCGAAGGCGGCGGGATTCGCGGTCCTGCTCGGCCTGTGCGGCCCGGGCGCGGTGTTTTCGGCCTACGCGTGGCTCACGATGCCCGTGCTCACCGCGATGGCGGCCGCCTCGCTCCTCTTCGGCAACCTAGCGGCGCTGACCCAGCACAATGTGAAGCGGTTGCTCGGTCTCTCGGGTGTCTCCCACGCGGGCTTCCTGCTCCTCGGCGTGGTGGCAGCCGGGGCGACCCCGATGGCCCTCGGGGCGATTTACTTTTACCTCTTTGCTTACCTCCTCGCGGCTTTCGCGGTCTTTGGGGTGATGGCGCACCTCGCGGGTCCGGACGACGCCGACCAAGAGCTCGATCACTATGCGGGGTTGGCGAAGGAGAGCCCGTTCCTCGCTGGCGTGCTCACCGTGGGCCTCGGTTCGTTGGCGGGTATTCCCCCGCTGGCGGGCTTTATGGGGAAACTCTTCATCTTCTTGGCCGCGTTCCAGGCTGGGGCGAGGGCGATGCTGGCCGTGGCGATCGTCGGGGTGGTGGTCTCCATCTACTATTATTTCGGTTGGATCCGGGCGGCTTACTTCGAGACTTGGACCCCGCCGGCGGATGCGGCGGCGGGTCCAACCCGCCCGGCCCGCACCCCGGTGGGCCTGCTCGCCGGCGTGACCCTCGGCGCGCTCGCGCTCGCTTCGGTCGTGATCGGTTTCTACCCCGGCCCCCTCGGGCACTGGCTCGCGATGCGGTGAGCGCGGTGCGCTTGCCCCCCGCACCGGTCGCCGGTTTATCCGCGGTATGAAGATCACCGGCCTCGCCTTGGTTCCCCCTCCCGGCGCGGCGGACCTGCCGCGGGTCACGCCCGAGTTGCTCGCCTCCGTTCTCGCGCGCTACTCGCGTAGCAACGAGGGGCTGGGGGCCATCCTCGCCAAGGTCGACCCGGCCAACCCGGACGCTTCGATCGACCGCATCCTCAAGTTCGTCGACTATGGGCACGCCTCGATCGGCGGGCTCACCGGGGGCCTCGCGGTGGCCCTCGACGACGTCTCGATGTGGCTCGCCTATAAGCTGTTCGAGATCGCCACGATGGCGGACGGACAGGAGTCGAGCTCCCGCTACATTACCCTCGCGCCGGAGAATCTGCCGGCGGCCGAGGAACTCGGGGTGCCGGCGGACCTCGCGCCGCGCTGGCGGGACGTGATGGCGCGGGCCTTCGCGGCCTATCAGGCGGAATACGCCCGCCTCGACGCCCTCGCGGTGGCGGAACCGCAGCGGGTGCGCCTGCCGGCCGGAGCCACGCCGGCGGTCGCGGGCCGGCTGCGCAAGAACTACGCGCTCGATCGCGCCCGGTACTTCATCCCCTTCGCCACCCGGACCAACGTCGGGCTCGTGCAGACGGCGCGGATGTGGGCGGCGACCGTCAAGCAGCTGGCTTCCCTCCCGCACCCCGAGGCGCGGGCGGCGGCCGACCTGATTCGCGGCGAACTCCTCAAGCAGTCCCCGCGCCTGATGCGCCACAGCCAGGCCGAGGCCTCGCACGTCGAGCAGGCGGCGCAGGAGCTCGCGCGTTCCCTCGCCCTCGGCCGCGAGCGGTTGTCGCACGCGCCGCTGGCGGATGACGTTTGGGTCCACGTCGACCGCGCCGCGCCGCCGTGGCTGGCCGAGACCCAGCCGGTGGCCGAGGCGCTGCGGCACCGGACAAATCGTTACGGCCAGCAGGGCCTGGCGACCCGGCGGATGCGAGTGACCTTTGCGTGGAACAATATGGCGCTGGCTGAGCTGCGGGACCTGAACCGCCACCGCACCGGCCACCGGTTCACGCCGCTCATTCAGGCCGGCTTCTACCTGCCGCCTGAGATCGACCGCGCGCCGCACGCGGCCCTGC
The DNA here is from genome assembly GCA_903861185.1 of uncultured Opitutia bacterium. Classification (GTDB taxonomy): domain Bacteria; phylum Verrucomicrobiota; class Verrucomicrobiia; order Opitutales; family Opitutaceae; genus ER46. The sequence goes on along the minus strand of CAIOTK010000104.1, from coordinate 10,868 downwards.
TGGCGGACCAGCTGGAGCTCACCCGCGAGCTGCTCGCGCGGGGCAGCCCGGCCTACGTGTACTCGCTGCTGCTGGGTGCCCAGACGCCGTTCGAGCACAGCACTCACGCCGACAAGTTCATCTACGAGGCCGAACTGCGCACCGGGATGGGCGCCCATTTCCGGTACGCCGAGCACCTCAGCGCCGCCCTAAGGGCTTTCTGCGCGCAGGTGCCGGAGGCGCGGGACTGGGTGGTCGAGGGCACGGCTGAGCCCGAGTAGGCGCCGGCTTTGCCGTTGCCCACCGCGCGGCGCGAGCCTTCATTCCCGGCCGTGAAGCCGCGCCTCGCCCCCCTGCTCGCCTTGGTCTTCGGGACCGGGTTGGCCGCGGCCGATGCCACGAGTCCGGTCGACGCGGCGCGGCGCAACGAGACCTTTGCCCCTGGCGGCACTGTGACCCCCGCGCGCCGCGCGCCCACGGACGAGGGTAACGCGTCCGTGCAGACGCGCCGCTTCGGGACGGAGGTCGTGCCGCGGAAGGAATCCCCGCTCGACGGGCGGCGCTCGCCCATCGACGTGCAGGAGGCGCGGCCGAAGGACGTCCAGGACAAGGTCTCGACCCGCCCGGAGGCGCCGGAGCCGCGGCGCAGCGCCCTCGATCATCGTCCCGCGGACATCGCCACCACGCAGCAGGTTACGCCCCCGAGGGTGGCGCGGTTTCAGGAAGGTTTGGACGCGGCGAGCGCGGCTAATATGGCCCGTTTTCCGGCGATGGATCAGGCCACTGGGGTGAAGCTCAACCGCTTTGTCTTTCGCAAGAATCCGCCCGACAGCGGCGGGGCGCTGCCGGGGGCTCCGGTGACTCCGGCGGGCGGCCGCGGGCCGTAGTCCGCAGGGCGGGGCGCGACCGGTTCAGGCTTCCTCGGCTTCGCGGCGCACCTTGTTCTTCTCGGCCTCGCGATCCTCATCGAGGCGAGCCTTCTCGCTCGCCATCTGCTCCTGAATCTTGCGGGTCTCCTCGAAGTTTGAGGCGGCGAGGGCGTCGTTCAGCTGCTGTTTGAGAAAAATTTCCCGTTCAGCCAGCCGGCCTTGGTAAACCCGGTCGATATCCGCCAACCGGGATTTCTGCTCCGGCGTGAGGGCCCGGCCGGGTGCGGGCTCGTGTTTGGCGAGGCGCTCCATCGCGAGTTCGTAGGCGCTTTTCATACGGCAAAACGTGCCCACGGCGGGCGGGACTTCAACCCTCATCGCGGCTCGGCGACCCCCGTTTCCAGTCCGAACAACAGCACGACCGCGACGATCCCGAACGGCGGCCACCAACCGCCCAGCCGCCGGTGCCACCCGGTCGCGTAGCCAAAGAGGAGGCTGGCGAGGAGGAGCGTCAGCGCGGCGGGGCCGATCCACGGGGCGGCGAACTGGGCGGGAAAGCAGAAGCCGGGCAGGTCGACCGTGGCCGTAATTACGGCGTCGATTCCAGCCAACACCAGTGCGGCTGCGTGGTTGGCGACCACGGCGGCGAGGTCGGGTCCGACCAGCCCCGCGAGTAGGGAGGTGAAGCCGGCAAGCGTCACGAGCGTGGCCGCTGGCAGCAGGAGCAGGTTCGTGACAAAGGAGCCGGGCGTGAGGAGCCCGAAGAAGTGCACCCCGGTGAGCAGGCTGACCAGCGTCGTCGCGAGCCCGACCGCTCCGGCCACGGCGAGCCCGCGCAGGCCGGCCTCCACCGCGCGGTGCCAGAAGCGGCGCTCCGCTTCCGGCAACAGGGGCCAGAGCCGGCAGCGGTCCTGCCAGGCCTCCCCGAGGGGCAGTCCCAGGACCAGCAGCGCGAGGACGATCGCGTAGCTGAGCAGGAAGCTGGTCGAGAAGGCATCGAGAGGTTCGAGCACGAGGACGGCGAGGGCGGAAGCGGCGAGGGCCGCGACCAAATTGCCCGGCTGGCGCCCGACTTGCGCGACCTGCACGAAGGTCGCCATTGCCCAAGCCCGCACCGCCGAGGGCGAGGCGCCGGTAATGTCCACGAAGAGCCAGAGCGCGGCGCTGCCCACCGCGAGGGCGGGCCAGGGCGGGACGCGGGCGAGGGCGAGCAGGGAGCGCAGGGCTACCGCGATGACTCCGATATTGAGGCCGCTGATCGCGAAGAGGTGCATCGTGCCAGAACGCTGGAAGCGGTCGCGCTGGTCGGCAGCGAGCTCCTTGGTGTCGCCCAGCATCATCCCGCGCAGGAGGGCCGCGAGTTCCGGGCGTCGCTCGGCGAGGCCGAGGTCGAGGATGTGGCGGAAGCGTTCCGCGGCGGCGGCGCAGAAGCGGGCGTAGGTGCCGGCAGGGCGCGTTTCCGCGGTGATCGCCCCGCGGTGGAGGCGGAACTGGACCCCGATGCCGGTGAGGTAGGCGTCGAAGCCGCCCGGCGGCGGCGCGCGGGGGAGGGGAGTGAGGATCGCGCGCGCGGCGAGGTGGGTCCCGCGCAGGGGCGGTTCGATCCCTGCCGGCACGGTCAGCGCGAAGGAGATCCGCCGGCCGGTCAGGTCGACGAGGTGGGGTGGGGCGCGGGTGACGCGGCCTAGGCCGGTGGCGCGGCGTTCCCCGGGGCTCGAGTAGAGCCGATCGACGCGCAACTCGAGTTCCGCCTCGCGCGGCGGCAACCGGTCCCAGTCGCCCAGCCAATCCCGGTGGAGGGCGTGGCTGGCCGCGCCCGCGGTGCCGAGGGCGAGGTGGAGGAGCAAGGCCCACGCGGCGGGACGCGCGGAGAAGAGCAGCGCGGCGGTCGCGAGCCCAAGGGCCGCGGCCAACAACAGGCCGGCGGGGGTTGATCCGGCGGCGTGGCCGGCGGCCAGCCCGGCGAAGTAGGGCAGAGCGAGGTGCAGGAGCGGGGCGCGATGTCCGAGGCTCCGGGCGGGTGGCGCCAGAGTAACGGGAGGATCGGTCGAGATTAGGACGGACATCGCGGCTGGAACCCAGCGGCCCGCCGGTGGCGCGGCGAGGCGCGCGTGTCCCGGATTCGCGGGTCAGCCGCAAAATGCCCTTCCCACGCGTCCCGCGGGCGCCGAAGATCGCGGGATGGCGTCGTCCGAGCAGTCCGACCTGTTCGCCGCCCCCGCGGCGGGCGCGGAATGGCCGGCGGCCGTCTCCGCGGCGCCGGCGCCGTTGGCGGCGCGGATGCGCCCCCGGCGGCTGGCGGAGGTCGTGGGGCAGGAGCATTTGTTGCGGCCCGGCAGTCTACTCCCGCGCCTCGTGGCGCAAAACCGCTTTGGCTCGCTCCTGTTCTACGGGCCGCCCGGCTGCGGGAAGACCTCCCTCGCGGAGGCCATCGCCCGGGAGACGGGCAGCCGTTTCGTCCGCATCAACGCCGTGATGTCCAACGTGGCCGAACTACGTGAGATCCTCGCGGCGGCCCGGCGGCGCCCGGAGGGGGGGACGCTCCTCTTCATCGACGAGCTGCATCGATTCAACAAGGCGCAGCAGGACCTGCTGTTGCCGGACGTGGAAGAGGGCGTGGTGCGGTTGATCGGGGCGACCACCCACAACCCGGGTTTCTACGTGAACCCGCCGCTGCTCTCCCGCAGCCATCTGTTCCGTTTGGAACCCCTCCCGCCGGCGACCATCGCCGGGGTGTTGCGCGGGGCGTTGGCCGACGTGGAACGCGGTCTCGGCCGGCGGGGGAACTCGGCCGCCGAGGCCGTGCTGCTGGACTTAGCCGTGCTGGCGGACGGCGACCTGCGGCGTGCCCTCAACTCGCTGGAGGTGATCGCCTTGGGTCTGGCCGAGGGCGCGGAGATCACGCCCGCTGAGCTGGAGACTTTCGCCCGCGAACGCCGCATTCGGTATGATGCGGACGAGGATGAGCATCACGATACCATTTCGGCCTATATCAAGAGCTGCCGGGGTAGCGATCCGGACGCTGCGCTGTACTGGCTGGCCAAGATGCTGGCCGGCGGCGAGGACCCGCGGTTCATCGCGCGTCGTCTGGTGATCTTGGCGAGCGAGGACATCGGATTGGCCGATCCGCAGGCGCTGCCGCTGACCGTGGCCGCGCACCACGCGGTCGACTTCGTGGGGTTGCCCGAGGCGGAGCTGACCTTGGCCCATGCGACGCTTTACGTCGCCACCGCGCCCAAGAGTAACTCGGCCACCCTCGCCCTTGCCGCCGCCCACCGCGAACTCAAGGCGCGGCCGGTCCAGCCCGTGCCCGCTTTCCTGCGCTCGAAGGGAGGCGAGGCCAATCGCCGGCTGGGGCAGGGCGCCGGCTACGATTACTCCCACGATTTCCCGGAGAACATCTCCGGCCAGGATTATCTCGAGCGGCCCGTGACGTTATACACGCCGAAGACGGCGGGTTGGGAGGCCAAGATCGCGGAGCGGCTCGCGCGCTGGCGGGCCCTGAAGGCAGAACGCGGCGGCGCGCAGCCGCCTCCGTAAATACAAAGATACTTCAATAAATAGTGCTTCGGATTAGCGACTTTCCCCGCGCGCGGAAAAAAACCGTTTGCTTTAGGTATTAGGCTTGATCGACCCGCCCCTGCGACGTTCTCGTCGCTGCAATATTGAGGGGGACAAGACAGCGGGTCAGCCGGTCCCGGATCGAGGTGGCGCCGAAGCGGTGTTACCGATGCCCGGGGCCTGTGCCACCCGCCTGATTTCTCCCCCTTCCTCCTGATGAACCCCGCCCTCTTCCTCCTCTCGGTCGCCGCCTTGGCGGCGCTGGGGCTGGGCGGATGGCTGATCCTCAAGTCGGTGCGGTCCGCGAATGACGGCTTCGAGGACGAGACGGGTTTCCACCTCGGTCCGGAGCCGGTGACGAGGGTAGCCTCGCCGCTGCGGTCCGGTGAGGGACCGGCGGGTTCGCTGCCCCGCTGATTGACGTTTCCCCGGCGGTGGCCGGTGGTTCCGTTAGAGCGCCTCGATTGCCCGCGGGCAGGCCGCAGCGGCTTCCTCCGCGCTGCCGGCGGAACAACGCAGGTCCCGGAGCAGCCCGTCGCGGATGGCGTAGATCCAGCCGTGGACGCGTAACTCCTGTCCCCGCGACCACGCGTCGCGAACGATCGTGGTGCGGCAGACATTGGCCACCTGTTCGACCACGTTGAGCTCGCAAAGCCGGTCGCATCGGGCCGGGCCCTCCCCGGCCACACAGGCCAGCTTGGTCTCGTGTTTCTGGCGGACATCTTGGACGTGCTGGAGCCAGTTATCGGCTAGGCCGATCCGGTCCCGCGTCAGCGCCGCGTTTACGCCGCTGCAGCCATAGTGGCCGCAGACGATGATGTGGCGCACCTTGAGGATATCGACCGCGAACTGCATCACCGAGAGGCAGTTCAGGTCCGTATGGACGACGACGTTGGCGATGTTCCGGTGCACGAACAGCTCCCCGGGCAGGAGGCCGACGATCTCGTTGGCCGGCACGCGGCTGTCGGCGCAGCCGATCCAGAGGTAGGCTGGGGACTGCTGCCGAGCTAGCTGGAGGAAGAAGTCCGGCGTCTCTTGGCGGATGCGTTCCGACCAGGCGACGTTGCGGGCGAAAAGTTCCTTGGTCTCGTCCATGCCGGAGGGAGGCTGGGGCGTCGCCCGGGGTCAATGCGAACCCCGGGACCGGCCTTGCGCGGGGGGCGGCGCCCGGGCAGGTTCGGGCGATGATTTCGCGGGTGTGCGCCCTCCTTCTGTTGTTGGCCGGATCGCTGGCGGGCGCGGAGGCGGAGCGGCCGGAGGCGAGGATCGAGGGCGTGCTGATTCCGCGCGGTGACCAAGGTTTTTTGGCGCTGCGGATCGCCAATGGGGGCTTCGAGCTACGCTTTTTCTCACCGGAGCGCCGGCCGCTCGTGCCGGCGGTACCGCGGGCGGTGGTGCGTTGGACGCCCGCGGGGCGGAAGACTGGACCGGAATCGCACGTGCTGGAGGTATCGGCGGACGGCAAGGCGCTGCAGTCGGCGCGGTTCGTCCGGCCGCCCCACGTGTTCCGGGTCACCGTGCTCCTGTTCGCGGCGGGCGCGGAGCAGCCGCTCGAGGTGTACGCTGCGGAATTCCGGGCGGACGGGGGCTGAGGCGCAGCGCCGGGCAAGAATCAGGTTGCCGGCCGGGCGCGCCGTGCCGCACGCTCGCCGGTCCGTGATTATGCCGCACCGCGCCGCCAACGTCCGCCGCCTCTCCCCCGAGGGATTTCCCCGATGAGCCTCGACGCCCCGGCTGCCCGGTCCCGCGAAGGCGCGCGGTTCCGTTTTGGGATCGTCGCCGCCTGCTTCAACGCCGCGCTGGTCGATGCCTTGCTCGCGCGGGTGGAGGATGGCCTGCGGTCCGCGGGGGTTCGGCCCGACCGGCTACAGGTGGTGCGGGTGCCGGGTTCCCATGAAGTGCCTTGGGCGGCGCAGGCCTTAGCGGCGAGCGGACGCTTTGACTGCGTGATCGGCCTCGGCCTGCTGATCGCGGGCGAGACAAACCACCACGAGCTGGTGGGCGAGAGCGTCTCACACGCCCTGCAGCAGGTGGCGCTGAACACCCAGATTCCCGTGATCAACGGGGTGATGGTGGTGGACTCGCTGGCGCAGGGGCGCGCGCGGTGCGTCGGCCGGATTAACCGCGGGGCGGAATTTGCCGCTGCCGCCCTGACCATGGCGGACTTGCGCCGACAACTGGCCCGATGAGCAAGGCGATCTTCGCCCAGCGGCGTGACGGGCGCGTGGCGGCCCTCCAGTTCCTCTACGCGTGGAGCATCAATGCTCCCCGCAACCTGCAGGATGACCTCCAAGTGTTCTTCGAGGGGTGCCCCGAGCCCCGCGCGCACTACGCTTACGGCGAGGAGCTCATCCAGGGCGTGATCGCCCATCAGGCCGACATCGACGCGCGGATCAAAGGGCTGGCGCAGAATTGGGACTTCGAGCGCATCGCCAAGATCGACCTCGCGATCCTCCGACTGGCGATGTTCGAGATGACCCAGCGCCGCGATATCCCGCCGGTCGTCTCCATCAACGAGGCGATCGATCTCTCGAAGCAGTTTTCCAACGCGGACTCCAAACGGTTCATCAACGGGATTCTTGACCGGCTGAAGGATCAGCTCGGGCGAGACGCGCGCAAGGCGGACTAGGCACCGATGCTGGGACTCTTTCGGAAGTTCAAGGACGGCCTCGCGAAGACCGTTGCCGCGATCGCCCAGAAGACCCGCGGCCTCTTCGGCGGGCGCAAGATCGACGCCGCCTCGCTCGAGCAACTGGAAGAGGCGCTCTACACCGCGGATTTCGGCGTCGAGACCACCGGCGAAATCCTCGCCGAGATCAAGCGGGCCTACGCCCGTGACCCGGAGCTGCAGGGGCGCCAGGCGGCCGAGATCGGTGCGGCCGTTCTCCGCCGCGTGCTCGAGGGCAGCGAGGGCCGCTGGGACGGCATCGCTGCCGCCGCCACCCCCGGGCGGCCAGTCGTCATTGCCCTGATCGGGGTCAACGGCTCCGGCAAGACGACCTCCGCGGCCAAGCTCGCGTGGCGCCTGCGGCAGGATGGCCGTTCGGTGATTCTGGCCGCCTGCGACACCTTCCGCGCTGCCGCCGTGGAGCAACTGCGCGCCTGGGCCACCCGCCTAGAACTGGACCTCGTGGCGAGCCACACCGGAGCGGATTCCGCCGCCGTCGCCTTCGACGCGTGGCAGGCCGCGGCCGCGCGCGCGCGGGATGTGCTGATCGTGGATACCGCGGGGCGCCTCCACACCAAGGGTAACCTAATGGAGGAGCTAGCGAAGATCCGGCGCGTCCTGCAGAAGCACGATCCCGCCGCGCCCCAGCACCGCTGGCTCGTGGTGGATGGCTCCCTCGGCAGCAACTCGCTCGAGCAGGCCCGGGTCTTCCACCAGAGCTTCGGGCTCACCGGCCTGATCGTCACTAAGCTCGATGGCACCAGCCGCGGTGGCGCGCTCGTGGGCATCTACCGCCAGCTGCGGATTCCGATCTACTTTCTCGGCCTCGGCGAGCAGCCGGAGGACTTGCAGCCCTTTAACGCGGAGAATTACGCCCGCGCCGTCTTCGGGTTGGAGTGAGCGGCCCGTGCGCGCCGGTCCTGGCGGACCGGCGCGGGGCCGGCGAAGTCCGGTTAGAACGCGAGCCGGACGCCGGCGGTGAGCGAGCGGCCGGGTAGCGGCGCAAGCTCCTTGAGGAACGACGGGTGGGGCCGCGCCTCCCGGTCCGTGAGGTTCGAGCCGCGCAGGAAAACCTCCGTGCGGACGCGGCCCGTGGCGAGCACGCGCGTGACGTGGGCCCCGAGGCGCCCATAGCCCGCCGACGGAGATTCGCCTGGCGCGGTGCGTTCCTGGGTGAACGTGCGCTGCACTTCGGCGCCGAGGCTCCAGCGTTCGGTGACCCACAGGGCGCCGACCGCGACGCGGGCCGCCGGGATGCGCGGCAGGTTCTCACCGCCTGCCTTCGCGCGGACGAGGTCGGCGCTGAAACGCAGGTCAAACTGGCTGTCCCGCGTGTCGTGCAGGTGCCAGAGGACTTCCGCCTCGACGCCTTGGAAGCGCGCGTCCCGCTGGACGAACTGGTACACCGGCAGGCCGCCGTGCTCCTTGGCCTCCGGATCATTTGCGGCCACGAGCTCCCATTCGCCGTCGTGCTCCACTGCCACCTCGCCCGTCGCGCGCTCGAAGATGTAACCACGGAAACGGTTGGCGAACAGGGTCAGCGCCCCGGTCACCGCCCCGGTGCGGCGGCGCAGGCTGACTTCCATCCCCGTCGAGATTTCCGCGTCGAGCCCCGGGTCGCCGAGCTCGAACGCCTGAGTGCCCGCGTGGGGGCCGTCGGCGTAGCGCTCCTGCGTGTTGGCCGCGCGGCCGGTGCGGGAGAGCGAGGCCGCCAGCGACCAGGCCGCATCCAGTTTCCAGACGAGGCCCGCGGAGCCGCTCAGCTCGCGGTCGCGCCGGGCGCGGTGGCCGGCCGCGGCGAGGCGGGTCTCCTCGAGGCGGGCGCCGAACTGCCAGGTCAGGGCGCCGCGCGCGACTTCCTCGAAGGCAAACAGGGCTGCGCCGCGGGTGGTCGAGGGCGGCAGGAACGCTTCTTCGCCCTCGGCGGTCAAGGCACTGCGGGTCGACTGGACGCCGAGTGCGCCGCTCCAGCCGGGCGCGCCGCCGTGGAGCAGTTCGGCGCGCGCGTCGTGGCCGCGGTTGGTGAAGCGGGTGCCGACGGCGCCGTCTGGTTCCAGCTCATCGTGCTTGTAATCGGCGTGGCCGAGGCGGAAGCGGAAGCCCTGCACGGTGGCGGTCGGGGCGCCGCGCCATTCGGCCTGCACGTCGTTGCGCTGCTGGCGTAGGCGGATTCGGACGCCGCCCTCCTCCTCGCCCTCGTGCGCGTGGCCGGGCACCCCGTACTCGGTATTGAAGCGGGTGTGGCTGAAGCCAGCAAAGCCTTGGCGGCCGACCAGCGAGAGCCCCGCCGCGCCGCCCTCGCTCGTGAGCGCGCTGTTCGGCAGGCGGTCACGGGCGAAGTCGGGGGCCGGCTGGCGATCGCGTCGCGCCTCCTCCGCCTCCTCCTGGCGTACGGTCGCGGACTCGGCGTAGCCCGGGATGCGGACGTCCTTGCCGTCGCGGCGGAAGCCGTCGAGGTGTAACACGAGCGCGTGGTTTTGACCACCGAGCAGCTTGAGGTCGAGGACCCCGCCGCGGGCAAAGCCGCGCGCGGCTGAGTCATAGCGAGCCTCGGCGCCGCCGCGCACTCGTTCGTCGCGGAGCTCCGTTTCGATGCGGTGGCTGATCACGTTGACGACGCCCCCGACCGCGGTGCTGCCGTAGAGGAGGGAGGCTGGGCCGCGCACCGCCTCGATGCGTTCAACGAGGAAAGGCTCCACGCTGACCGCGTGGTCGGGGCTGACGCTGGAAGCGTCCAAGAGCGCCGTGCCGTTCTCCAGAATCAGGATTCGCTCGCCGTCGAGCCCGCGGATCACCGGCCGGCTGGCGCCCGGTCCATAGGACGACGCGTGGATGCCCGTTTCCGAAGCGAGGGTCTCGCCCAGCGTCGCCTGTTGGCGCAGGAGTAGCGGCCGGCCGCTAAGGACGGTGGTCGACTGGGCGAGGTCGACTTGGTTGCGGGGGAACGGGGTGGCGGAGGTCACGAACTGGTCGAGAGCGACCGGATCGTGGGTATGGGCCGCGGGAGCGGCGGACGAAGCGCCTGGGGAGGCGGCGTGAAGGAGGCAGGCGCCGCCAACGAGGGCGAGCGACGTGCGGACGAAGAACGAGGCAATCGACGGAAGACGGGAAAGGGACATTGAAGGGAGGAGCAGAAGGGACGCGGGGGCGAGAACGCCGTCCGCGGGACGGTGGGCACCGTCCGAGCAGTGGGCCCGCCGGAAGGGATCCGGCCGGGCGCGGGGACGCAGGCTTCAGCTCAACCCGGGCGGACCACGCTCCGGCTGGCGGAGGTAGCGCGGGTGGCGCAGGTCCGGCGCGGCGGCCGTGACCCGCAGGTCGCTCCCGACGATCAGCCGGGGCGGCAAGGGGGAAAGGGGTTCCAGCGGGAGCTCTACCCCGGACGTCATCAGTACCACGGCGCAACCGCGGTCGTCCGCGTGGTCTTCCGGCGCCGGGGCGTGGGCGTGGCCCGCGCAAGCCTCGGGAGCCGCGTGGAGCCAGGCGTGGGCACTTGGACTGGCGGCTAGCAGCGTGAGCACCAGCACGAGTGCCGCCGCCGCCGCCGCGCCGAGTCGGCGCAGGAGGGACAGTTCGGCTCGGCGGGAGGTGCGCATCGCGACCGCCGAAGGTTGGGAAAGGAAGGCGGGCGTCAAGTTCCGCGACAGGGCTCGCGGCAGGCCCCTCGGCAACGCTCGGGGCAGGCCCCTCGGCAACGCTCGGGGCAGGCCCCTCGGCAACGCTCGGGGCAGGCCCCACGACAACGCTTGGGCAGGCTCCTCTCCACGGCAGCGAATGGTTTTACCGGCTGC
>CAIOTK010000103.1 GCA_903861185.1 uncultured Opitutia bacterium | reverse complement strand
GTACAAGACTAACCGCTGGGTGGTCGACGGCTCGCTCGGCTACTCCCGTTCGGTGAACAACTACGAGTCTCTCGAGCGCGGCTTCAGCAGTAGCGAGGGCGGTAGCGTTCCCGCCGGCTTCACCGCCACGCGCCCGCACCAGGAGTCGTGGGAGTGGTCGATCCGCCAGAACACCGGCAACGACTGGTTCCAGCAGGCGAACTTCGTCGACACCAACAACCGCTCCGGCGGCACGCGCGTCAACAACGACAACCGCACGTGGATCACCGAGGTCCAGAGCGCATCTCTCAATGCCCGCTGGGCGGCGCCCTTCATGGAGCGCTTCCCGACGTCGCTGAAGTTCGGCGGCAAGATCTCCGCCGAGGATCGCAACAACAACATCGTGAGCGACTGGGACATCTGGTCCTACACCGGGCCCGGCGGCAACACGGTGGCGGTCAGCCCGACCAACGGCGCCAACATCAACACCGCCTTCGGTAACTGGGCCAGCGTCGGGCGCGAGTTCATCTCGCCGCACCCGTTCGACCTCGGAACGACCAACGGCCTCACCGTGTTCAATGTGAATGGCGTGCAGGGCATGCCCCAGCGCGCGAACCGGCAGAGCATCGCCCTGCTCTTCCGCAACAAGCCGGAGTGGTTCACCCACATGGGCACGCCGGAGAACTACTACTCCTCGTTCTTCGCCAACCCCCGAGACTTCAAGCAGACCGTGACCTCGGGCTACGCCCAGGCCACGGTGCGCATCTCCCCCAAGCTCACCCTGCTCGGCGGCGTGCGCCTCGAGGAGACGCAGAACGACGTGCGCGAGTTCGATCCGCTCACGCGTGCCCAAGTCCTGGCCGCCGGTTATCCCGTCAATGCCCCCGGCACCAACGGCGGCCGCGCCCTCACGCTGCCCGGCATGATCTATCAGTATACCCACAACCCGCGCGTCACGCGGTCCTCGGTGTACCAGAACTACTTCCCGTCGGTCATGTTCAAGTACTACATCCTGCCGGATCTCGAGTTCCAGATCGGCTACAACAAGTCGATCTCCCGGCCGCCGATCGACAACATCACCGGCGTGTGGGGCATCGACGAGGTCAACCTCCGCGTCTCCGCGCCCAACGCCGCGCTGCTGCCCGAGTACCACAAGAAGTTCCAGTCGCGCCTCGCGTACTACTTCCGCGGTCGCTCGCCCGGCCAGCTCACCCTCGACCTCACCCAGGTGAAGGCCACGAACTTCCGCCAGACCTACGACTTCACGGCGGAGGACTTCGGCGTCGATGACCCCGACTTCGCCCCGTACACCTTCCGGACCACCATCAACAGCACCGAGGAGCAGACGTTCCGCTCGATGGACCTGGCCTACAACCAGACTCTCGGCTTCCTGCCGAGTGAGTACCTGCGGGGACTCAACTTCAACGTGGCCGCCTCGCGCGCCTACGCCGACCGCCGCCGCGCCAACCTCGCGCCCTATCGCGTGTCGTCCCGCCTCGGCTACGCCTACCGGCGCTTCAACGGATCCATCGGTATGGTCTGGCGCCCCGATACACCCGACAGCACGACGTACGGCCAGTACCAGGGCGAGCAGACCCAGTTCGACGTCTCGCTCAACTGGCGCGTCAATCCGCGCATCACCCTGTACACCCAGATCCGCAATATCACCGGCAAGCCGGTTCTCTGGTACAACACCGCCCCCGGCGTGGTGGAGGGCCGGGAGCGCGCCCTGCGCCAGCTGCAGGAGTACGGTGCCAACTGGGTCTTCGGCCTGAAGGGCATGTTCTGATTCACGGCGGCTCCGCCGTCACCGGCGCCGGTTCCCCTGGGGACCGGCGCTTTTTGTTGGCCCGACCGGCGGCGCCGCGCTGCGCTCTCCGGCGTTGGATACGCCCGCCTCGCAGTCCCGACTCAGGCCACTCATCCCCGCGGCCGCGCTCCTCGCCGCCGTGGTGCTGGCCTACGTGGTTTCCCTGCGGGGGGAATTCCTTTGGGACGATGATCTACACATCACCGCCAACCCCACGATCATCGGGCCGCTCGGCCTGAAGGAGATCTGGATGTCGGCGCGCGCGAACTACTTCCCGCTCACGCTCTCCAGCTTCTGGGTCCAACACGCGCTTTGGGGCCTCGAGCCGCTGGGTTACCGGGTCGTCACGATGCTCTGTCACGCGGGCGCGGCCCTGCTGCTGTGGCGTGTTCTGCTCCGGCTGAGGGTTCCGGGTGCGTGGCTCGGCGCGGCGCTTTGGGCGTTGCATCCCGTGCAGGCGGAGTCCGTCGCGTGGATCTGCGAACTCAAGAACACCCAGTCCGCCGTCTTCTTTCTCGCCGCGATCCTCTGCCACCTGCGCTGGCGGGAAAACGCGGAGCCGGCCTCACGCGGGCGGTGGTACGTCGCCGCGTTGGCCTGCGCCGCCCTCGCCATCCTGAGCAAGCCATCGACGGTGATGCTGCCGGTCGCGCTGGCATTCCTGGGGTGGTGGAAGGCGCGCCGGATCGCGTGGCGCGATCTTTTCCCGCTCACGCCTTTCTTCGCGCTCTCGGCGGCCGCGGCGGCGTGGACGATCTGGGAGCAGCGTTATAATTCCGGCGCGCTCGGGCCGGAGTGGAATCAGACGTTCGCCGAGCGCGTGGCCATTGCCGGCCGCGCCGTCGTCTTCTACCTCGCCAAGCTGGCGTGGCCCGAGCCGCTGACCTTCATCTATCCGCGCTGGAAAATCACCACGGACCACCTCGCGGCCTTCCTGCCCGCGGCCGCGGTGCTCGCTGCACTCGCCGCGCTCTGGTGGGCCCGCGCCCGGGTTGCCGCCGCCGCCTCTTTCCTGGCGGCGGCCTACTTCGTCGCCCTGCTTTTCCCGGTCCTCGGGTTTTTTAATGTCTACTTCTTCCGGTACTCGTTCGTCGGTGACCATTTCCAGTACCTGGCGAGCATGGGGCCGCTGGCGCTGGCGGGCGCGGGACTCTCGCGGGCCGCGGGGCCGGCTGCCGGAGTGATCCGGCGCGGCGGCGCGGCGTTGCTGCTTGGCGCGCTGGGTTTCCTCACGGCGCGCGAGGCCCGCGAGTACCGTGACAACGAAAAGCTCTGGCGCGCGACCTTGGCCGACAACCCTGGCGCAATCATGGCGTGGCTGAATCTCGGCGACACGTACGTGAAGCAGGGCCGCCTCGAGGAGGCGGTCGCCACCTTCTCGCACGTCACGCGGATCAAGCCCGGCGACTTCGACGCCTACAACGATCTCGGCGGCGCGCTGCTGCAGCTCGGAAGACACGCCGAGGCACTGGTCGCCTTGGAGCGCGCGGCGGCCTTCGCTCCGCGCCGCGCGGCGATCCTCAATAATCTGGGAACCGCCCAGCGGATGCTCGGCCGGCGCGCCGAGGCCGAGGCCAGTTTCCGTCGCGCCCTCGAGGCCGATCCGGCCCACGCGGAGTCCTATAACAGTCTCGGGGTCGAGCTGGCCGACGCCGGGCGGACAGCCGAGGCCATCGCCCAATTCGAGGCGGGACTGCGTCTCGCCCCGAGGAGCGTCGCCGCGCTCAATAACCTCGGCCAAGCGCTGCGCGCGCAGGGCCGGCTGGAGGAGGCCGTCGCGCGCTATCGCGAGGCGCTCCGCCTGCGGCCGGATTTCCCCGACGCGTTGGCGGGCCTCGGGTTGGCGCTCGTCCTCTCGCGGCAGGCGGAAGAGGGGCTTCCTTTGGTCCGTCGCGCAGCCGACCTGCGACCGGACGATCCGGCGGTCCGGACGCTGGTCGGCCGGGCGTGCGTGGTGGCGGGCCGGGCGGAGGAGTCGGTGCCGCATTTCGCCCGCGCGGCCGAGCTGGCGCCGGATTCGGCCGACGCCCGCAACGACCTTGGTTCAGCGCTCGCCGGCGCCGGCCGGCCGCGCGAGGCGGTGGTCGCCTTCGCCCAGGCCGTGCGCCTGGCGCCGCGGCTCCTCGCCGCACGCGTTAATCTTGGCAACGCTCTGGGCGCGATCGGGCGTTGGGATGACGCGATCACTCAATTCGAGGCGGCGGTGAAGCTCTCCCCGGAAAACGCCGACGCGCACACCCGGCTGGGTATCTCCCTGGTTAATGCGGGCCGACCGGCGGAAGCGGTGGCTGCCTACGTGGCGGCTTTGCGGCTGAAGCCCGGGGACGCCGCGCTCCACGAGCAGTTCGGGCAAGTGCTGACTGCGCTCGGTCGCAGGGCGGAGGCCTTGATTCAGCTCGAGCGCGCCGCCGAATTACGCCGCGCCGGGCGTTAGGGAAATCGTGGAT
>CAIOTK010000102.1 GCA_903861185.1 uncultured Opitutia bacterium | reverse complement strand
GCACCGCCGCCGGCGGGGACCAGCAGGAGCCGCCCCTCGCGTTCGGAGATGAGCATCCCGCCGTCCGGCAGCAGTTCGAGGCCCCACGGGGTGCCCAAGCCGCTGACGACCGTCTCGAGTCGGGCGCCGTGGAGCCGCGTGGGCACCGAGGCCTGGGCGGGCGGCTCCGCGTGTTTGATGCGCCCCGCGGCGTACTCGCGCTGCGCGTGGCGGATGAACCGCAGCACGGCCCCGGTGTCCGCCTCGCCCAGAATATCGCCGAAGGCCGGCATCCCGGTAGCGGGGAACCCTTCGCGGATCGACCGCCGGAGCGCCTCATCGTTGCCACCATGGCGCGCGATCGGGTCCAGCAGGTTGGGGGCCGGCCCGCCGACGAGGTTCTGATTATGGCAGGTGACGCAATGCGTGGCGATGAGCTGCCGCGCGTGGGCGTGCGGGTCGGGTTCGACCGGGACGGCGGCGGAGGCCGTGAGCGCAAACCACGGCAGCACAGCGGCAAGGGTCCGGGGCGGGGTGACCATTGACGGACACCACACCGGCCCGGACGCACGGGTTCAAACCTGAATCGCAGCCGACCAAGCGCATTCGCTCGCCCTCCGTTCACCGCCCCTCCAGCGTCCCGCGCCAACGTATGCCCCTCGGTCGCCTCGCGGTCCTGTTGCCCCTGTTGCTCGGTCTTTGCGCCGCCCTCCCCGCCCTGCGCGCGGCCGAGCCCACCTCCCCGCGGGCCCACTTCGGCTTCGCCATCGGCGACGACCACCACCTCGCGACCTACACCCAGACCGAGGCCTATTTCCAGAAACTCGCCCGCGAGTCCGACCGGATGCGCCTCGTCGACCTGGGTCCCACCGAGGAGGGCCGCCGCCAGTGGATGCTCGTTTGCTCCTCCCCCGCCAATCTCGCCCGGATCGACCGCCTGCGCGAAATCTCCCGGCGCCTGGGCCGCGCCGAAGACGCCGACGAGGCGACCGCACGGGCCCTCGCCGCGGAGGGCCGGGCTGTCGTCTGGATCGACGGCGGCCTCCACGCCACCGAGACGGTCGCCACCCACCAGCTCATCGAGACCGCCTGGCAGCTCGCCAGCCGCCAAGACGCGGAGACGCGCCGGATCCTCGACGAGACGGTCGTGCTGCTGGTGCACGCCAACCCCGACGGCCAGGAGTTGGTGAGCAACTGGTATATGCGCAATCCGGTGCCGGCGAAGCGCTCCTACGGCGGCCTGCCCCGCCTCTACCAGAAGTATATTGGGCACGACAACAACCGGGACTTCTTTCTCGGGGCAATGAAGGAGTCCGCCAACCTCAACCGCCAGCTGTACGTCGAGTGGATCCCGCAGATCCTCTACAACCACCACCAGTCGTCCCCCACCGGTACGATCGTCGCGGGTCCGCCGTACCGCGATCCCTTCAATCACGTCTACGATCCGGCGCTGGTGACGACCCTCGATGGCGTAGGCGCGGCGATGGCCCACCGCCTCCACCTCGAAGGCAAGCCCGGCTATACCCGGCTGACCGGCTCCGTGTACTCGACTTGGTGGAACGGCGGCCTCCGCACCACCGCCTACTTCCACAATATGGTCGGCATTCTGACCGAGATCGCCGGCCACCCCAACCCGATGGACATCCCGCTCATTCCGGCGCGGCTGGTGCCCAATGGCGCGAACCCATTCCCGATCACGCCGCAGCGGTGGCACTTCGCCCAGTCGATCCAGTACTCCCTGAGTATGAACTACGCGGTGCTGGACTACGCCGCGCGGAACCGGGACACGCTCCTGTTCGGGATCTGGCGGATGGGACGCAACGCGATCGAGCGGGGCAGCCGCGACCATTGGACGCACTACCCGCGGCGCATCGAGGCGATCCGCGAGGCCCACGCGCGCGACCAGCCCGGAGCCGCCAAGACCGAGACCAACGAGGGGCCGCGGGCCTCGGCCGCCACGCGGCTCCCGGCCAAATACTATGACGAGGTGGTGCGGCGCCCGGAGCTGCGCGACCCGCG
>CAIOTK010000101.1 GCA_903861185.1 uncultured Opitutia bacterium | reverse complement strand
CTGGCGCAGGGCGTCGGTCGCGCGGGTGTTCACGCCGGTGGTGTTGGGCCGGTAGGCGAAGGTGCGGTGCAGGTGGGAGCCGAGGCGGCGGACGTCGCCCCAGAGGTCGCCCCGGCCGTCCGCGAGGACGTCGAGCGCCTCGCGCCAGAGTTCCACCTCTAGGGGGACGTAATGCGAGGCGTGGTAGAACTCCGCGAGCATCTCGCGCTCGGGCGCCGCTTCGAGGCGCTCCGCGGACACCGCCGGCACCGGCGCGCGGGCGGCGGCCGGGGTGGTCTCGACCACGGAGTCCGCCTCGATCAGCAGCTCCTCGTGGGGCGGCGTGATCTCGAAGTAGTGGACCGTGTTGCCATAGAAATCCGCGTAGGCGCGGGGCTCCGTGGCGGGGGCGAGGCGCAGGGTGAAATCGAGGCAGCGCTGGCCTTCGCCGTCGAGCGGGCGGAGGCGGGCCTCGTTGAAGCTTTCCCGCGCCTGGCCGGCGTAACGGTAAAGCGTGCGGTGGGTGACCCGGAGGAGCATCTGGCGGGGGGGCGGCGCCTGTTCCTACTGCTGCTGTTGCTGCTGTTCGTCGAGGGCAGATTCGGCCCGGTAGAACATCGTCGTGGCGGCGACCTCGTCACTGATCGCGGCGAGCCCATCCTGCACCTCCACCAGAAACTGGTGCATCCCGCGCTTGAGGACGTCTGCGATGGTGAGCGACTGCAGGTCCCCGACCAGCCGGCGGGAGGCGCGGGCGGCGCCGCTGCGGGGGCGGGCGGCGGTTTCGCCGAGGATGCGGCGCAGGAACTCGTCGACCTGTCCGGCGCAGAAGTGGAGCGAGCGGGGGAAGGAGTCGGAGAAGATGAGGAATTCCGCCGCTTTCCACGGCAGGATTTCGCGGACGTGGTAACGGCGGTAGGCCTCGAGGGCTGAGGCGGAGCGCAGTACGGCCTGCCACTGCGCGGTGTCGAGGGCGCCGCCCACGTCCGTCGCCTCGGGCAGCAGGATGTGGTACTTCATATCGAGGATGCGGGTGGTCTTGTCCGCGCGCTCGAGGTACTTCCCGAATTGGATGAACTCCCAGCCTTCGCTGCGGGAGTAGGTGCAGGCGGTGAGGCCCTGGAAGAGGTGGGAGGCCCGGGTGATGCGGGCGAAGAACTCCGCCGGGTTCGCGGCCCAATCACTGGAGGCGCTGCTCGCCTTGAGCAGCAGGTGCAGCTCGTTGATCGTTTCCCACATCTCGAGCGAGAGCTGGTCGCGGATCATCCGGGCGTTCTCGCGGGCGGCGTAGACGCAGGACAGGATCGAGTCGGGGTTGCGCAGGTCGAAGGCGAGGAACTCGGTGACCGCTTGGCCACCGGGCGCGCCGTGGAGTTGGCCGAAGAGCTCGCGCCCGCCCGTGCTGAGCAGCAGGGCCTCCCAGAGGTTGGGGGAGGAGGCGCGGGCGTCGGGCAGGTCGGACACGAACTGAAGGTTCACGTCGAGCAGCCGGGCGATGTTTTCTGCGCGCTCGATGTAGCGGCTCATCCAATAAAGGGAATGAGCGACGCGGGAGAGCATCACCGTGGCCTGGGGCCGGAAGAAAGGGGGTTCGCTGGCGTTCATCGCGGCGCCTCAGTTTTCCCCCTGCAGCACCCAAGTGTCCTTGGACCCGCCGCCCTGCGAGGAGTTCACCACGAGGGAGCCGCGGCGGAGGGCGACGCGGGTGAGGCCGCCCGGGGTGACGGTGGTCTTCTCGCCGCAGATGATGTAAGGGCGGAGGTCGATGTGGCGGCCCTCGAGGCGGCCGTCGCACCAAGTGGGAGAGCGGGAGAGCTGGATGGGGTCTTGAGCGATGTAGTTGCGGGGCTGGGCGGCGACTTGGGCGCGGAACCGGGCGCATTCCTCCCGGGTGGAGGCGGGTCCGATGAGCATCCCATAGCCGCCGGCCTCGTTGGCCGCCTTGACGACGAGGCGCTCGATGTTCTCGAGGATGAACTTTCGATCGGTGGGTTCCGCCGCGAGGTAAGTGTTTACGTTGGGCAAAATCGCGTCTTCGCCGAGGTAGTATTTGATCAGCCGAGGCACGTAGGCATAGATCACTTTGTCGTCGGCGACGCCGGTCCCGATCGAATTGGCGAGGGCCACGCGGCCCGCGCGGTAGGCCTGGATCAGGCCGGGTACGCCCAGCAACGAATCCGGGCGGAAGACGGTCGGATCGAGGAAATCGTCATCGATCCGGCGGTAAATCACGTCCACCGGCATCAGGCCGGCCGTGGTGCGCATATAGACCCGGGCGTCGCGCACGACGAGGTCCCGGCCCTCGACGATTGGGATGCCCATCTGGCGGGCGAGGAAGCAGTGTTCGAAGTAGGCGCTGTTGTGGACCCCCGGGGTGAGGAGCACGACGGTGGGTTTCTCGGCGCCCTCCGGGGCGAGGTGGAGGAGCGCCTTCAGGAGGTCGTCCGTGTAGCCCTCGACCGGGCGGACCCCATAGCGGTCGAAGACCTGGGGCAGGGCGCGACGCATCGCCGAGCGGTTCTCGATCATGTAACTGGCGCCGGAGGGGCAGCGCAGGTTGTCCTCGAGGACCAGATAGTTCCCAGCGGCGTCGCGGATGAGGTCAGTGCCGCAGATGTGGACGTAGATCCCGCGGGGCACCGTGAAGTGCATAAACTCCCGCCGGAAGTGCTTGGCGCCGAGGATCAGGGAGGGCGGGACAATGTTGTCCTTCAACACCTTCTGGCCGTGGTAAAGGTCGTCGAGGAAGAGGTTCAGGGCGGTCACCCGCTGGATCAGGCCGGCCTCGATGCGGCGCCATTCGGCGGCGGGGATGATGCGGGGGATAAGGTCGAAGGGGAAGATGCGTTCGGTGCCTTGGGCGTCGTTGTAGACGGTGAAGGTGACCCCGCGGCGGAGGAAGGCGGCGTCGACGGCGGCCCGGCGGCGGTCGAACTCGGCGGGCGCGAGGGCGGAGAGGCCTTCTGCGAGGCGCTGGTAGTGTTGCCGCACCCGGCCGTCCTCCGGCCGCGTGAACATCTCGTCGAAGAAGCCGGCGAGCTCGTAGTCGGTGGGCAGCAGGGACATGGGCGGGGAGGGTTACTCTCCCCTAAGCAAGTCCCTTGCCAGCCGCGCGAGAAACGCGCGGGGCGTCCGCCGAGCCCGGGTCGAGCCGATCCCCGGCTGGCTGGGGCGGCCCGGCTCAGGGCACCTCGTAGAGCTCGACCAAAACCAGGCCGGTGGCGTTGCCGGCGTTCCCGGGGGCCGGGGACGCCTGCAGGGTGTAGGCCCCGGGCGTCAGGGAGGTGAGCAGCGCGGCCTCGTTGGGATTGTTGAGCGGGAAGGCGCCGATGACCGGGAACACCGCGGCGAGCGTGGCCCCGTTGGTCTGGCCCCAGTTATTGTTGTTGGCCTGGGGCTGGACGCCGCTGAAGAGCGTCAGCCGGGGGTCCGTGAGCACGGTGGCCGCCGGCCGGCCGAAGGGCACCAGACCGGGGCCGATGGCGCGTAGCACGACGGTGCGGGGCGTGTTGCCGGCTACGACCACCCCGGGGATGACCGCCTCGTTGGCGGCATCTACCCGCGAAAGGGCGGACAGGTTGGTGAGGCGGGAAGCGTTGCGGCTCACGTCGTAAATTTCGGCCATCACCTCGCCGGTGGCGCCGCCGACGCCGGTTACGACGACGCTGTACGAGCCGGGGTCGAGGGTGAGGAGGAGGGCGGCGTCGAGGCTGCCGTTGCCGAGGGCGAAGGTGCCCACAGCGTTGGTGGCCGCGATGATCTGGGTGCGGGCGGCCGGGGTGGTTTGGTTTTCCCAGCCGTCGTTGCTGCCGAGGCTGGTGCCGGCGCGGAAGACCTCGAGGCGGGCCGCGGCGAGCGGGTTATCGACCCGGAAGCGGGCGAGGCCGGGGCCGACGGCGCGGACGAGAATATTGGCCCGGGCGCCGGCCGAGAGGGTGAAGCCGGCGGTGAGGGTATCGCCGAGGAAGGCGATGCCGCCGCGGGTCGAGAGGTTGATCATCCGGCCGGGTTCCGAGGCCGGGGTGCCAGCGACCCGCGCCTCAAGGAAGGCGAGCACGCGCCGGTTCGCGCCGCTGAAAAACTCGCGGTCGCCGGCGGCGATCGCCAGCTCCGTCGCGATGTCGGCGGCCCGGGCTCGGAGCGCCGGCGGTAGAGCGGCGGCAAGCGCGGCCGCGGAGGGCTGGCTCCGGGGGTAGAGATTCGCGTCCACGATCCCTGCGGTGCGGAGGGCGGCAGCGACGGCGGTGGCATCCTCCCCGGTGAACTGGTCCGGGTTTAGGAGGCCCAGCATCCGCAGGCGGGCGGGGTAGAGCGGGGAGAGGTCATTGATCAGCACCCCTCCGGGCACGCCGCGTCCGGCGAGCAGCTGGGCGCGCGTCCGGGCCTCCGCAAGGTCGGTCGGACCGGTATCCTCCTCGTTGGCCGCCACGGCGAAGAGTTGCGGTACCCGCGACAGGGCCGCGAGGGTCTCATCCCCGCTGGAGAGGTACAGGACGGCGCCGCGCACCGCCCGGCCCGCGGTGAGCAGTTGGTCGGCGTAGCGGAGCCCAGCCGAGGCACCGGCGGCGCGGCCGAGGAAGAAGACCGGCGTGGCGGGATCGAGCTCCTCCCGGCCCGCGAGATAGTTCAGGGCCGTGAGGTGGTTCAGGGCGTCCGGGTTGCTGCCGAGGGCCGCGGTGGCGGACCAAGCGCCAGTCAGGCGGTTCACACTGTTGAGGGCGGCCACGCCGTAGCCGGCCGCGACCAGTTCACGGACCAGCAGGGCGGGGTGGGGGCGCTCGAACCACTCGTTGAGGTCGCCGCCCGATTGATGCAGCAGGAAGACGAGGCCGCGCGGCCGGAAGGCTGGCAGGTGGTAGGCGAGGGTGCTAGCGACCGCGGGCGCGTTGGCAGCCGCACCGGGCAGGGCCTGCGGGTTAAAGTTACGGGCGATGACGGGGGTCCAGCGCGACGCCGGCCGGTAGGTGGCCTGCAACCGGACGGGCGTGGTCGGGACCGTCAGGTTGACCTCGCTCAGCTGCGGCAGGAGCTGGCCGTTACCAAGGGCAGCCGTGTCGCCGGTCCAGCGGTCGAAGACCATCCCGGGCGCGGGTGGATGGGCGACGAGCGTGACGGGGGTGCCGGCCGGGTAAGTGCCGCCGCCGTCGCCACCCTCGACCGTGACCGCGACGGGTGCGCCGGTGCCGAGGGCGAGGACGGAGGACTTCAGGTCGACCTGGACGACGTTGCGGAAATTGACCGTGCAGGTCAGGCGCTTGAGCCCGGGGGTGGTGGGCCGGAAGGTGATCGTGTTGGTACCCTGGCCGGAGACGATCGTGGCGCCGCCGGCGATGGTCCAGCGGAAGGTGCGGTCGTTGCCTTGGGCGGCGGGGACCGTGGCGGTGACGCTGGTGGCGTTGGCGGCGATGGTGGCCGGGCTGGTGACCCGTCCGGCCGTGTCGGCCGCGATGACCGTGACGTTGGCGGTGGGGGAGAAGGAGGTGCCGTCGGCGCCGATGGTGGCGGCGAGCGAGACCGTGCCCGGGGTGTCCGCCACGAAGGTCACCGTGGCGCTGCGGGGGTCCCCGATGATGCGGCCGCCGGCGATGCTCCACTGGTAGGAGGCTGCGGCGGCGATCGCGGGGTCCACATTGTTGCCGCCGAGGCTGATGGTGGCGGCGGCGGTCGTCCCGCTCAGGATGCCGGACGGGGCGTTGATCGTCGGGGAGAGCGTGGAATTCTGGGCCCCGCCGCCGGGCGGCACGAAGATCGGGGGCACAATGATCCCGCCACCGCCTCCACCCCCCGCATTGCCCCCACCGCCCGCGCCGCCGCCACCGGGGAGGGGCGTGGGCCGGACTTGGGCGGAAAGGGGAAGGGCGAGCGCCGCGGCGGCGAGGAGCGCGGCAAGCAGGCGAAAGGGACCGGGGAAACGCGGAGGGGGCAGCATAGCGACGACGGGGAGGGACGCAGGGGCGGGCAACAGGTTACGGCGCGGGTGGGGCGGGGCGAGGAGAACCTGCCGGCGCCGGCGGACGCGCCAGCCAGGCGGCGAGGTCGGCGTCGGTCGCGAGGGTGGCCCTGGCTTGGTAGGCTGGGGCCAGCAGTTCCGCGTAAGCCGGCTCCGCGAAGCGGCGGCAGTGGAGGAGGATCCGCGCGTGGTGCCCCGGGGCGCGGACGAGGCGGCCGAGTGCTTGGTTCACCTTGGTCATTCCGGGGAGTTGGTACACGTGGCGGAAGGCGGCGTCGCGGGCGAGGCCGGCGCGGGAGGCCTCGTCCATCCGGGCCTTCTGCACCGGATTAACCTCGGGGAGGGCGGGGCCCGCGACGAGGGCGTGGCGGACGCGGCCCCCGAGGGCGTCGATGCCCTCGGCGAAGCTCGAGCCGAGGATCAGGCCGAGGATGTCCCCGCGGTCGAGGGCGGCGGCGATCCACGCGGCCTGCGCGGCCAGGTCCGCCCCACGGGGCTGGAGGGCAAGGGGCAAGGGCAGCCCCCGTTCGTCGGCCGCCTTCCGCACGGCCTCGGCGTAGGCGTAGGAAGGGAAGAACGCCGCGACGGGCCCGCTGGCGCTCTGGTGCAGCGCGTCGAGCGTGGCCGCGGTGGTCCCGTGGTGGCGGTCGCGTTGCTGGAACGTCGTGTCCACGCGGAGGTCG
Source organism: uncultured Opitutia bacterium (assembly GCA_903861185.1). Classification (GTDB taxonomy): domain Bacteria; phylum Verrucomicrobiota; class Verrucomicrobiia; order Opitutales; family Opitutaceae; genus ER46. Next base: position 3,716 of record CAIOTK010000101.1, on the reverse strand, counting down.
TGGGCGACGTCGTAGGCCCCGTCCCGCCAGGGGGCGTGGGCGGCGAGGAGCCGCGGGGTAGCGGCGTCCCGCTGTTCCTCCTCGCGCAGCAGGGCGGCGGCGTTGGTGAGTTGCCGGAACAGGCGTCGGGTGTCGCGCTTGGTCAGTTGGCCGAGGCGTTCCGGGGCGGGCGCGGGGCCGGGGGCAGGCGGCGGGGCGGGGGGCTCGGCGAGCCCACAGGCGGCGGCGAAGCCTGCGAGAGGGCTCAGGGTGGCGCTGGCGAAGACCACCCCGCCAAAGCCGCGCAGGAGGTTGCCGGTCGGCCCGGAGGCATCGAGGCAGGTGAGGAGGAGGCGGCCTTGTTCGGGGCTCCACCAGAGGCGGGGCGGGGCCGCGGGGTCGTCGAGCGCCTCCACCAGAGCGGGGATCTCCCAGAGGGCGGCGCTGGCGGTCGGGCCCAAGGCCGCGAAATCCACCCCTCCGCTCCGCAGCGCGGCGGCGATTTCCCCGAGGAGGTGGCGGGCGTCGTCCTCGTCGTGGGCGGGGAGCGCGTCCCGCTTGGGCAGGCGGTGGAGGAAGTGGCACCAGTGCTCCCAAGCTTGGACGAGGGTCGCGCCGGGCCGTACGCGGTGGAGTTCCTCGCGGACCGCGAAGGCGTCGGCCGCGGCGCAGGCGTGCGAGAGGGCGTCGGCGGCGCGGGCGGGGAGGTTGTGCGCCTCGTCGACCAGCAGCAGGGTGCGGGCCGGGTCGTAGCCCGGTTGTTCGGCGAAGAGCCCACGGCTGCGCGGGGCGAAGACGTAGTTGTAGTCCCCGATCCACACGTCGTGGAAGGCGAGGGCGGTGCGGGTGATCTCGTAGGGGCAGACCCCGGCTTGGCGGCCGGCGAGGCGGAGGGCTTCAAGGTCCCGTGCGTGGTGCTCATCCCGGTGGAAGCGCGCGAGCCCGGCCCGTTCCCAGCGGATCGCGGGGTCCGTGAGGTGGGGGCAGACATCGCGGACGCAGTGGAAGACGGGATTGATGCAGTGCTCGGCCTTGTTCCGCACGTGCCAGACGGCGACGGGCGGGCCTGCCCCGGGCCCGGCGTCGGGGGGGCGCATCGCGGCGAGGGTCTGGACCACCTGCAGTTGCCCGGTGGCCTTGCTGGTGAGGTACAGCAGGCGGTCGAAGTGGCCGGTGCGGAGCTGGCCGAGCGCGAACTCGAGGAGTACGCCGGTCTTGCCGAACCCGGTCGGGGCCTCGAGGCAGACCAGCGGGTGGCGACTGAAGAGCGCGGTGAGCTCGGCAACCGTGCGCTCCTGACCCGGTCGCGGCGTGGCGAAGGCGGGTTGGAAACGGAGCGTGCGCAGGCGGGTCCGCGCGCGGAGCCGCAGCTCGAGGAAGTCGGCCACCCGGTCCAGCTGAGCGCGGAAGCCCGACTCGTCCGCAGGATCAAGTGGGATGGTCTGAAGGAAGCCATTACCTGCCTCGACGAACACGAGCTCGGCGGCGGCGGGCCCGGCTGGCAGCGTCGCCTCCTCGGGGCCCGCCGTGGCGAGGCCGAGCCGCAGGAGGGCCGCGTAAGTGGCGAGCTGGACGAAGTAGGCGGGGTGCTCCGCGCGGAGTTCGGCGGGGTCGGCGGGCAGCGGGCGCAGCACCGACTTGATCTCGCGGAGGGTGGCGCCTGCGGGGCCGGGGAGGAGTTGGTCGATGCGGCCTGCGAGCGTGAGCCGCCAGCCGCGGTGGACGAGGGTGCCGGTGAGCGCCACCTCGAAGCGGGCAGCGGCCCCGTGCACCGTGCTTGCCCGGGACCGGAGTTCCTGGTGCCAGCGGGTGCCGAGCTGGGCGCGCCAGAGGCCACCGCCGCCCTCGGCGCCTCCGGCCGAGGGTCCGGCCGTGAAACCGGCGAATTCGCCCACGCCGAGAGTGGCGCTCCGTTGGTCTAGGTCGAACGTCACGGCGCGGCGTCCGGGAGGATCTCGGTATGCCCCCGCAGGTAGTGCTCGAGCCGCCCGAGCAGGCGGTCGACCTCCTCCGGCGCCGCGGTCTGGGCGGCTAACGGCTGGTTCAGCAGGTGGGCGACGGTCGCGCGGTCGGCCGCCGGCAGGGTGGGGAACCACTCCTCTCGCACCGGGTGGCCCTCGTCCCGCGCGAAGCGGTACAGGGCTTTCAGGTAGACGATGTCCGGCCGCGCCCCGGCATCGAACGCGGCGAAGGCGGTGGCCAGCAGCGCGGCCATCGCCGGCCGGTCCTCCTCTGCCACCGGGTGTCGATCGACCAGTGTGGCCAGGGCTGAGGCCCGCCGCAGGGTCTCGTAGCCGCGGCCGATGCCGGTGTGCCGCCGGACGATGACGGCCCCGCGCACGAACCAGGTCCGGCCGCCACGGCCGCCCTCCAGTTCCAGCGCGGCCTCGTCGAACAGGTCCAGCGGCGGGAGTGTGGCGGCGGTGGCACGAGGAGCCCGTTGCATCAAGTGCAGGGCACCGTGTTCCGCGGAGAAAGCGCCGTGCGCGAGGTAGCCGTCCTTCGCCGGGCGGCGGGTGAGGACGAACGCCGTGGTCTGGAGGCTCGGCCCGGGCACCGCGGGATCAGCGCGCCGGCGCGGGCGGCGTCGCGGGTGGCGTGACTGCGCCGCCGGAGAGGATCATCTTCATCCCGTCGCCGACGCTCATTTCCAGTTCCACCACCTCGGCGCGCGGCAACATCAGGAGGAACCCGCTGGTCGGGTTCGGGGTAGTGGGTACGAAGACGGTCCAGAGCTCGCCGGCGCCCGCGCGGAGCTGGGGTTCGGCCTGCGCGCGGTTGGTGAGGAAGCCGATCGTCCAGCAGCCGGGCCGGGGATACTGCACCAGCACCACTTGGCTGAACATACTGCGGTTCTGCGACCCGAAGGTGGCCACGATCTGGCGCACTGCGTTGTACACGGCCCCTACGCCCGGGATCCGCTGGATGGTCCGCTCCGCGAGGGACCAGAAGAATTTCCCCAAGACGTAATTGGAGAAGAAGCCGAACAGGGTGACCAAAACCACGACCACCGCCGTCGCGAGCAGGTCCCACAGGAGCGGCACCCCTTCCAGCGCCCGCGGGATCAGGTCCTCGTAGAACGGTCGGAAGCTGCCGCCGACGAGATCGACCACCTTGCGGAAGGCCCAGACCGTGACCACGAGGGGCGCCAGCAGCAGCACGCCGGAGAGGAAGGCGTTGCGGCAGAGGATCCAGCGGGACGGACGGGGCGGTTCAACGTGCATCGGGGCAGGTCTCGCAGGGCCGTCCGGCGCAGGCAATGCAAAGGCGTGCGCCGCGGCTAGCGCCGCCAGCTGAACTCCGGCAGCGCTCCGGCCGCGGCCAGCAGCCGCAGCGCCCGCGCCTCGGCCCGTCGCATCGCCCGCTTGCGGCGCGGCTCGAGGTCGTCGTGCCCGGCGAGGTGGAGCCAGCCGTGCACAAGGTAGAGGGTTAATTCCGCCCCCAGATCGCCTTTTCGCTCCCGGGCGCAGCGCGCCGCGGTGTCGGCCGAGACGCAGATCTCCCCGCCGGTGCCCAGCGCCGGGTCCGCCGCGAAGGTGATGACGTCCGTCGTGGTGGGATCGTCGAGGAAGCGGCCGTGCAGGGCGGCGAGGGCGTCGTCGGCCAGGAACGCCACGGAAAGTTCCCCGGTCGGGGCTGGCGCGTCGGGCTCTGGGGTGAAGCGGGCGTGGGCGGCGTCGAGTACCGCGAAGGCGCGCCGGATGGAGGCCCGGTCGACCCGCAGCCGCGGGTGCTGG
>CAIOTK010000100.1 GCA_903861185.1 uncultured Opitutia bacterium | reverse complement strand
TGAAGCGCCGCGCCAATACGGGGTCAGGCCGTGAATCGCTAGTCCTAGGCCGATTCTACGGGCCTGTGCCGAATGCAGGCGCCTACTGGCCGGACGCTCACCCGCACCCCCGCCGCAGACTAGCGACTCACGGCCTGACCCGAGGAGCGGGACCGGCGCGGCCCGGGTTTCGTTCCCGAGAACCGGGGCGACGCGCCCCGGCTACAATGATGCGCTTGAGTTCAAGCCCAGCGGCAGGATTGCTGGCTTCCGCGGTCCCGCGCCCTTGCCTCGCAACAGGCTCCCGGAGGCCAGCAGAGGCGCTTTCCCGCCACACGAGAAGCAGACGGGCACCCAACCGGCCCAAATGGCCTAAAATGGCTCGGGAGGGGCAAAAGCCAGCGCCCCCCGATTTTTGTCAAGTCCGCGACAAGACAGATCCCTTCGCGTACGCAGGCGGGCTCGCGCCGGCGCCCGGCGAGGACCTTAAGGGCGGCTTTACACGCTTCGCGGGAGCTGCGGCCGGCCAGGGCCTGAACCGGCCAGATCAGGATCCCCATGGGGCCCCGGCTGGGCGTTTTCGCGGGACTGGCTGAGGGCGCGGAGGGTGGTGAGGTCGCCGCGCATCAGGGCATCCTTCTTGGCGCGGGACCAGCGTTTGAGTTGCCGTTCGCGGGCGAAGCCGGCGGCTGGCAGAAAGGGCCCTTCGCAGTACACGAGCCTAGGTTCCCGGTGATCCGCCGGGTGTTTGCCGCCGTCGCCCGTTAAGGTGGTGGATCAGTCGCTCGGCCACGTCCCAGGATTGTCCGATGTAGTAGGAGTGGTCGGCGTGCTCGAGGATGTAGACCCACACGAGGCCTAGGAGCCGCGCCGGCGGTTCGATCGAAGGAAAGCTCACGCCCGCAGCTGGCCCAGCTTCCGCTTCCGCCGCCATCGTACCGTAACCCCAATTGGAGTAGTCCCCAGTCGACAAGCTCAGGCTATTCGCCGCGGCGCGCCCTTGGCCCGCCATGAGCAAGGCCCGCAGGGCCGCGTCGCGTCGGCGTTTCCTTTTAGGCCCCGCTTCTTCCTCCAGCCTGCGCCTCGCTTCAGTTTCGCCGGCCCGCCCATCCGGCCATTCGACAAGCTCAGGCCATTCGCCGCGGCGCGCCCGAGGCCTGCCATGAGCAAGGCCCGAAAGGGCCGCGTCGAATGGCTGCCCGACATGGATTCGAACCATGACTAGGCGAGTCAAAGTCGCCTGTGCTGCCGTTACACCATCGGGCAAGGACGCCAGCACGCTGCCTCCCCCTCCTTTTCGGTCAAGGCCGGAAAGCCGCGCAGGATCAGGTTGCCCGCCCGCCTGCCGCCTGTCTGGCTCCGATCGCCGCTATGCCGAAGCCGACCCGCCCCCGTTCCCTCGCCCGCGTCCTCCTCTCGGGAGCCCAGATCCGGCGGCGGGTCCGCACCCTCGCCGCCGAGATCCGAGCCGTCTACGGGGAGGAAGAATTCACCCTCATCTCTCTCATCAACGGCGCCGTGATGTTCACCAGCGACCTGATGCGCGAGATCGACAACCCCGTCCGCCTCGACTGCATCCGCGTCTCCAGCTACGGCGCCCAAACGACCTCGATCGGCACGCCCCAGCTCATCTCCAGCCTCACCCTCGACATCCGCCGCCGGCACGTGCTGGTGATCGACGATATCCTCGACACCGGCAAAACGCTGCAATTCGTGACGAAGCTCATCCGCCGCCATCGGCCGGCCAGCCTCCGCACCTGCGTGCTGCTCGACAAGAAGGCGCGCCGCCAAGTGGCCATCGAGGCGGACTTCGTCGGCTTCACCATCCCCGATGAATTCGTGGTGGGCTACGGCCTCGATTTCGCCGAGCGCTACCGCAACCTGCCCTGCATCGGCGTGCTGCGGCCGGAACTGCAGCACGCCTGAACCGCGCCGGGTCCACCCCGGCCGCGGTACTCAGAAGGTGTGGATGAAGAGCCCGGAACGTAGCTTGGGCTCGAACCAGGTGCTCTTCGGCGGCATAATCTGACCCGCGTCGGCAATATCCATCAGCTGCGTGAGCGTCACCGGGTACATCGAGAACGCCACGCCGCCTTCCGCATCCACTCGCTTGGACAACTCCGCGGTGCCGCGGATGCCGCCGACGAAGTCGATGCGCTTGCTGGTACGCACGTCCGCGATGCCGAGCACGGGGCCTAGGAGACGGTCCTGGAGCACGCTGACGTCGAGGCGCGCGACCGGGTCCGCGTCCGGAGCCGGCGTGCAGTTAAGGCCGTACCATTTGCCGCCGAGGTACATACTGACCTGGCCGACGGCAGCCGGGGCGGGCGACGCGCCCTCACGCAGGCCGAAGCGCGCGCGCACCTCCGCGAGGAAGGCCTCCGGGGCGAGCCCGTGCAGGTCGACCACGATACGGTTGTAGGGCAGGATCTTCAGCTCGCTGGCCGGGAAGAGCACGCACAGGAACCAGTTGTACTCCTCGTCGCCGCGGTGGGCCGGATTGCGCTCGCGCCGCAGGCGCGCGACCCGAGCGGCGCTGGCCGCGCGGTGATGGCCGTCCGCGATATAAGTCACCGGGACCGCGGCAAAGGCACGAATCCACTCCGCCCCGCCCGGGATGCGCCAGACCGTGTGGCGAATGCCATCGGGCGCGGTGAAATCGTGCTGGGGCGCCGTGCGCACGAGCGCGTCGGCCAGGGCGGTGAGGGACGGTTGATCGCGGTAGGTGAGGAACACGGGGCCGGTGTCGGCCCCCAAAGTATCGATCAGGCGCGTGCGGTCGTCCTCCTTGTCCTTGCGGGTCTTCTCGTGGCGCTTGATCAGGCCCGAGTCATAGTCCTCCACGTGGCAGCCGGCGACGAGGCCGCGTTGCACGTGGTCACCCATCCGCTGTTGGTACAGGTAGAGGCAGGGTTCGGTCTCGCGGCGCAGGACGCCCTTGAGCTGGAGGGCATCGAAGTTGGCGCGGGCACCGGCGTAGACGGCATCGGAATACGGGTCGGTCTCCGGGGGGAGGCCGATCTCGGCGCGGTCGACGTGAAGGAGGCTGTGGGGTCGGCCGGCGGCGAGGGCGGCGGCCTCGGCGGTGTTGACCACATCGTAGGGCACGCAAGCGACCTCGGGGGCGAGGGCGGGGTCGGGCACGAGGCCCTGGAAGGGATGCAGGCGCATAAAGCAAGAGCCCGGCGAGGGCATCGCCGGGCAGGAGGGAAACGGGACGTTCGGACCGGGGATTACTTCTTCCCGGCGCCGCGCTTGAACTTCGAGGTGAACTTCTCGACGCGGCCGGCGGTGTCGACCAGGCGCTTCTCGCCGGTGTAGGCGGGATGGGAGTCCATCGTGACGTCGCGCGCGACGACGAAGTACTCCTCGCCGTCGATCTGCTCCTTGCGGGCCGACTTCATCGTGGAGCGGGTGAGGAATCGGCGGCCGGTGCCGATGTCTAGGAAGCAGACGTTGTTGAGAGTGGGATGGCCTTCGGCTTTCATCGCGGGAAAGGGGGGTCTAGAGGGTTAACCTTGGCGGGCCTTGTAGCGGGGCTCGACCTTGTTGATCACGTAAATCTTACCCCGGCGGCGGACCACCTGGCAGGCGGGGTGACGCTTCTTGGCGGACTTGATGGAGGAAACGACTTTCATAAAAGGGCAAAGAACACCCCGCGGCCGGGGGGAGTGTCAACGGAATAGTTGGTCGCCGTCAGTTGAGTTCCGGGTCCTCGGGCTCGCCGGCGAGGAGGCGCCACTCGTCCCCCTCGCGGCCGAGGAGCGTGCGCCAGAGCGAAGCGTCGTGCGGCAGCGCGAGGAGATCCTCGGCGAGGAGCGCGACCACCCAAGACTGGCCGCGCAGTTCCCCCTCTAGTTGGCCGGCGGACCAGCCGGAGTAGCCGAGGAAGCCGCGGACGTGGGCGCCCTCCTCCGCCACCAACTGGGCCGCACGGTCCAGCTCGAGCCCGAAGTGGAGGCGGACGCCATCGGAGCCGACCTGCCAGCCCGCGAGGAGGAGTTGCCCGGGCTCGACCGGGCCACCGGTGTAGAGCGGGACGGCCGCGAGGGGCCCGAGCGCGAACTCGCCCTTGAGTTCCCCGAGGCGGCGGCCGAGGGGACGGTTCAGGATGAGTCCTCGCGCGCCCTCGGCGTCGTGGAAGGACATCAGCACGACCGTGCGGCGGAAATGGTCGTCGCGCAGGGCCGGGTGGGCCAGCAGCAGAGCGCCGGCGACGGAGGCGGGAGTGGTCTGGCGGCGGCCGGCCATTGGGCTCAGAGGCGCAGGATCCGCACCCCGGCGTCCGCCAACAGCGGCGCGACCAGCGGGTCGTTCTGGTAATCCAGCCGGTACTTGATCTCGGTGATCCCGGCCGAAGCGAGGATCTTGGCGCAATTGATGCAGGGGTAGTGGGTGACGTACGCCACGCAGCCGACGACGGGGCTACCGCGGCGGGCGGCGTCGGCGACCGCGTTCTGCTCGGCGTGAACGGTGGCCTGCTCGTGGCCGTCCCGCATGCGAGACACATGGGGCGTCCCGGGGAGGAAGCCGTTGTAGCCGGCGGCGACCAGCCGGTGCCGGTGCTCGCCGCCGGTGACGATCACGCACCCTACTTGGAGCCGCGCACAGTTGGAGCGCGAGGCCATCAGCACGGCCGTGGCCATAAAGTATTCGTCCCAGCTCGGGCGGTGCGGGAAGCGCGCGGCCGCCTCCGCGATCAGGTCGACCGGGGCGGAGGGCGCGGGGGAGGAGGCGGGTTGCATCGCGGGGGAATGGGACCTTGGGGGCGGCCGCGGCGGGGGGCAATCCCGCCGTGCAGACGGCGCCGCGCGGGGTTGACCGGCGGGCCGGCGCCCCCCCACCCTGCCGTGATGGCGAGACTTGAGGACCTCGTGGCCTACTGCGACCGGCGGACGCGCCGGAGCGCCTTTACCGATGCCCCGGGGGCCTGGAACGGCCTGCAGGTGGCAAACCGCGGCCGCGTGACCCGGATCGGCGCCGCGGTGGATGCAGGGCGCGAGCCCTTCCGGCAGGCGGTGGCGGCGGGCGTGGATTTCCTGATCGTGCATCACGGCCTGTTTTGGGATCCGACGCGGCCGTTGACCGGGGCGGCCTACGAGCGTGTCGCGACGCTAGTCGAGGGCGGCTGCGCCCTGTATTCGAGCCACTTGCCGTTGGATGCGCACCCGCGGCTGGGCAACAATGCCCTGCTGGCGCGGCAGGTCGGGTTGCGGCCAAAGCGGCCGTTTCTGGTGCGAGACGGCGAGGCGATCGGGTGCGTGGCTGACGCCAAGCTGGAGCGGGCGGAGCTGCGCCGGCGACTGGAGGCGGCGTATCCCCGCGTCGTGGCCATCGAATGTGGCCCGGCGCGCGTCGGGGCCGTGGCCTTTTGCAGCGGTTCCGGCAACAGCGCGGTGCCCGAGCTGGGGAAGGCGGGGGCGGACACCCTCGTGACCGGCGAGTTGCGGGAGGAGTGGTTCAACCGGGCGCAGGAGGAGGGGCTCAACCTGTACTGCTGCGGACACTATGCGACCGAGGTCCACGGCGTACGGGCGCTGGCCGCGGAGTTGTCGCGCCGCTTCCGCCTGCCGTGGGAGTTCATCGGCACGGACAATCCCCTGTAGGCCATTTGGGACTTTTCCCCGCCCCCAACCTACCTTCTGCTGCCGCGATGAAGACGTTCGCCATCCTCAACGGCCCCAACCTCGACCGGCTCGGCAAGCGGGAGCCGGAGATCTACGGCCGCGCGACCCTCGCCGATCTCGAGCGTGCCCTGCGGGCAGAGTTTGAGGCGCGCGCCCGCCTCGAGTTCTTCCAGTCGAACCACGAGGGCGACCTGATCGATCGGATCGCGGCGTGGGCGGACGCGAAGGTGGACGGCTTGGTGCTCAACGGCGGGGCATTCACGCACACCAGCGTCGCGCTGCGGGACGCGCTGGCCGGAGCAAAGCTGCCGGCGGTGGAGGTGCACCTTTCCAACCTGTACCAGCGCGAGGAGTTTCGGCACCGGTCCCTGACCGCGCCGCTGTGCCTCGGCGTGATCACCGGCTTGGGCTTTGAGGGGTACCACGCCGCCGTGCGGTTCCTGCTGCAGCGCGGATGAGCGAGCCGGTTCCTTGGCTGGTGTGCCACACCCGCCCCCGGTGCGAGAAGAAGTTCGCCGCGCTGATGCGGGCGGAGGGGTTCGAGCACTACCTGCCGCTAGTGAGCAGCGCGCGGCGCTACGGCACGCGGACGCGGACCTTCACCAAGCCGCTGTTTACGGGCTATGTGTTCGCGGCAGTGCCCGCGGAGCTGAAGGCGCGGATCTACCAGCAGGAACTGCTGGCGCGGGCGATCGCGGTGCCCGAGCAGGAGCGGTTCCTGCGCCAGCTGGACGAGGTGCGCCGGCTGATCGCGTCAGGCCTGGACCTCAGCGTGCGACCGCTCTTGCGCAAGGGGAAGCGGGCGCGGATCAAGGCGGGCCCACTCTACGGTCTAACGGGCATCGTGGAGAACCCGGATTCGCCGCGCGGGATCATTGTGGCGGTAGACGTGTTGCAGCAGGGCGTGCTGGTGACCCTGCCAATGGAACACTTGGAGCCCCTAGATTAAGGGCCCCCGAGGGAGGCAGCGCGCCCCGATTTACCGCGTCTCCCTCCCGCGCCTACCGCAGGGCGAGCCAAGTCCAGTGGGCGAGGTGCAGGGTGACGGCGGTCGCGAGGGCGGCTCCGAGGTCGTCGGCCACCACGCCCCACCCGCCCGGCAGATCCTGCAGCCGACCGATTCCCAGGGGCTTCAGGATGTCGTAGAAGCGGAACAGCGCGAAGCCGGCCAACAGGATCTGCCACGCCGGATGCGCGGCGGCCAACTCGCCCCAGCCAAGGAAGCACAGAGGCAGCGCGATCACCTCATCGAGCACGACACACCCGGGGTCCGCACGTCCTAGCCGAGTCTCCGCCTCGCCGCAGAGCAGGGCCGCCACCACGGTGGCAACGGCGGTGCCAGCGAGCAGAGCCCCGGCGCCGGCGCCGCGGAACAGCACCGCATAGGCTAAGACGCCCGCGAGGGAGCCCCAAGTCCCGGGCGCCGGCAGGCGCCGGCCGAGCGGACCAAGGGTGGCGGGGCCGAGCACCAGAGCGTCCGGCAGAACCCGCAACCAACGGATGCGTTGCGCCGCCATCGCGGGATCAGTCAGTCAGCACGTGACCGTGGCGCCGGAAGTAAGTAATCCCGGACGTAACGGTGAGGACCGCGGAGAGGACGAACAGGATAATCCCGAGCAGCCAGACCCCGGTGAGCCAGTGCCGGTCTTGCCCACCATAGACCTCCCCGAAATCTTGGGCGAGCATCCGGGAACCCATTAGCCAGCCGATGGCGTTGAGTTGCACGAAGGTCTTCACCTTGCCGCCGGTGTCGGCCTCGACCACCTGGCCCTTGGTGGCGGCGACCATCCTCAGGCCGGAGACGGCGAATTCGCGGCAGAGGATGCAGAGGAGCAGGAGCATCGCGGCGAGGTTGTAGCCGGCGAAGTAGTCCCCGTTCACCAGTGCAATCATCACCCCGATGACCAGCACCTTATCGATCACGCTATCCATAAACCGGCCAAAGGCCGAGACGATGCCGCGGGCACGGGCGATCTTGCCGTCCAGCCAATCGGTCAGGGCGGCCACGATGAAGAGCCAGAACGCGAGGGTGGCCGACCACGGGAACCGGGCGTACATCAGCCCAACGACCGCGAACATCAGCGGGATGCGCGAGAGCGTCAGGGCGTTGGGCAAAGTCATGGACAGGCGTAAGGAATCCCCGCGGGGACAGGGGACGCAAGCGTGGAGGGAAAAGACGGCCGATGACGCCCCGAGTTGCCGGAAATCGCCGGCGGGGGCCGGCGCCGGGCTCAGAGGCCGACTTTGATCCCGCGGCGGAGGTAGGTGGGCACGTCGAGATCCTGGCCGTCGAAGAGGTTGCGTTCCGTCCGCTCAAATTGGCCGCGGGTCTCGATCTCGCCGAAGCCGAATTCCTCTTGGGCCACCGGGGCGCCGGGGGCGGCGGAGGGGACAGCCGCAGGCGCAGGAGCGGCCGGGGTGGCGGCAACGGGTTCGCGCACTGGGGTGGCGGCGCCCTTGGGGCGGGCGGGCGCGGCGGGGCGGCGGGTGGCGACGTTGCGTCCGCCGAGATCGCTGGTGCCCACGACGCAGAGCTCCACGCGGCCGGCGAGGTTCTCGTCGATCACCGCGCCCATAATGACGTGGGAGTCGCGGCCGAACTGGTCGGTAATCGCAGTCATCACCTCATTCACCCGGGGCAGCGTGAGGTCGGGGCCGCCGACGATGTTCACGAGGAGGCGGTCGGCGCGGCGGGAGAAGTCGGGCGTATGGAGCAGCGGGCACTGCCGGAGGCTGGCGAGGGCGTCGGCGACGGCGTTTTCGCCGGAACCCTCCCCTAGCCCGAAGAGCGTCTTGCCGCCGCGCTGCTGGAAGGCTTGGCGGAGGGTGGCGAAGTCGAGATTGATGAGGCCGGTGCGGAACAGCATCGCCCAGAGCGAGCGTACCCCGCGGGCGATCCAGTCGTCGGCCCGCGCGAACGCGTCGAGTACGGTCTCGTTCTCCCCGGCGGCTTGGAGGAGCACGTCGTTGGGCAGGGGGATTACGGCGTCGCAAGTAGCGCGGAGGGCGCGCAGCCCGTCCTCGGCCTGCTTGAGGCGGCGGCCGCCCTCGAAGCTGAAGGGGAGCGTGACGAACGCGATCACGAGGGCGCCGGCCTCGGCGGCCACCTCGGCCACGATCGGGGAGGCGCCGCTGCCGGTGCCGCCGCCCATCCCGGTCACGAGGAACACGAGGTCGCAGTCCTTGACCACCGCCGCGATCTTCTCGCGGTCGGATTCGGCAGCCTCGCGGCCGCGTTCCGGGTCCCCGCCGGCGCCGAGGCCGCGGGTGACCGTCATCCCGAGGAGGACCTTTTCCTGGACGGGGGAACTGGCGAGGGCCTGATGGTCGGTATTGAGCACCGCGAGGCGGAGGCGCTCGAGATTCTCCATCTTGAGTCGGTCGACCGCGTTGGCCCCGGCGCCGCCGACGCCCACTAGCTTAATGGCGATGCCGCGGTCCGAGAGCAGCGGCTGCTCGAGGGGAAGTTCGTTCAGGTTCATCGGCGCGCGGGTCAGTCGGCGAAGAGGCGGCGGACCCCGGCGAAGAGGCTGTTTTTGGCGCGCGCGGGCGCGCGGCGTTCCGCGTGGTGGATGATGCCGTAGTAAAGCAGCCCGAGGGCGGTGTGATAGCCGGGGTCGCGGAGGTTCGGGCTGATCCAGCCGGGGGCCTCTCCGAGGTGGGCGGGAACGCCGAAGACGCGGGCGGCGGCGGCGGCGAGTCCCGGGAGCTTGGCGGCGCCGCCGGTGAGCACCACGCCGGCGGCGCAGGTTTCCGGGGAGAAAGCCGCGCCGAGGCGCTTACGCACGACCTCGAGAATCTCCGTGGAGCGGGCGGCGGTGACCTGCTCGATGGCGAGCTGCGGGAACTGGCGGTCGCCGATGGCAAAGTTACCGTCGAGCCAAACTTTGGCGGAGCGATCGCGGGCCTGCACTTCGGCGCGGCCGTGGCGGAGCTTGAGTTTCTCGGCCTGCGGCGCGGTGAGGCGGAGGGCGACCGCGAGGTCGTTCGTGATGTGCTCGCCGCCCACCGCCACGACCCCGGTGGTGTGAGGGGAGCCGTCGCGGTACAGCGCGAAGTCGGTGGTCCCCGCGCCTAGGTCGATCACGAGGACCCCGTGCTGACGCTCCTCCGCGGAGGTGACCATATGCCCGGAGGCGAGGCTGGAGAGCACCAGTTCCTCCACCTTCAGGTTGAAGCCTTGGATCACGTGGATCAGGTCGGCGAGCCGCTGCTCCTGGCCGTGGACGGTCCAGTAGCCGACCTCGAGCCGGTGCCCGACGAGGTCGAGGGGGCTGCCGGGGACGAGGCGGCCATCCACGCGGAAGGGGCGGCGGATGTGGTGCACGACGGAGCGGCCGAGGGGCAGCTGCTTGGCCTTCGCGAGTTCGCAGACGGTGGCGACGTCGCCGGTCTCAACGAGGTTATCGGAGGCCTTCACGTTGACGGCGGCCTCGTTGTAGAAGCCCTCGAGGTGGCTGCCGCTCTGGGCGAGGAAGACCCCGCCGATGCGCTCGCCGGCATCGCGCTCCGCCTGCTCGAGGGCAGCGTGCGTGCAGTCGCTGGCCGCCCGGTAGTCGACCACGGCGCCCTTAATGATCCCGCGGGCGGGGACCTCAGCGCGGCTGATGATCGCCAGTTCGCGGCCGGAGTACTCGCCAACGATGACGGTGACCTTAGAAGTGCCGATCTCGACGGCACCGATGTGGTAGGGGCGTGAGCTCAAGGGAGGTTCAGCGCTGCGGGAAGGAGTCGAGGGAAAAGCGGCCGGGAGTAGAAATCGGCGAGCGCGGAGCAGCTGCAGCCTCCCCCGGCGGTGTCACCATCACCGGCACGTTACGCCCGAGGGTCAAGTCGATGCGCGCGTGCGAGCCCGGTTCGCGGCGCACGCGGGTGGCAAGGTAGTCGAGCGTGGCCAGTTGCACGAAGAAGTCGCGGGCCGCGCTGAAGATAACCGTCGAGCCGTCCCGGGTGTGCACCTCGAGCTCACGGTCGGAGGCGAGCCGGGCCAGCGACAGGGAGGTCCAGGTTTGGTACAGGGGCATCGCCGCGTACTGGGCGTCGGCGAGCAACTGGGCCACGGCCGCCATTTCGGGGATCGGGCGGAAGCCGTCTCCGGCGGGATGGAGCGCGAGTCCGGACAGCCAAGGGAGCGCGGCGCGCGTGGCTGGGTCCTGGTTCACCCCAGGAAAAACGATCCCGTCGGAGGCGACGAGCAGGTCACGGGACTCGCCGTTGCGCTCAACGCGGATACGGGCGACTGGGGAGCGCTCCGCGAGGCGGACGGCGAGGACGTCGGGGAACTGCCGCGTGAGGGTGGCAGATACCACTTGGGGATCCGCGAGCAGGCGGCGGCGGAGCGCCTCGAGGTCGAGTTCCATCAGGGTGGCCGCCGGCGGCAGCGCAAGGGTGCGGCGCAGCCACTCAAGATCGAGGACGCCGCCGGCGGTCGTCGCCAGTTCGAGACGGCGCAGCGGGACAGAGCGGGCCACATCGGGCACGCGGCCCGGGTCCCGGCTGAGGGCACCAGCCGTGAACCAAGCGAGGCCGCCGAGGCCGGCGACCGCCCCGGCCAACAGCAGGGCCCGGAGGGTCTGGCGCAGGCGGCGCCAACGGCCACCCCGCGACATCACGCGCGGGCTCACCGGCTGGGGAATGTCCCGCCAGCTGCGGATGCCACCGGGATCTGGGAGCGCCCGCGCCATCTTCAGGCGACGCCCCGCCGGTTCGCGAACCGCCGCAGGGCGGGCGCGACGAGGGCCCGAACCAGCGCGGTGAAGTCGAGGCCCGTGCAGCGGGCGCTCATCGGAAGGAGGCTCGTCTCCTTCATCCCGGGCAGCGTGTTGATTTCGAGCAAACAGGCGCCGGCAGGTTCCAAAATGAAATCTACCCGCGC
>CAIOTK010000099.1 GCA_903861185.1 uncultured Opitutia bacterium | reverse complement strand
GTCCCTCGCGGCCGCCGGCGGCCACGCCGTCAAGGTCCTCGCCCCGGGCGCCTCGCTGGAGTTGTGAGGGGAATAGGGGCGGGCCGGATTAGCCGCGGTTTGGTGTAGCCGGGGCGCGCCGCCCCGGTAAACGCAACCGGAACCCACAACCGCGGAGCCTTCCCGCTTCCCACCGCACCTGCGCTCGCTGCGCCGCATTGGCTTTCGTCGGTGCTGACCGGGGCAGGATGCCCCGGCTACACCAAACCGAAGCCACGGCGACAGCTCGGCAGAAGCATCCCTCGGCCTCCTACTCCCAATTGTTCTGCAACCTTTCTCCTTTAGAGATCCTTCGGTCATCCTTCGGTTATCCTTCGGTTTTACCTAGGTAAACTCTATGAGTTCCCTCGTAGTAACCGAAGCCTAACCGAAGGATAACCGAAGAATAACCGAAGGATTGAGCTTAGAGAAAGGGAGGATCCCGCTACGCAACCACTCCGCATTCGGGCCTAGCACCAGAGGCCGCGGCCGCGAGCCGTTGAGATGTAAATTACTCTCCCATATCCTCTTCCAATCCAACCATCCGCAACTAGGGGGCGCATCCGCCCACCCGAGACCGGCACGAAACCCCGCACCGCGCCTCAGCGGCACCTGGCCTAAGCCAAAAGTCGGCCCCGCTTACACTTTTCGCCGCGCCAAGCCTTGGCCACACGGGCTGCCTCGGCCCGGGTCGTTGATCGCCCCAAGGCCCCGGCGCACGGAGATACCCCGGCCCCCTTTGCGGCCTCAGAGATCGAAGGTCGCGGTGAGGATGAACTGCCGCGGGTCGATGATGCGGTAGGCGAAGGGCACGCCGTCCGGATTGACCGCCACGGGCTGCAGCCGGCCACCCTCAAACGCGTTGCGGACGTTGAGCTGCAGGCGCGTGCGCACCTTGCCCGCGAAGAGCCGCAGCGCGTAGCCCGCGCTCAGGTCCACGTAAGTGCGCGCCGCGTCGAAGACGGGCCGGTTGCGGTCCAAAGTCCGTACGACGCCGTCAGCGTCCGGCGCCGCCCCGCGGAAACCGATCGCGGCCTGGTCCTCCCAGCGCAGCGCGCCACCTAGGCTCAGGTCCTTCAGGCGGCCCTCGCTGAAGGTGTAGTTGACGAGCGAATTGAAACGCCATTCGCGGACCTGCGAGCGCGGCTTGCCTTGGTTCGCGATCGCGAGCTTCAGCGGCGCGGAGACGTTGCCCGTGTAGAAATCCCGCGGCACGCCGCCGCTGCCAATGCGCGAGGTCCACCAGTCCACCCCGGCATCGTCCTTGAGGGTCGTCCAAAGGGGCAGGCGGCGATCGAGGTACTCCTGCACGCGGGGCGAGATGTTGGTGTCGATCGACTTCTGCTGCGCGCCGGTGAGCTTGAAGCGCCAGTTCCGGTTCGGGTTGTAGTTCAACTCCAGTTCCAGGCCGCGCGCCTCGATGTCGGAGGTCTCGGTGATGCTCTTGCCCACCAAGGTGTCGAGGAAGCCCTCAGGTAGGCCCATCAGCTTGGATACCGCGGACGACGTCTGCGCGGCGGTGGGCACGATGCCCTGGGCGGTAAAGCGCGCGTTGGCCAGCAGAGTCGCCCACGTTTCGAGGTTGAACGAATCGTTGCCGTTGCCGCTGCGCCCGGTGTCCATCCGGATCGCGCGCGTCGCGACGACTCCGGCGTCCCCATTGCGGGCGTTCTCCTGGAAGGTCTCGTAACGGTTGACCCGCAGGAAGAGCCGGTTGTCGAGCAGGCTCACCGAGAGGCCGTAGTCCTTGCCCCGACCGGTCGGGTTCGGCAGCGCCTCGCCCAGCAGGTTGTATTGGGTGATCGCGGGCTGAAAGCTGTCGGACTGGTTGTAATGGGCCGAAACGGAGCGGGCCGCTTGGGCGAGGAAGCGGGCCACGCCGGTGCCATCGCGGGCGGGGCGCTCCACGAAAGCGGTGTCGCGGAACGGCCGGACGACCGCGCCCGCCGTCTTCGTGCGGCCCGCCTTCTCCAGCCACGGACCCCAGCTGCGCAGCGGGGCATAGTCGAGGAGGCCCGTGCTGGCATCGACCCCGGCGCCGTTCGAGTCGCGGCTGCGGTTCTTGTCCTCGCGCAGGCCGAAGGTCGTCACCAGCCGGTCGCCGAAGAAGAAGTTCTGGGTGGTGGCGGACTGGGTGCGGATCTCGCGGCGGGTACGGTTGGAGGGGGTGACGCCGGCCTCGCCGATCGTGGCGGGTTCATTGACCCACTGGTTGGTGGCGGCGTTGAACCACGTCAAGTTGTAGGTCCCGGCGAGGCCGTAGACATCGGCCGGGGCATAGTCGATGTTCGCGCCCGTGGCATCGCCCACGTAGTACTTGTAATAAGCGCGGGCAGCGGTGACGCCGGTACGGTTCTGGAGGTTAATCCAGCGATGGTCGGAGAGGACGGCATCGCGGTAGCGGTAGGTGCCGGTGTCGATGCGGCGGACCTCCGCGTGGGCGGCGAACTTCTGCGCGCCGACCCAGGAGAGGAGGCGGGGCAGACCGGCCGGGGTCCACTGGTAAGCGAGGTCGCCACTCTGGATGTCATTGACCGAGGGCCGGTTGAAGAGCGTGGGCTCGGAGGCGGCCAGGTAGGGCCGCTTGAAGTAAGGGTTCGCGCGGCCATCGAGCAGCTTCTCGTTCACATCCACGTAGAGCACCGCGTTGGTGCCCCCGATGAAATTGCGGCTGTAATTGTCGTAATCCTCGCGCATCCAGCCGGCGCGGAAGGCGAGTAGGTGCTCCCGCGTCTGCACCGCGATCTGCTCGAACTCCACCGTGTAGATGTCGGCTTTGTCCTTATTGTAGTTGGGGGCGACAAAGTTGACGGACGTCCAATCGTAGAGGGAGCGGTCGGTAATCGAGGGCGTGACGTAGAGCGGGAAGAGGGAGCCGCGGAGGCGCTGGAGGTCGGTGCCGCTCTCGAGGAAGCGCAGGTTCGTGTTGGGGTTATCCGGCGTGGGGATCCCGGCGAACACGCCGGTGGTCGGGACGGAGCCGGTGCGGTTGACGCTCCAGAACTGCACCGCCCCCTGGTCCACGTAGATGCTCGGACGATTGTAGAAGCCGGTGCCCTGCGCGAAGAGGCCGAGCGGCAGGTTGCCGTCCTGCGCCTGGGTGAAGGGGCCGCTGCGGGTGCCGTTGGCGAGGGTGACGAGCTGCGTGGTTGGGTCCCAGGTGGGGCTGCCGGCGGACTTCCAGTAGGTGACGGCGTCGCGGGGCGTGACCGCGTTGGGGCGGCGAGCGTAGTTGTGGTACGACTCGTAGCTGGCGCGGAGCGTGGAAGTGGTGAACGGCCGGTAAGTCACGGCCGCTTGGCCGCGGCGGCTGATCTCGTCGGAGGGTTTCCGCTGGAAAGCCTTGGACTCGTAGACGCCGGAGAGGCGCAGGGCCAGTTTCTGGCGGAGCAGGGGCCGGTTGAGGTCGAAGCTCGTGCGGTAGCCGCCGTAGCTGTCGCCGCGGAGGGTAAAGGAATTGAAGGCGCGGGTGAGGTTCGCCTGGGAGCGGAGGATGTTGACCGTGCCGGAGGTATTCCCGAGGCCGAAGATGTTGGAATTCGGCCCGCGGCTGATCTCCACCGCGTCTACATTGTAGGTATCCAGGGGTATGCTGCTATTGGCGGCGAAGTTCCCGAGGGCGACGTTGGCGGAGTCGATGCCACGGATGCGGTTCGCGGTCTGAGGGCTGCCCTGGACGCTGTCGTTCACCCCACCGTTCCGGTCGACGGTGAAGGCGGTGAAGTTACCGGTGCCCTCGGTGTTGGCCTCGTAGAGGAACACGTCGTTGAGGTCGACCGCGGCGGTATCCAGCAGCTGTTGCTTGGTGACGACCGTGATGGAGGCGCCCAGGTCCTCGAGCTTCGAATTGAGGCGGGTGCCGGAGAGCGTGTTGGCCGCGAGGTAGCCGCGGTCGGCGGCAGCGGAGACCTGGAAGGGGGAGAGCTCGACCACCTCCGGGCGGGGGGCGGGCGCGGCGGGCGCGGTCTGGCCGGGCAGGGGCGCGGCGGAGACGAGGGCGAGCAGGACGGACAGGCGGGGGTTGATCACGGCAGGGAGGGGCGGGGTGGCGACACGCTACCCCGCACTAGCCGAAGTCAAACGCCGAGCCGCCGCGCCGCAGAAGGGCGCCGGGCTCGGACAGTCGGAGGCGGGGGGTCGGGGCGAGCGCTAGAACCGCCCGTTGAGGCCGACGGAGACCGTGGTGCCGTGGAGGCTGTGGAGCTGGATCTGGTCGGGGATGCCGCGGTAGAGGGACTGCGGGGCGTTGGTGAGGTTGTCGACGTCGAGCGTCACCCCGAAGGTAGGCCGAAACTGGTAGGCGCAGCCCCAGTTCCACAGCCGGCGTTCCCGGCGGTAGATGTTCCGGCCCGCGGATCCGGCCGCGTAGCTGGTGATGTAGTCGCCGGTGTAGGTGAACAGCACCCGGGTGCTGAAGCCGCCGCGGCGCCACGAGAGGCTGGCGTTGCCCATCCGCGGGATGAAGCCAGCCACCTGGTTGGTGGACAGGCCCGCGCCGCCGCCGAAGTCGCCCGCGGCGGTCAGCACGGAGTAGTTGGCCATCCCGCTGAAGCCGCGCAGCCAGCCGGGCAGGAAGCTGAACTGCTGCTGGTAGCTGAACTCCCAACCCTGCACCGTGGCGGTGCCGGCGTTGGCCGAGCGGAGCAGGGTGAATCCGGCGTACTCGCCGTTGAAGCCGTTGTCGGCCCCCGAACCCACGGTGCCACCGACGATCCCGGGAACGATGTAGTCGCGGATCCGCTTGTGGAACCAGCCCGCGGAGATAGACCCTACTGGTTCGAAGTAATACTCGAGCGTGGCGTCCCAGTTGCGCGCCACCTGGGGGAGCAGCCCGGGATTGCTGACCGTGACGGTGCGCTCGTTTTCGTTGGGCGTCTCCGCGGGGGCGAGGTTGCCGAACGGCGGGCGCCCGAAGCTCGTGGACCAAGCGAGCCGGGTCTTGAGGTTCGCGGTCCAGTCGTGCCACGCGTGGACGCTGGGGAACGCCTTGGTGTAGCCACCCGCGAGCTCCCGGCGGTTGCCCGCGTAGTCGCGTTGGGCCGCACCAGCCGGATCCGCTGCCTGCTGCGCGGCGGTGCTGAGCGCACGGGCGCGGACCCACCCGTCGGCCTCGTTCTCGGTCCGTTCCCAGCGCACGCCGCCGAGGAAGCCGGTGCGCCCGGCCCAGCCGGCGCGGCCGAGGCGACCTTGGGCCATCGCATAGGGGGCGGTGACGGTCTCGGTGACGTCCCGGTAGGCCGTGAAGCGGGTCGTCTCGCGGAAATACAGGTCCTCGCGCCAGAGAGCGGGGTTAGCGACCTCGCGGGAACGCATCAACCAGGAGGGTTCCCACTGCGGGATCCGGCGGCCGGTGCGTTCCTCGTCGGTCATCCGCAGGCCCGGGTCGGCGGGCAGCGCTCCGGTGCCGAGGTAGCTCCAGCGGCGGGAGGCACTGCGGACGCCGACGTGCTGCTCGCGCCAATGCAGGCCGGCCTTGGCGGCCAGCTGCGGCGCGAAGGCGGGGGTGTAGCGCAGGTCGAGGCGGGCCTCGGTGACGTCGTGGAGCTGCTGGTCGTTCTGGTTCGAGAGGCCGTTGGCGATCGGGCGGTAGTTGGCGGGATCGGTGAAGTCGGCCCCGCCATTGGGCAGGAACGCCGGGTAGAGGTCGGAGCGGGTACGGTCGAGGATCCAGCCGGTGCCCGTGAGCCGGTTGGTCAGCACCGCGCCCTCACCGTTGCCGATGTTGATGCGCGTCCGAGTGTGGCGGACGGTGGCCTCCAGCACCAACGGACCGCGGGTGTGCTCCAGCCCGAGGTCCGCGCGCCGCAGGCGGTTAAAGAAGTTATTCGGCCCGGTCATCGTCACATCGATCGTCGAGGTGGGTACGGGGCGCACCTGGGTGATGCGACTGGTGAAGCCGGGGACAATGCTGGTGGCGGCGCCCGGGACGGTGTTCTGGTTCTGGCTG
>CAIOTK010000098.1 GCA_903861185.1 uncultured Opitutia bacterium | reverse complement strand
GCCCCGCGGCCCGCCCCGCCGCCGGAAGCCGGGCCGGATGCGGTGGCCGTTAACCTGACCCTCGCCACGCGCCTCGGTTTGAAGGCGGGCGACACCCTGGTGGTCCGCTTTCCCAAGCCCGGAGTGATCGCGGGCAACGCGCCCATCGCCGGGGCCGAGACCGCGCTGGAGAGCCTGCGGTGCCGGGTCGCGGCGGTGATCGGGGACGACGCGTATGGCCGGTTCGGACTGGAGGCCTCGCAACTGCCGCCGGCCACTGTGTACCTCCCGCTCGCGCGCCTGCAGGAGGCGCTGGAGCAGCCCGGGAGGGCCAATCTGGTCCTGTACGCGGGGCCGGCCGGCACGACGGAGCTCGCGGCCGCCCTCGGCCGCACCACGCGGCTGGCGGACCACGGCCTGTCCTTGGCGCGGCGCGAGGCGGCGGGGGTCTTCGAGCTGATCTCGACGCGGATCTTTATCGATCCTGAGGTGGTGGCCGCTGCCCGCCGCGCGTGGCCGGAGGCGCAGCCGGTGACGACTTACCTTGTCAACGAGTTCCGCCAAGGTGAGCAGGCGACGCCCTACTCGATGGCCACCGCCACGACCGCGGCCGCCGCGCCCTTCCTCCCGGCGGATCTGGGCCCGCGGGAACTCGTGCTCAACGCTTGGCTGGCCGAGGATCTCGGCGCGGGGCCGGGGGACGAGGTCCAGGTAACCTACTTCCGCAATTCCGCCGGCGGCGGCTTGGCCGAGGCGCAGGCCAAGTTCCGGGTGCGGGCCATCGTGCCCTTGAGCGGGTTAGCCGCAGATCAGGCGTGGATGCCGGACTTTCCCGGCATCACCGCGACCGAGAGCCCCCGGGAATGGAACCCGAGCCTACCCTTGGACCTGCGCCGCATCCGCGACCGCGACGAAAAGTATTGGGAGGAGCATCGCGGCGCGCCGAAGGCCTTTATGTCGGCTGCCGCCGCGGACGAACTGTGGGCGACCCGCTGGGGCAGCCTGACCGGGCTGCGCGTGGCCGCGCCGGCGACGGCTGCGGACGCGTTGACCGCGCGCCTGACCGCGGAGCTGCGGCCGGAGATGAGCCAGTTGCTCGTGCGACCCTTCGCCGCGCCCGCGACGCCGACGGTGGACTTCGCGGGGCTATTCCTCGGGCTGAGCCTGTTTCTGATTGTGGGGGCCCTGGGACTGGTGGCGTTGCTGTTCCAGTTCGCCCTGCTGCAACGCAACCGGGAGGACGCGCTGCTGGGGGCCGTGGGCGTGGGCCCGGGGCGGCTGTTGCGGTGGCGCCTGACGGAGGGGGCCGCGCTGCTGGCGCTCGGGGGCCTGCTCGGTCTGCCGTTGGCGGTTCTCTATACTCGGGGCATTTTGCGGTTCCTGGAGGGCATTTGGGCGGGCGGAACCACCTTCACCTTTGCCGCGCCGCCGCTGACCATCGCGATTGGCCTTAGCGCGTTCCTGCTCTTGTCGCTGCTTGCGCTGTGGCTGGCCATTCGCCGGTTGGCGCGGCGGGCGCTCTCGATCCGCTTGGCGGCCCAAGCCGAGGAGGAAACTGGAACGCCGGGCCGGTCGCGGGGCGCCGGGGCGTTGGCGGTGGGGCTAGCGCTCGTGGCCGCCGGTGCCCTCGCGGGTTCCGGGCGGGTACTGCCGGCGCAGGGGGCGTTCTTCCTGGCGGGTTTCGCGCTGCTCGGGGCCGGGCTGGCGGGGATCCGAATCCTTTTAGGCGCGCACCGCACCCGGGTCCTGCCCGGGGCGGCCGAACTGGGCCGATTGAACCTCCGGACCCGCCCAACGCGCAGCCTGACGGTGACCGGCCTGATCGCGACCGCCGTGTTTATGGTGTTGTCGGTGGCGGCCTTCCGGAAGCAGGTGGGCGACAACTGGCGGGAGCGGGGTGCCGGCACGGGGGGCTTTGCCTTCTGGGTGGAGACCACCGCGCCGCAGAATCCAGCCCGCGACGCGCTGGGCGAGCACTTTGAGCTCTTTGCGGGGGCGGCGAAGGAGCTGGGAACCATCGTGCCCCTGCGCGCCGGAGCGGGGGACAACGCCAATTGCTTCAACCTGAACGCCGTGGCGCGGCCGCGGCTCCTCGCCGTGGATCCGGCCCGCCTGCCCGCGGGCGACGTGTTTTCGCCGCGATTGCCGGCGGGCGGGGGCTGGGAGGCCCTGCGCGCGACCGGGGGCGAGACCGAGCCGCTGCCGGCGTTCGTCGATGAAAATACCCTGCTTTGGGCCCTGCAGCGTCGGGTTGGGGACGTGATCGACTATACCGACGAGAACGGCCGGAGCTTCGGCGTGCGCATCGCGGGGGTGCTGCGGGATTCGATCTTCCAAGGTTACCTGATTGTCGATGAGGCGGCGTTTCTGGCGCGGTTCCCGTCCCATCCCGGGCCGACCGTCTTTCTGGTGGATGCCCCGGCTGCGGCGGACCTGTCGGCGCTGCAGGGTCGGTTGCGTTCGGCGGCGGCGGACGCGGGCGGGCGGGTAGAGACCACGCGGGACCTGTTGGCGGCGTTCCACCGGATCGAGAACACCTACCTAGCGATCTTTAATGTCCTCGGAACCCTCGGGGTGATCTTGGGCAGCCTGGGGTTGGCGATTGTGGTGGCGCGCAACCTGCGGGAGCGGCGGGGGGAGTTTGCGGTGCTGGCGGCGATCGGCCTACCGCCGGAGGTGCTGGGGCGAATGGTGCGGGCGGAGTTCAGCTGGCTCGTGACCCGGGGGGTGTTTCTCGGGGCCGCGGCGAGCGCCCTCGCGACGGCGCCCGTCTTGCCGGACCTGCCGGCGGGGCCGACCGCGGCGTTGGTCG
>CAIOTK010000097.1 GCA_903861185.1 uncultured Opitutia bacterium | reverse complement strand
GTACCGCGTGCACGGGATGGCCGCGCCACCAAGTGACGGGACCGTGCTCCTCCGGAGTTTCGAAGCCGTAACGACTCATCGCGCGCCCATCACGATGGGTGGCCCCCCGGGGCTGGCAAGCCGCGATGGCGGCCGGCGCCCACCCCCAAGGGCGATGCCGACGCCCGGGGGAGCTCGGCACGTAGGGACCGGCGGCCGCGCTCAGCTCAGGCGGCGAGGGGACGGCGCTCCGTACGCCACGCGAGCCCGCGCCGGGCGAGCTGCACTCGCAGCCCCGCCGCCACCGCGTCCCAGCGGGCCGGCGTCTCCACCACCCGCCACTCCTCCCGCAGGCGGCGCACCAGCGCCTCGGGCAAGACCATCACGCCATAGCAACGACGATTGTTTGAGTTCATGGCCCCAGCTTAGCAGGGGGGTGGGCCACGGGCTGTCCCACGGTATCCCCGATTTTGGGGACAAGCAGGGCTGGGACCTCGCCCGCGCCGCGGCACGCTCAGGAGCGCAATCTATGAAAAACACCTCCTCCCGTTTCCCCGCCCCCTCGGGCGGCAATTCCCGCGCTGGCGGCTCAGGCCAAGCGCCCCTCCGCGTGCTCCGCCTCGGCCGTGTCAAAGCCAGCATCTGGGAAAACGCCGCCGAGGACCGCCCCTACTACAGCGTGAAGTTCACGCGCACCTACGTGGATGAGCAGAAGCAGTTCAAGGACAGCGACAGCTTCGGCCGTGACGAGCTGCTGCTCCTCGCGAAGCTCGCCGACCTCGCCCACACGTTCGTGTGCGACCAGGCCGCCGCCAACGCGC
The DNA here is from genome assembly GCA_903861185.1 of uncultured Opitutia bacterium. Classification (GTDB taxonomy): domain Bacteria; phylum Verrucomicrobiota; class Verrucomicrobiia; order Opitutales; family Opitutaceae; genus ER46. Next base: position 4,893 of record CAIOTK010000097.1, on the reverse strand, counting down.
GCCCGCAAGAATCCGCCGCCTGAGGCGGACTCAGAGGCCGACGACCCGCCCGCGCTTAGCCTCCTGCGGCGCCACCCTTCAGGTAGGCCAGCAGCGCGGAAAGCTCGCCGGGCGTCATCGTCTGCTCGAGGCCGTCCGGCATCAGCGACACGCCCGAGGCCGTCAGGCTCGCCAGGTTGCGGCGCAGGACGATCTCCTCCGCGCCCGCTGCGGTACGGAGGGTCACGCTGGCCTCGGTTTCCGCGACCACCCAGCCGGTCACGCTCCGGTCATCGGTGGTGGTGACGGTTACCGCCTGGTACGCCGGCGCCACCTCGTAGTTGGGCACCAAAATGTGCAGGAGGAGGGCGTCGGCGGGCTGGTTGCCGACCCCGGTCAGATCCGGCCCCACTTTGCCGCCCACCCCGTTGAAGCTGTGGCAGGCTGAGCAGGCGCGCGCGAACGGCGCCGCGCCGGCGGCCCCGGCGGCCCGCGGGTCCAAGCTCGCCTTGGCTTTCCGGTACACCTCCATCCGGTCGCCACCCTCAAGGCTCGCGAACAGCCGCTGGGCCTCCGCGCGTAGCTCCGCGTTGCCCTGCTTGAGCAGCGCGGCGCGGCGCACCGAGGAAATTTCCGGCGCGCGGACGGTACCGCGGTCGATCGCTGCGAACAGGACCCGCGTCATCGCGGGCTTCGCCGCCAGCGCAGCCACCGCTGCCTCGCGCACCTGCGGCGTGAATCGGTTCCAATTCTCCGGCCGCACCAGCAACTCCGCCCCGCGCGCGTCGCCGAGGCGCTCCAACGCGCGGACCAACTGCAGCTGCAATTCCGGGGCCTGCCGCGCGTCCAGCAACGCCGCGGCCCGGCCCAACCCCGCCGGATAATCGGTCAGCGCCAAGAGGGAGACGGCCCGCGCGCGCTGGGCCGGTTCACCCGTCGGGTCGAGCGCGAGGGTCGCCGCCCGGCCAAAGACCTCCTCCAGAGCGGCTGCGCCCGCGGGACCCGCCAGAGCCGCGAGTACCTCCGTCGCCGGCTTACCCTTCAGGTCCGTCCGCGCCCGCCGGCCTTCCGCCAGCCCGAGGATCGCCGGCACCCGCCACCCGGCGTCCGCCGGGGCCGCGAGGGCCGCGCGCAGGAATTCCTCCCCCGCCCCAGCCGAACCGCCCGCCCCAACGAGCCGGCCCACCTCCTCCTGCAGGGCCGCGGCCACCGCTGGAGACGCGGCCGCGAGCCGGGGCGCCAGCGCGGCTTGAAAAGCTTCCAACCTGCCACCCAGTCCACTCAGCACCGCCGCCCGGGCCCAACGCTCCGCCCCATCCCGCACCGCGACCGCAGCCAAACCGTCCACCGCGCGTGGATCGGTCCAAGATCCAAGCGCGAGTGCGGCGAGGAAACGCACGCGGGCATCGGCGTCGGCGGCCGCCGTCAGCAGCAGCACACCTAGCGCGGGCTCGGTCGCGAGCCGGGCGCCAGCAAGGGTCACTGCCTGCTCGCGCACACCCGCCACCGCGTCCCGCACCGCCAGCTCAAGCACCCCGGCCGACAGCCGGCCAAGGCCCGCGAGCGTCCAAAGCGCGCGCGCCCGGCCCTCTGGCCGGGATCCGGCGCGGACGATCGTTTCCAACTGGGTCGCGACGGACCCTTCGCCGCGCTCCACTAGCAGCCGCTGCGCCCGCGCGCGGACCCACGGCTCGGGAGCCTCCAGCCCGGCCACCAGCGCAGCCGTGTCGCCGGCGGGCCGTGGCGGCGCGACCGGCGGGGCGTCCGCGCGGACCAAGCGGTAGATCCGCCCGCGATCCCGGCCCGAAGTAAAATCCAGCCCGCCCCGCGATTCCTCCGGCACGTAAGCGGGGTGATCAATCTCCCGTCGGTACATATCCGCGACGTAGAGGGCGCCGTCCGGGCCGTCGGCCGCGAACACCGGCCGGAACCAGGAATCCGTCGAGGCGAGAAACTCCGCACCGCGCGTGGCGGGCTCCGCCCGGAAGGTCGGCCCCTCGGGGCGCAGCACCTGACGTTGCACTAGGTTCTGCGCCGGCTCGCAGATATACGCGCTGCCGATCCGTTCCTCACCTAGGCCCGGGCCCGCGTGGAGCACTAGGCCGCAGGCGGAAGTGAAGGTGCCGGTGTGTGGCTTGCTCAGGAGTGCCGGGATGAAATCGGCTGTCACCCGCGCGCGGGCCGCGGGCCAGACCACCGCCTCGGCCTCCACGCGCGATACGGGTTGCACGGTCTCCGAAAACGCGAGCAGCGGGTTGCGCCGCAGGTGGGCTGGCTCCAACACAATCTGCTGGATGGGATGGCGGTTCGAAGTGTTGAAGCGCCGCCCAAACTCGTCGAAAGCCAACCCGAACTGGCCCCGCCCACCCACCACTTGGAACTCAAGGGTCTCCGGGTGGAAACGCGCGTCGGCCGGGGTATACGTCACCTCCGGGCGCTCCGGGTGGCGCGGCGAACGCACCTTCCCGCCGTTCAAGCCGCTGGTCACGTAGACCCAGCCGTCGAGCCCCAGAATCGGATGGCTGGTGCGGATCTGCGTGGTGCGGGAGGTGTTGAAACCCGTCAGGACGACGGTTCGCTCCTCGGCCACACCGTCGCCGTCGTGGTCCTTGAGGTAGAGGATGTCGGGCGCGCAGGTGACAAAGACGCCCCCCCGCCACGGCAGAATCCCGTTGGGGTAACCGAGCCCAGTCGCGTACTCGTGCCGCCGGTCGGGGCGCCCGTCGCCGTCAGTGTCTTCCAGCAGTGCGATCCGCCCGTCGGCCGCCGCCGGAGCATCGTCGCGCGTCTGGTCACGCTTCACCTCACCGGGATAACCGCGGTTCTCGACCACAAACAACCGACCGCGCTCATCAAAGGCCAACGCGACCGGGTCGACGACCAGCGGCTCGGCGGCGAACACCTCCACGCGCACCCCCGGCTCCGTCCGGAAGGCACGCAGCGCCTCCTCCGGCGACAACGGCCCGCCCCCACCGGCGGCGGCACCCAGGGCAACCGCAGGAATCACGGCCGGCCAAGAACGGATCAGGCGACAAAACGAGGCGGGGAACATCGGCGAGAGGAACGGGGTGTTGGCACTTGAAGCCGGGTCCCCGCGTGGCTCAACCTCAAAGCCTGTCCGGGTCCCCCCGCCCCCAATGAACCGGCCCTTCCCTCCCCTGCCCGGCCGCCTGCTCCTGCTGGCGTGCGTCCTGCTACCGTTCGCCGTTCACGCTGCCGCCCCCGCGCCCACCCCGTGGCGCGTCGGCGCGGCCGCGCGCAAGCTGACCCCGCCGGGGCCGGTGTGGCTCGCCGGCTACGCTAACCGGACCGCGCCCTCCGCCGGGGTGGACCTCGACTTGCACGCGAAGGCGCTGAGCCTGGACGACGGCGCCGGTGGAAGGCTGGTGCTCATCACTCTCGACCTAATCGGTATCACCGCGGAACTGCGCGCACACGTAGAGCGCGAAGGCGCGACCCGCTTCGGCCTGCGGCCGCACGAGATCCTGCTCAACGCATCCCACACCCACAGCGGACCGCTGGCGGATCCGGCGCGGATGATGGTTGAACAAATTTTCCGCCGGTCCGCCCGGCCGGAGGACGTAGCGGCCACGGAAGCGTTTGCGGCCGCTTTGCGCACGACGGTCGTGGAGTTGCTCGGCGCGAGCCTCGCCGCGGCGGCCCCCGCGCGGTTGGAGTTTGCTCAGGCGCGAGCCGGTTTCGCAATGAACCGGCGCCGGCCCGAGCCGGGCGGCGGCATCTCCAACAACCCGCACCCAGACGGACCCGTCGACCACGACGTGCCCGTGCTCCGCGTCGCCGGAGCGGACGGTAAAACGCGCGCCCTCGTCTTCGGCTACGCCTGCCACAACACGACGCTCAGCGGCAACCTCCTGAGCAGCGACTACGCCGGCCACGCCCAGCGTGACCTCGAGGAGGCATACCCAGGCGTGACCGCGCTGTTCGTCACCGGCGCCGGGGGAGATCAGAACCCGTACCCGCGGCGGGGCGTACCCGGCCAGACCTCGGAGCAACTCGCCCGCCAGCACGGCCGCGCCCTCGCCAACGCCGTCCACACCGCACTCGCCGCCCGCCCGCGGCCCGTCGCCGGCCCGCTGCGCGCCGCGCTTGCTCCCGCGCTACTCGAGTACGACCCGCTGCCCCCGGCGGCCCTCACCGCGTACGGCCCGGCCACCCACACTCCGGAGGTCGTGGCCCGCGCGCGCGCCCTCGCTGCCGCGCAGACCCGCGGGGAACGCCCGGCGCCCCTGCCGTGCGCAGTGCACGTGGTGCGCCTCGGCTCGGATCTCACGCTGGTGGCCATCGCGGGCGAGGTGGTCGTCGACTACGCCCTGCGCCTGAAGCGCGAGCTGGCCGGTCCTGCCGCCATCTGGATCGCGGGTTACAGCAACGAGGTCTTCGGCTACCTGCCCAGCCGCCGCGTCCTCGCCGAGGGTGGCTACGAGGCGGTCGGCGCCAACACCCGCCTCCTCATCCACCCCGGCCCCTTCGCGCCCGACGCCGAGGACCGCGTCGTCGCCCGCGCGCACGCTCTGCTGCGCTCCCTTCAACCCTGACCATCCTGATGCGCTCCCGCCTCCTGCTCTTGACCCTGCTCGCGCTACCCGCGGGCCTTCGCGCCGACTTCCACGCTGGGACCGCCCTCGTCGACGTCACGCCGGAGCGGCTCCCGGTACTCGTCAACGGCGGGATGGTCAGCCGCACCGTCGACAAGGTCAAAACGCGCCTCTTCGCGCGCGCCTTCGCCTTCAGCGACGGCCGCGAGCGTCTCGCGATCGTGATCGTCGACAGCTGTATGCTGCCCCGGCCCCTCGTTGACGAGGCTAAGGCCCTCGCCGCGGAACGCACCGGGATCCCCCGCGAACGAATCCTCATCGCCGCGACCCACACCCACACCGCCCCCTCCTCCATGGG
>CAIOTK010000096.1 GCA_903861185.1 uncultured Opitutia bacterium | reverse complement strand
GATCGGTGAAGTCGGCCCCGCCATTGGGCAGGAACGCCGGGTAGAGGTCGGAGCGGGTACGGTCGAGGATCCAGCCGGTGCCCGTGAGCCGGTTGGTCAGCACCGCGCCCTCACCGTTGCCGATGTTGATGCGCGTCCGGGTGTGGCGGACGGCGGCCTCCAGCACCAACGGACCGCGGGTGTGCTCCAGCCCGAGGTCCGCGCGCCGCAGGCGGTTAAAGAAGTTATTCGGCCCGGTCATCGTCACATCAATCGTCGAGGTGGGTACGGGGCGCACCTGGGTGATGCGACTGGTGAAGCCGGGGACAATGCTGGTGGCGGCGCCCGGGACGGTGTTCTGGTTCTGGCTGCCGGTGTAGGCGCGGGTCTCGTATTGGCGCCGGAAGACCTCGGAGTGGTCGACGTAGAGGGTGAGGAGGCTGAGCCGCGTGGCGGGCGTCAGCTGGTAGTCGGCGCGCGCGTTGAGGCTCTTCTGCCGGCGGTGGTTGTAGGTGTCCATCGTCCGGTAGTCCCAGACGTAGGCCGGCTGCGCGGTGGTGTTCTGGTAATCGCGGGTGGTGGTGAACCAGCCGAGGGCGATTTCACTGCTGAAGAGGTTGACCGCGATCCCGAGATTCCGGCTGCCACCGCCGACGTCGAGCAGCTCCTGGTACTGGAGGTTGCCGAGCGCGTGCGTGCGGTGGGCGGCGCGCAGCGGGATTTGTTCGGTGAAGGGCGGAGCGGTCCGCGCGAGGAACGTGTAGGCCACGCGGCGGCGCTCGCGCATCGCCAGCGGCGAGCGGGTGCGCAGGTTGATCGTCCCACCGAGGGAATCCGCGCCCTTGTCGGGAGTGTGGCCCTTAATGACCTCGATCTGGTCATACATCGTGCTGGTCAGGTTGTTGATATTCGTCCCGCGGCCCATCGCCCCCTGGCTGGTGACCATCGCGCCGTCCATCGTGATGACGTTCAGCCCGGGCCCCATCCCGCGGATGGTGAATCCACCGATTTCGCCGCCCGCACCGAGGCTGGGCGAAATGCCCGGCAACCGGCTCGCGACCTCGCCGGCGTTCAGGTTCGAAACGTTCCCCAGCGAATCGGTGGCCGCGATCTGGCGGAGGTTGGTCGAGAGGCGCTGGGCCGTGATCGCGGCGGCGTCGCCCTCGCGTTCCCCGACGACCCGGAACTCCGCGAGGCGGTAGATCGCCGCCGTGAGGTCAAAATCCCGTGTGACGCGCCCGTCGGGCGGGACGGTCACCGCGACGCGCTGGGCATCGAGTCCCAAGTAGGAGACCACGATTTCGTGGGGTCCGGCGGGCACGGGCGCGAGGGTGTAACGGCCACCGGCGTCGGTGAGGGTCCCTAGCCCGAGGGCCGGGATCTCGACCCGGGCGCCCTCGAGCAGGTTGCGGGTGGCAGCATTACTCACGGCGCCGGCAACCGCTCCGGCGGCGAAGGCCGCGGGGGCGGCGGTCAGGCCTAGCAGGAGAGTGGCGACGCGGAGGAGGCGGGAGCGGGAGTGGGCGGGGGTCATCGGGGCAAGGGGGTTCAGCGCCAGTCGTCGGTGCGGAAGGGAGAGGCGGGGAGGCCGGCGCCGTTGTAGAGGTTGCAGGCGGGGAAGTTCTCCCACGCGTAACGAGCCGCGACCGGCCGGGGCACGTCGGGGCTCGAGACGACCACGCGGTCGCCGTCGATCCGGGCGGTGGCGGGCCGCCATTGGCGGTCCTCCCCGGCTACCTGGAAGCCGGTGAGCGGTCCACCCCGCGCCACGAGGCCGCCCTCGGTGTGGCGGAAACGCAGCGCCACCTCGCGCCCCAGGAGCTCGTGCCCCGCCGGCAGCGGACCGGAAGTTGCCGGCACCTTCCGGCCATAGACCGTGCCGAGCGCCCAGAGCGAGAGCCGGCGGCCGACGTCCTGCTTGTTGCGCGGATGGATGTCCTTCTCCTCGCCCACGTCGATCGTGATGGCCATCCCGGTCTGCGGCAGCGCCAACGTGCGGAGCATCGCCTCGCGGACCGCGGGCCAGTCGCGCCCCGGGCCGCCGAAGTTGGGCAGCTGCACCCACGCGAAGGGAAACTCCCGGCCCCAGCGCTGGCGCCAGTCTTGGACCAGCAGCCGCAGCTGCGCCTCGTAGAGGGCCGGTTTGCCGGGCAGCGTGTTCGCCTCGCCCTGATACCAGAGCGCGCCGCGGAACGTGTAGGGGATGAGCGGAGCGATCTTGCCGTTGAACAGGCCTCCGACGTCCGCCTTGCGCTGCGCCGCCGCGTCCGCCTTGGCGGTTTTCGCTGCGTCGGCCGTCTTGGCGGACCTCGGTGCCTTGGCGGACTTGGCCGGGGCAGCCGGCGGTTCGCCGCGGTTCGCGAGGGCTGCGCGCAGTTCCGGCACCGCGCGCTGGGCCTCGGCGGCGATCCAGGCCTCGATGGGCGTCCCGCCGACGGAGGAATTAATCAGGCCGACCGGCACCCCGAGTTCCCGATGCAGTTCGCGACCAAAGAAGTACAGCGTGGCCGAGAAGGCGCCGACCGTTTCCGGCGCGCACACCACCCAGCGGCCGCGCGGCTCGGCCTGCGGGGTCTCCGCGGAAGGGGACTCCTCCTTGAACATCCGCACCCGCGGCAGCCGGGCGGCGGCCTGCTCCTCCGCGTAATCCCGCGAGCGCGCCACGGTCATCGCCATATTGGACTGACCCGAGCCCAGCCAGACCTCGCCGACGAGGACCTCCTTGATCTCGATCCGGTTCTCGCCGCGCACGACCAGCGTCCCGCCCTCGCCCGCGGGCAGCGGGGAAAGGGTCACCGACCAACGGCCGCCGGCGCCGGCGCGGGTGGCCTGGCTTTGGCCGAGGAAAGTGACCGTGACCGCCTCCTCCGGGCTGGCCCAGCCCCAGATGGCCACGGGTTGCCCCGCTTGGAGGACCATCTGGTCCGAGAGGATGGCCGGGAGGCGGACGGCGGCGCGGGCCGCGGAAGGCGCGACGGCGGCGAGGGCCAGGCACGCAGGCAGGAGGCGGAGGGGCAGGGTCATACGCGGGGAAAGGGGGCAGCGCCGGGGGACAAGCGCGGGCGAGACGCTGGCCGGGGCCACGGGCGGGGGCAATGCCGGAACCGGCCGGATTGCGGCTTGCCTCCGCCGCGCGCGTGGTTGCCGTGCGGGGATGCGCCTGCCTCCCCTGCCCCGCGCGCTGCTCGCCTTGGTGGCGGCCGCCAGCGCCCTGACTGCCACCGCCGCGACCGCCCCCCAGCCCAACGTGCTGGTGATCGTCACCGACGACCACGGCATTGGGGACGTCTCCGCCTACCGCCCCGGAGCGGACGTACGGACGCCGCACCTCGACGCCCTCGCGGCCGGCGGGATGCGGTTCACCGCGATGCGCTCGAACTGCACCGTGTGTTCCCCGGCGCGGGCGGCGCTGCTCACCGGCCGGCACCCGGACCGCGTGGGCGTACCGGGTGTGATCCGGACGCAGGCGGCCAACTCCTTCGGCTTCCTCGCGCCGGGGCTTCCCACTCTCGCGGACCTCCTGCGGTCCGCGGGCTACCACACCGCCCACGTCGGCAAATGGCACCTCGGGCTCGAGCGGCCCAATCTCCCCACCGAGCGCGGCTTCGATTATTTCCACGGGTTCCTCGGGGATATGATGGACAGCTTCACCGGCCACCTGCGCCACGGGCAAAACTACCTGCGCCGCAACACGGAGGTGACTACGGCGGAGGGCCACGCGACGGACGTTTTCACCACGTGGACCCGCGAGTACCTGCGGGAGCGGGCGCGCGCGGACCGGCCGTTCTTCCTCTACCTCGCGTACAACGCGCCGCATTTCCCGATCGAACCCCCGGCGGCCTATCTGGAGCGGGTGCAGCGGCGCCTGCCCGGCCTCGACCCCAAACGCGCGCTGAACGTGGCCTTCGTGGAACACCTCGACGAGGCCATCGGGCAGGTCTTGACGACCTTGGACGAAACCGGCCTCGCCGCCCGCACGCTGGTGATCTTCACCTCGGACAACGGCGGCTCGCTCCCGCACGCGCAGAACAACGATCCGTGGCGCGACGGGAAACAGAGCCACTACGACGGCGGGCTGCGGGTGCCGTTTTTGGTGCGGTGGCCCGGGCAGGTCGCGGCGGGGGTGACCTCAGGTTACGCGGGCCAGACGTTCGACCTCTTCCCCACCGCCCTAGAGGCCGCCGGCGTGGCGCTCCCGGCGGATCTGGACGCGCGCAGCCTCCTCGGACACCTGCGCGGCGGATCACCGCCCGCGGGACCGCGGGACCTCTACTTCGTGCGGCGCGAAGGCGGACCAGCTTACGGCGGCCAAGACTACCACGCCCTCATTCGCGGGAACTGGAAGCTGCTGCGCAACTCGCCTTACGGCGCGCTGGAGCTTTACGACCTCGTGCAGGATCCGGGCGAGCGCACCAATCTCGCCGCCAAGGAACCGCGGGTCGTGCGGGAACTACAGGCCGCGTTAAGCGCGCAGATCCAACGCGGCGGGGCCGTACCCTGGCAGGCCCCGGCAGCCCGCTGAAGCGGACGGCCGGACCGAGTTTTTCCTCCACCCCATCGGGCGAATCCCCCACCGTCCCCCAATGACCGTCAACTGGCTGCTCTTCCTGCCCGCCGTGGTGCTGCTCTGGACGCCGATCGCGCTGCTGCAGGGAAAGAAGGCTCGGCACCGGGTAGTCGATATCGGCTGGCACGGCTACTGGCCGCGCACGTTTTTCTTCGGCCTGCATTGGTTTGACCTCGTCCGCGCCACGGTCGGGGCCGCGTTGCTCTGCCGGGCCACGGCAGTGGATTTGATCCAGGCGGGCATCGATGCCCACCCGTCGCTGTTGCTCCGGGCCGGGGTCCTGCTGGTGGGTGCGCTGCTGCAGTGCCGCGGCCACCTCGAGCCCAAGACCATCCACGCCCCCTTCGCGTACAGTGCCGGACTCGTGCTTGGCGGCCTCTACCCCACCGTCGCGGTTTTCTCGCTGGCGCTCACCCTCGTGCTCGCGATCGGACCGGGTCTGCCCGGCGCCTTTTTTCCTCTCGTTACCCTGATCGGGGCCGGTCTGGGCTACCTGCTGGAATCGATGACCGGCCTCTTCGACGCGGCGACCCTCGCGCCGGCTCTCGTCGCGCCTTGGCTCCTCACCTTCCTCTTGGGCAAACCGTTCTCCTCCACCTACCGCTCGCGCGCCCGCATCGAGATCACCTCGCCGCTGAAATGAGCCGACGCGGCCCGGGCGCGCGCGACGCCCCCGGGCGGCCCGCGCTCACTTCAGTTGCTCGATGAAGGTGAGGAGGTCGGCCATCTCTTGGACCGAAAGCCCCGCCTCGAGACCCTCGGGCATCAGGCTCTTGCCGGAGGAGGAACTGCCCCGGATGTTCGCGCGGGGCAGGTTCACCTCGGCCCCGCCCATAATGCGCAGCGACAGGCTGGAGGCCTCGTCGCGGGAGATCATTCCGAGGTAGGCGTTACCGTCCTTGGTGTTCACCTCGTAGGCGATGTACTGCGGTGCCACCTCTTGGTGCGGGTTGATAATCGCGGCCAACAGCGAATCGCGGCCGCGGGACTTTACCGTGACCAGATCCGGCCCGAGTTCCAAGCCCTCGCCTCCGGCACGGTGACAGACGCTGCACCGACCGGCGTAAATCCCACGGCCCCGGGCGGAGTCGCCGGTCAGGGCGATGGCAGGCTGGAACTTCGCGGCCACCTCTTCGCGGGAAGGCGGGATGACGGCGGCCAGCACCACCCGGGCCCGGTCGCGCGTGGGCTCGTGCTTGTGGCGGGCCAAAGCCTCGATCTGGGAGGCGGAGAAGTCAGTCGCGGGCACCTTGCCGGCCGCGACCGCGTCCAGCAGCGGCCGGGTGCGGTCCTCTCGGGCCAGTAGGGCGGCGAGGGCCGCTTCCTTCGCCTTGGGGGCGTACTGCCAGTGATCGAGGAGGATCGCGGCGACTTCGGATCCGGACTGCAGCGCGAGGGCGCGGACGGCGGCGGCCTGCACTGCCTCGGGCTGGCCGGCGGCGCGCGCAGCCGCGAGGGCGGGCCGGGCCTGCGCCGCGCCGCCTACGGCGAGGAGCTCAATCGCCTCCAGACGTTCGGCAGCGGGGGCCGCGGCATCCCGGGCGCGGGCGGCGGCCCGGGTGAAGACGGCGTCGAGCTTCCGCTCCCGGTCCGCTTGGGCGATCCCGGAGCCGGCGCGGCGTAGGCCCTCGCCGAGGGCGCGGATCCACAGGGGGCTCGTGCCGGGCTGGGCGATGAAATCGATGAGCGGCCCAAGGTCGGCGGCGGCGGCCGATGCGGCGCGCGTCTCGATCAGGCGGGCGACGAACGGCGCCGCGGTCCGGGCCAAGGCAGCATCCCGCGTCATCGCCGGCAGGAGCGTGGCGGCGACCACCGGGGGCGGGCTGGTAAGCAGCGCGACGGAGATCCACTTGTCCGCGTGGTCCCGCGCTGCGATCCGCCCGAGGGCGGGGGCGAGGGCCGGCGAGAAGGAGGCGGTGAAGGCGAGCTGCATCCGCACGCGGGCGCTGGAATCCTCCGCGCGGCGGTCGAGGGCGGCCACGAGGGCCGCGGACGCCTGGCCCGCCTCGAGCAGGGGCTCCGCGAGGGCGATGGCGCGCTCGCGCACGTGTGCATCGCGATCCTCGACCGCCACCGCGAGCGTCCCCGCATCGAGGGCGCCGAGGCCCTGCAGGGCACCGAGGGCGTGAAAGCGCGCGGTCGCGGGCGCCGCCTCGCGGACCAGCCGCGCGAGGAGCGGCACTGCCGCCCGGTCCTGGCGCTCGTACAGGAGGCGCGAGGCGGTGTCACGGTGCCAGCCGTTGGGGTGCGTGAGGGTCGCGACGAGCGTCGCGGTATCGGCCGTGCCTAGGCTCGGGGTCGCGCGGCGGCGCCAGGTGGGGTCAGCGGGCACAAGCCGATAGATGCGGCCGCGGTCGTTGCCCGAGTTCAGGTCGAGGTGCCGCTTAATTTCGTCCGGGATGCTCCACGGGTGCTCGATCACCTCGCGGTACATATCGCACACGTGCAGCGTGCCGTCGGGGGCATTGGCAAAGTTGACCACCCGGACCCACGTGTCGCGGCTCGCCGCGAACTCAAAGCCCTGCTCGTCCTCCGGCCGGCGGCCGACGAGGCTCGCTCCGTCCTCGTAGAGCCGTTTGCGGTGGATCAGTTGGCCGCCCGAGTCGCCGCTGAAGGTGTTGTTGACGAAGTCCGGGCCGTAGGCGTCGCCACGGAAGACGTGCGTGCCCGAGGCACCGGTGAAGTAACCGCTGACGCGGCCGCCGCCCTCGACGGCGCCGCGGACCACGCCGCCGATGCGCCAGCGCGTGCGGATGATGCGCCACGGCTCGTCGGGGCTGATGCGGTGCACCTCGGCCGCGCCACCGTCGGCGGCGATGCTCTGGCGCGGTACCGGCGGGGTGAAGTGGGGGTTCCGCTCCGCGTAACGGCCATCGTAGACCCAGAACTGGAGGTGGTCCGAATTCGAGCAGGCGAAGCGCCGGCCGTAGTCATCGAAGCTCATCCCGTACTGCGCGCCGCCGGGCGTGAAGCCGAAGGCGTGGGTGCGGGGATCAAACCAGAAGTTGCGGCCGCCGAGCTCCTCCGCGGGCAGCTCCGGCCGCCGCAGCGAGCGAATCAGGCCGCGGTTACCAGTGCCGCCCTGGACGTGGATGCGGTTGTCCGCGCCCCAAGTGAAGCTGTTGAACATCGCCTGGACGTTCAGGCGCGCGAGGCCGGTGCCGAAGCCGGTGAACACCTTCTCGCGCACCTCGGCGCGGCCGTCGCCGTCGCGATCCTCGAACCGCCAGATATCGGGCGTCGCGCCCACGTAGAGACCCCCGTTCGCCCAAATGAGGCCGTTGGGCCAAGGCAGGTTATCCGCGAACACCCGGCTCGTCTCGTACCGGCCGTCGCCGTCGCGGTCCTCCAGCACCGAGATTCGGCCGAGGTGCGGGTTGCGGTCCCGTTCCTCGGAATAATCGATCATCTCGCAGACGAACATCCGCCCGTTCTCGTCGAAGGTCACCGCGACCGGGTCGCGCACCTGCGGCTCGCTCGCGGCCAGCTCGAGGCGGAAACCCGGCTTCACCTTCCAAGTGGCGACCGCGTCCGCCGGCGCGACGGCCGGGTAGCGCGGGAGGTCCTTCGCGGGATCGACCTCCGTGGAGGTCTTGGTCGCACCGTACGCCTCGGCGTAGGTGTTCCGGTGGGCGAGGGACTCGGCGGGGGCGGGCGCGGCGCCGAAGGCCGGGGGCAGGACGAGCAGGACCGGGAGGGCGAGGCGGGGGGGGATCATGCGCGCGATCACCTTCCGGCGAGCGGCGGGCACGGTCAATCCACGAACGCCGTTTCGTTGG
>CAIOTK010000095.1 GCA_903861185.1 uncultured Opitutia bacterium | reverse complement strand
CGAACCGGACCCGGAGCCGGACCGCTGGGCGGGTTACGAGCGGTTCTTCCCGGAGGCGCTGCTCGGCTCCGACCTGATGACGGGTGTCCTCCGTGGCGCGCCCGGGCCGACGCTCGACGCGGCCCACGAGGCAGCCGTGTTGGTGGACCACACCATCGACAAACCGCGGTCGACTTCGGAGCACTACCTGGAGGCGTGGGCCCGCGTGATCGAGGAGCGGCTGGCGACCACGCTCGCGATCACGGAGCCAGTGCAGCGAGCCGTGGCGGCCTTCCAGCGGGCGGTGGACACAGGTGAGGCGGAGGCCGCGGATCCCGGCTGGGTGGCGTTGCGCGAGCGGTACCGGCGGTTTCAGGCGGCGCTCATCGCGCAACTGCCCGCGGGCCGGGCGCTCCTCCAACTCGGCGATCGCCGGCGGCTCACCGCGGCGTTGCGGCCGGTGGCGGAACCCGCGCGGGATGTGGGCGCGCGGCGCCGGAACGCACTCACCGCGGCCCGGCGCGCTTGGAGTGCTACCCTGCGCCCCGCGTGGAAAGCAGCCGTGGAGGCGGACCGCGTCCCGGGCCTAGGCGGGCCCGCGTTGGACTTTGAACGCCACCTCCTGCGGTTGGAGGACGAGGGCCGCAGCTTGCTCCTTGGCCGGCGTGACGGGGAGGCGCTGCTGCAGGAAGTTTATTGGCGCTCCGGGTACGCGCAGCCGGGGTCCGTGGACCCAGCGGCGGCGCGGGCCGTGGCGCGTTGGGGCGTGGCGCGGCGGGAGCGGATCGCGGAATGGGGCCGCACGGCGGCCGCGCCGTCGGTGCGTACGGCGGCCGAGCAGTTGGCCGCGGTTCCGCCACCCGAGATGCCCTCGGGCCCCGGCCTCACGCTACCGATCGCGGCGGAGCGCGTGCTGTTCCAGCGGCGGGTCCTCGCGGCGTGGCGCTTCCTGCTGGAGGTGGGTCACGCGCCGGCCCTCGCGGAGCTGGCGCAGTTGCGCGCATTGGAGATCACCCCGCTGCCGCCCGCGGCGGCCGGGGTCCCGGTGGCCTGACTGAAACGCGACCAGGCCGGCAATTGCGCCGGGCCGCGCCTCAGGCGGCCGGTAGGATCTCGCGGAGGTTGTGCAGGCAGATGCGCGAGGCCTCCTCGCCGCCGCGCGAGAAGCCGTAGCCGGCCGGCAGGTGCAGGTCCGCCTCCGCAATCGGGATCACCCGCCAATGCGTCTCCAGCGAGAACCGCCCTGCGTAACCGCTGCGCGCGATCTCCGCGAGGTGCGCCGTCCAGCCCACGTGCCCAAGGCCTACGGGCGCGGCGACCGCCGGGTGCCCGCCCGGCTTCGGCGTCACGCGGCGCGCGTCCTTCACGTGGATGTGGTGGATCCGTCCGTGGAGCGCGGCGAACCCCGCGGTCGCGTCCGCCGGGGCGCCCGGCGTGTAGAGGACGTTGCAGGGGTCCCAGACGATCCCGAAGCGCGGGTCCGGCAGGTGGCGCAGGATTTCTGCCGCCTCCAGGCCGGTGCCGATGATGCAGGAAGCCTCGTTCTCCACCCCGATCCGCACGGAGGTCCCGGCCGCCGCCGCGGCCAGCGCACCCAGATGCTCGACGATGCGCGGCCCGGCCGCCGCGTTTTCCGCCGCCGAACGCCGCAGGAAGGTGAACACGCGGATCAGGTCGCAACCGAGCTCGTGCGCGACGCCGAGCGTGCGCCGGAACTCCTCGACGTGCGCCCGCACGGCCGCGGAGTCATCGAGGTCGCATTTGAACACCGGCGACGAGCAGCCGAAGATCCGCCAGCCCTCGCCGTGCGCCACGCGCTTCACCTCGGCGATGTCCGCCGGAGTGAGGTCCTTAAAGGCCCGCCCGAACATGCTGCGGAGCTCGTAGCCGGGGAGGCCGAACTCCTTCGCGAAACGGACGAGGTCCGGCAGGTCCTGCGAAATCTCGTCGGAAATAACGGTGAAGCGGGCGGGGAAGTTCATGGCTGGGAGAGAAAAGAGAAAAGGGGAGGGCGAGTGGAGCCGGGCGGGTGCCACCAAGCGAAAATCGCCCGGCGCCGTCCCGTCGCGGCGTTCAGCGGGGCTGGTTGGCCGCGACCACGTCGGCGACTTTCACCGGCGCGCCACCGCGCCGCTTGCTCTCGTCCGCCGCCTCCATGAACGCCATCAGTTCCAGCGTCTCCTCGGCCGAGACCGGCGCGACCCGCGTCTGGAAGAATTTCACCACGTCGCGCAGCAGCGGCGCGTAACCGGTCTTGATTTCGGGACTCACCACGTTGGTCGAACCGAACACCGTCAGCCCGTAGGCCCCCTTGGTGGCGCGGTTGCCCCGCACCGTGCCCACGCGCCCATCCGCCCAGACGCCGGTTACGACGTCCGCGTTCGGCGTGTGGGTCCGCTGGACGGTCACGCACCCGGCGCCCATTACAGTGTAAAGCATCTCGCAGGCGTGGATCCCGTACCAGTACAGGTCCGGGTGGGTCGGCTCGATCTCGCAGGGCCCGAACGTGGTCGCCCCGCGCAGTTCCCCGTACTTCACGTCCTTGAGCGACGCCTGCACGGCGTGGCGCAGCGAGGAGGAGCTGAAGACAGGCGTGTTGTGCTTCTTCGCCAGCGCGTAGATCGCGATCGAGTCGCGCAGGGACCCACCCACCGGCTTGTCGATGAAGGTCGGTTTCCCCGAGGGCAGGACGTCCTGCGCGTACTTCAGGTGCGGGCGGCCGTCGACGCTCTCGATCATCACCGCATCCACATTCTTCACCAGCTCCGCCACGGTGTCGTACAGCTTGATCTCAGGGTACTTCAGCAGGTCGCGGGTGAAACCCTCGACGCGGTTCGCGCTGGAGGGGATGTCCGGGCTGCCGCCTTTAAACACCGCCACGACGCGCGCGCCGGGCACGTGGTCCTTCGCCTTGGGGTCATTGAGGGTCTTGGTGAAGGCGATGACGTGCGAGGTATCCAGGCCGATCAGGCCGACCCGCAGGTCGGCAGCGTGGGCCTTCAGGCCGAAGAGCGGGAGCAGGGCGAGTAGGGAGGTCAGGGGGCGGAGTTTCATTGGGGAAGGAAGGGTTGTGAGCGCGCGTCCGTGGCGGGTCAACCGAGCCAGCGGGAAAGATTCTGGGCGACGAAGGCGTTGTCGACGAGCCAAGGGTAGGCAGCGGTCACGCGGTCGAGTTCCCGCGCTTGGCCGGGCGAGAGGCGCTCCTGCGGGTCGAGGCAGGCGGTAGTGGCGAACAGGCCTTGGCGTCGCAAAATTTCGTGGATGCCCGGTAGGCAGCCCGCGAAGTCGTGCGCCGCGTCAAAGACGGCCGCGTTCGCGTCCGTCAGCGCCGCGTTCCGCTCCAGCCAGGCAGCGTCCAGCCGCGCCCGCCCACGGACCTTCCGCACCTCGTCTAGCAGCGCGACGGCACGCTCGGTCCACACCCCCCATTGCCCCAGCAGTCCGCCGGTGATGTGGCGCGTCCGCCCGCCGAAGGTGAACGGGGTGAGGAGGTCCGCGAGGATGTTGTCGTCGTTCCCGGTATAGAGCGCCACGTCGTCGCGGCCCGCCTCGAGCACGGCCCGCACGACATCGAGGGTCCGGTAGCGGTGGAACGGGGCAATCTTCACCGCGACGAGGCCGGGAATCTCGGCAAAATCCCGCCAGAACCGGTAGCTCAGCACGCGCCCGCCCACGGCGGGTTGCAGGTAGAAACCGACCAGCGGCAACTCCCGCGCCACCGCGCGGCAGTGGCGCAGGATGGCCCGCTCCTCGTCCGCCGCCCACGCCCCGAGACTGAGCAGGCCCGCATGGTAACCGAGGCGCGCCGCGAGGGCGGCCTCGCGCTGCGCCTGCGGGGTGCGGCCGCAGACGCCCGCGATGAGGACAAACGGCCGCCGCGGAGCCGCGCCGCGCCACGCGTGCACCGTCTCCCGGGCCAGCGCAAGGACCGGCTCGTGCAACCCGATCTTTGGCTCCCGGATGGCGAATTGCGTTGAGTGCACGCCCACCGCCAAGCCCCCCGCTCCGGCATCCACATAGTACCGAATGACCGCGCGCTGCCGCGCCTCGTCCCAACGCCGGCGGCGGTCGAGGGCGAGCGGCAGGGCGGGAATCACCTGCCCGGCCAAAAGATGCGCGCGGAGGGTGGCGTTCATCGGGCCAAGTTGGGTGGAGGGCGTACCGCGGGCGAGCGTTGAGCGTGCGTCAGAAACGCCCATCGCGGCGTTCAAACCCGGTCGGCTTTCCCCAAGTGCCCCCGCCCCGCAGGAGCCACGCCGCGACCCACCGCTGCATCGTGGTCAGGTCCGTTGGCGGCGGCCCGAAGCGGCGGTGCGCCGTGCGGGCGTCGTTGAGCCACGCGGTCGGCGCCTCCGCCCCCACCAGCCGCGGCTCCCGCCCGAGCAGGCGCCCGAAGTCCCGCGCTAGGTCCCGCACCCGGAGAATACCCGGGCCAGTGACGTTGAGCGGGACGGCCGGAGCTGCGGCCACCTCCAGCGCGCGCACCGTGTGCACGAGCGCATCCCGCTGCCAGATTACGTTCACGTACCCAGTCGTGACGTCCACTGGCTCCTCCCGCAGCACGCGGCCCGCGACATCAGCGAGGACTCCGTAGCGGAACTCCACGGCGTAGTTGAGGCGGAGGAGGGTCACCGGGGTGCCGTGGCGGCGCGCCCCCTCGGCGAAGGCCTCCTCGCGCCCGAGGCAGGAACGCGCGTAGTCCCCCGGCGGCGCGGTCGGCGTGGCTTCGCTCGCACCGCCGGAGTCTGGGGTCACGAAGGGGTAAACGCAGCCGGTGGAGAACGCGACGATCCGCGCGCCGGCGAAGCGGGCCGCCACGAGCCGCGGGACCTCGACGTTCATCCGGTGGAGCAACTCGGGTGCGGCCGCGGTGCCAAATTTTACCCCCGCCAAGAAAAACACGGCCCCCGCATCCGGCAGCGCCGCCACCGCCGCCGGATCGGAGAGGTCGGCGGCCTGCGTCGCGATGCCGTGGCGGGCGAAGTCCGCCCCGTCGCGCAGGGTGGTGAAGCGCGACACGGCGAGGAGGTCTGTCGCGCGGCCGAGCGGCCGCAGCGCGCCTTGGAGCAATAGGCACAGGTGGAGCCCCATTTTGCCCCCGGCCCCGAGGACGAGCACCCGTCCTGGCACGCTGGCGAGCACGCCCGCGAGTTCCGGCGCCGGCGCCCCGAGGAAGGCATCGGCGTCCTCCGGGGCGCAGGGCAACTCGAGCGCGTGAGACATCGCGGCCAGCCTCGGCCCCACGTTCGGCGTCGCACAAGGGCAAATTTTCCCGCAGGGTACGGAGAATGTCCCGCCCTCCCGCCTCCCTCCCCGCGTTGCTCGCCGAGATGGTCGCCGTGCCGAGCGTGAATCCCGGTGGTGACCCGGGTGGCAGCGAACCGGGCGAGGCCCGCTTCGGCGCGTGGATGGCCGAGCACCTACGTCAGTTGGGCGCCGCCGTGGAGGTACGCGACCTCGCGCCCGGCCGGCCCAACGTGATCGGAGTCTTTGAACCCGTGCGCCGCGCCCGGGCTACGGTGGTCTTCGCGCCCCACCTCGACACGGTGGGCGTCGCCGGGATGACGGTCCCCCCCTTCCGCCTCACGCCCCGCGCCGGGCGCCTCCACGGGCGGGGCGCTTGCGACACGAAGGGACCCACCGCCGCCCTGCTCTGGGCACTCCGGCGCTGGACCCGCAGCGGACCGGGCCGGGCTGGTTCCGACGTGCGCTGGATTGTCGCCGCCACCGCGGGCGAGGAGGAGGGGAGCGCGGGGGCGGCGGCGTTGGTCCGGTCCGGTTTCCGGGCTGATTTTGGGGTCGCGCTCGAGCCCACTTCCCTGCGGGTCGTGCACGCCGCGAAGGGCATTCTGCGGCTCTGGCTGGAGACGCCCGGCCGCGCTTGCCACGGCGCCCAGCCTTGGCGGGGCGACAACGCGGTCTACCGCGCCCTGCCGCTGGCGGCCGCGTTGCGGGACGAGCTCGCGCCCGCCTTCCTCGCCCGTCGCCACCCCGTCCTCGGCCCAGCCAGCCTCAACCTCGGGGTCTTCCAAGGCGGCCGCGACCTCAACATCGTGCCGGACCGCTGCCGCCTCGGCCTCGACCTGCGCCTCCATCCAGGTCTGCCCGCGGCGGAGGCGCTCAGCTTGGTCCGCGAACTCTGCCGCCGCCACGCCCCACGCACGCGCGTCCGGATCCACCGCCAGGGACCGGCGTTCGTGACGCCCCGCACCGACCCCTGGGCGCGTGCGCTGCGCCGAGCCGGGGCCGGCTGGGCGCGGGCAGACTGGTTCTGCGACGCGAACGTTCTCGCTGCCGCGGGCATCCCTGCGGTGGCCTTCGGCCCGGGCACCATCGCGCGCGCCCACACCAAGGACGAGTACATCACGCGGTCCGACCTCGCTGCCGGGGCGGCCGCCTTCGGACGCTTCCTGACCGGGGCCTGACCCTCCCCACTGCGCCCACGGACGCCTTCCGTCGTGCAAAATTCCCCCTTCCGGCTAAGGTCGCGGGGATGCGCATCGCGGTGATCGCCGACACCCACGACCGTTACCCTTCGGGCCTGCCCGAGCGGCTGCGCAGCGCGGATGAAATCTGGCACCTCGGGGACGTCTGCGCACCGGAGGCCCTCGCGGAGTTCGCGGCGCTCGGCCCGCCCCTGCACGTCGTGCTGGGCAACAATGACGAACACCCGTGGCCTTCGCACCTCAATCTCGAGCTGCACGGCTGGCGTTGCCATCTGGTGCACATCCCGCCGCGCCGCGCTCCGGTCGGCGCCCGCGTGGTCCTGCACGGCCACACTCACGTCCCGAGAGACGAACGCGATGCCGCGGGCGTCCGCTGGCTCAACCCCGGGTGCATCAGTCGCGCCAACCGTGGGTCGCCGGCGAGCTTTGGCTGGCTGGAAATTCTCGGCCCTGCGGAGCTCCGCTGGCGGCTCGAACTCCTCTAGCGATGAACCGCCGGCACTGGCCCAACCTCATCTCGGCGACGCGCCTCGCCCTGATGCCGGCCGTGCTGGGTGCGGCGGTCGCGGGCGAGCGAGCAATCTTCGTGGGCCTGATCGCCTTCTCGCTCCTGACCGACGCGGTCGACGGCACCCTCGCCCGGCGGCTCGGGGCGGAAAGCGAGTTCGGCCGCAAGCTGGATAGCGCGGCGGACTACGTGACCCTCTTCACCGGCACGACCGGCATCGCCTTGCTCTGGCCGGAGATCGTGCGCCGCGAACTGCCCTGGATCCTCGTCGGCGTGGCGGCCTTCATTGCGGTGATCGTGCTCGGCCTCATCCGGCTCGGCCGGGCGCCCTGTTACCATACTTGGGCCTCGAAGGTGGGTGCCGTCCTCTGCCCGTTCACCCTCATCCCCCTGCTCAATGGCGGCCCCGCGTGGCCCTTCCACGCCGTGATCCTGTGGCTGGTGGCGACGGGGATCGAGGAGGTCGCGATTCTCCTGCTGCTGCCCGGGCACGTCGGGGAGATGCCGACGCTCTGGCACGCTTGGCGGCGCCGCCGCGCGGGAACGGGCGGCCACATCGCGCTGGATTCGCGCGGGCCGATCCGTTGACTCGCCGCGTTGAGCCAGCAGCAGCAGGACTTATTCGGCCTCTTCGCGCCGCAGCCCGGGGTGCACCACGCGCCCCCAGGCGCGGCCCGGGCCGTGCCCGCCCCGGATCCCGCCGCCGGGGAGGAGATCGTCTTTGAGCGCAGCGCCCGCGCCAGCCGCTACCGGCTCACCCTGCGCCGCGACGGCGTGGCGGTGGCGACCATCCCCGCGAGCGGCAGCGAGCGCGAGGCCCGCCGGTTCGTGGCGGCGCACCGCGAATGGCTGGAACGCGCCCGGGCCCGCCAGCGCCAGCGGCCCCGCGGGGCGGAGGTTTGGACGATCGGCACGCGCGTGCTCTGGCGCGGCGCGCTGGAGGAGGTGCGGGTCGCCGTCTCCGGGGAACGCCCGCAGGTCTGCCTCGCGGCGGACGTCTTCCGGGTGCCACGGCTCGAGGGCGACCTCCGTCCGACCCTCGAGGCCCATTTTATCCGCCGCGCGCGGATCGAGTTACCCGCCCGCACCTGGGAGCTCGCGGCCGTCTCTGGCGTCGAGGTGCGCGAGGTCACGGTCCGCAACCAGCGGTCCCGCTGGGGATCCTGCTCCGCCACCGGCGGGATCTCCCTCAACTGGCGCCTCGTCCAGACCCCGGAGACGGTGCGCGACTACATCATCCACCACGAGCTGATGCACCGCCGGGAGATGAACCACTCGGCCCGGTTCTGGGCCCGCGTCGAGGAGGTCTGCCCGGGCTGGCGCGAGGCGGAACACTGGCTCCACCGCAACGGCTCCCTCGTCGGCCTGTGAGCGGCGACGGTCCGTCCGTGGCCCGCTGGGCGCCCGCCGGACTCAGCGCCAGTCAACCAACTCGACCTCGAAGATCAGGGTCGCCTTGGGCGGGATCTTCGGCGGGCGACCCTTCTCGCCGTACGCGAGCCAGTAGGGCACGATCAGGGTCCGCTTCTCGCCCTTGCGCATCGTGAGGAACGCCTCGTCCCAACCCCGGATCACGGAGCCGGTGCCGACGCGGAAGGTGAACGGCGCCCCGCGCTTGCGGGAATCGTCGAAGGGCGTGCCGTCGAGCAGCCGCCCTTCGTAGTGCGCCAAGACCTCGCCGCCGAGGGTTGGAGTCGCGACCCCGGTACCGGGCGCGCGCTCCACCCAGCGTAGGCCCGAGGGTCGGCGCACGGCCGTGCCGAAGCGCTGCGCGAGCAGCAGCTCGTCCTCCGCGCTGAACTGCGGGTTGCGGCGGTCGATCGCCTCCCGCATCGCGCTGTTGATCGGCCGGTCCCGCGGGTCGTTGCGCGAGGCAATGCCGGTGCGGCTCACCACCGCGACCGTCACGAGGATAACGCCGAGGATCAGAAGGAAGTACACGCTGCGCATCGGGCGAAGGGAGGTCGGGGAGCGCGCTTTGGCAAACCTCAGCGCGGGGCGAGGCGGCGGATCAACCCGTCGAGGATCGCATCGGCCTGGAGTTTCACCCGCTGGCCCGGGGGCGGCGCGGGCGTGTCGGGCTTGGCGGCCGCCGCCCGCACCTGTTCCGCCAACTCCTCCTTGGCCCGCGCCTGGGCGGCCGCGAGAAACGCCTCCTTGGCCTCGTGCATCGAACCATCCGCAGTCAGTTCTGCCGCGGTCCCGGTCCGGCCGGCGAAGCGCCCGACGAGGGCGTCTCCAACCCACACCCGCCATTCGTCATCCTCCGCGAAGTACACCGCCAGCGCCCCGTCCCGCGCCGTGCCCAGCTGTTCGGCCAAGCCGCGCATAAAGGCTCCCGGCACCGCGTCCTCGGCTGGGGTGGGGGAGCGCGCGCGGAACCGGGCTACGATTCTGAGACCCAGGGTGCGTTCGACGTTGGCCAGCTTGTGGTTGAAGGCCCGCGCCCGGGGAGGCTCCGCCGGCAGGATCCCATCCGGATCGTGGCACAAGGCCTCCGGCCCGGGCTCCGCGGGACCGGCATAGGCCTTTGCGCCCGCGTTGAGCGCCCGCCAAGCCTCGTCGTCCGCCCGGAACGCCGCGGCCGCCGCGCCCCGACGGTGGATCGCGACCGTCATCTTATCCCCGCGTTCGATGCGTGGCAGCACGTCGAGGCCCCGCACCACCCGGCCGAAGACGCCGTGCAGGAAATCGAGGCGCGGCACGGCCCGCAGAGTCAGGAAAAACTGGGACCCGTTGGTGTCCGGCCCCTTGTTGGCCATCGAGAGCACGCCCGCCCCGTCGTGGCCCAGCGCGGGCGAGAATTCATCGACAAACGAGTACCCGGGCCCGCCGTCGCCCGTGCCAGTGGGGTCGCCCCCTTGGACCACGAAGTCCGGGACCACCCGGTGGAAGGTCAGGCCGTCGAAGTACGGCTTGCGCGGCGCCGGCCCGAGGGTGCCCTCGGCCAGGCCCACGAAGCTCGCGACGGTCCGCGGCGCCGCCCGGAAGTGGAGCTCGCAGACGATCGTCCCGCGCGGGGTGCCGATCGCCGCGTACAGGCCGTCGGGCAACCCCTCGACCGGCGCGGGCGCCGCCGCGGCCTGGAGCCCCGCGGTCAGCGGAAGCAGCAGCAGCGGGAGGAAACGGCGCCGGCAAAGCACGGGAGCGGCCGGATCAGGGCAGGAACGTGCAGATGTATTCGCAGAGGCCGGAGCCCACCGCGATGGTGAAGCCGCTCTGCGCCGGCACGTCGAAGGACGATCCGGCCCCGTAGGTGCGGGTCGTCGTCGCATCCTTCATCGTCACCGTGCACTCGCCGGCGACGATCTCCATCCGCTCCGCCGCGGCGGTGCCGAAATAGTACGAGCCGGGCCGAATCAACCCGAGGGTCTTCCGGACGCCGCCCGCGAGGAGGACGGTGTGGCTGACGACGTTCCCGTCGAAATACACGTTGGCCTTGGTGTGGACGGTGGCGCCGTCGAACTGGGTGGGCAGCGAGGACATTGCCCGTGGGATGCCGCGCGCGGGCGGGCGAGGCAAGCGCGGGCTGCGTCCCGGCCGGCCCCTGGGCGTGGCCGGCCCCCTTTTGCAGCTGGCTGCCAGGTGCCGGGGAACGGGTTTTTTGCTTCCGCCCCGCCCCCAGTCGGCGTAGCTAAGGGGTTGCCCTCAACCGTAGCCTTTCCGGCCTCAAGGGGGGACCGTTCCTTTCGCACCATGCAAAACCCGACCCGAAACCCCCTCCGCGCCCTGTGGCTTGCCCTCGGCGCCGCCGGCCTCCTCGCCCCGGCCTCGGCCCAGCAGGCCCCCGCCGCCCCGGCCACCCGCCCGCCCGCGGCCGCCGCCGATACGGTCCTACTCTCGCCTTTCACCGTCTCCTCCGAGGCGGACCGGGGCTACCAGGCCCTCAACACCCTCTCGGGCACCCGCCTGAACTCGAAGCTCGAGGACCTCGGCGCTTCCATCACGGTCGTCACCAAGCAGCAGATGCAGGACCTGGCGGTGGTCGATCTGAACGACATCTTCCTCTACGAGGCGAACACCGAGGGTACCGGCAACTACACCCAGTTCACGCCCAACCGGAACGGCGGCATCATTGACGGCACCGCCAACGACCCGGCCACCGCCAACCGCATCCGTGGCGTCGGCAGCCCCATCAGCGGCAGCGGCGTCAATATCGCCCTCGGTAACTTCTCGAGCAACAACAAGATCCCCGTCGACCCGTACAACCTCGACGCGGTCGAAATCTCCCGCGGCCCCAACTCCAACCTCTTCGGCCTCGGCGCCGCCGCCGGCACGATCAACCTCGTCCCCTCCAAGGCCAACCTCACCCGCATCAGCTCGAGCACCTCGGTGCGCTTCGATGACTGGGGCGGCCACCGGCTGACGTTCGATTTCAACCGGCCCCTGATCAACGACAAGCTCGCCGTCCGCTTCGCCGCGGTCGACGAGGCCAAGGGCTTCACCCGCAAGCCCGCCGAGGAGAAGATCCGCCGCTACTTCGGCGCGATCCAGCTCCGCCCCTTCCGGCAGACGGTCATCAACGCCTCTTTCGAGAAGTACGATAACTTCTACCGCCGCCCGAACTCGGTCACCCCGCGCGACACGGTCACCGAGTGGGCCGCCACCGGCCGCCCCACCTTCGACCCGGTCACGCAGCTCGTCTCCTACGCCGGCGGGCGCACCGTCGGTCCCTTCCCAGTCGCGAATGAGAACACGACCCTGCCCCCGGGCCTGATGGCCGGCATCAACTACGGCCGCCTCGTGGCGTACGTCGACGGGAACGGCCTTCAGGGCATCACCGCCACCCGCACCGCCAACCCGATCACCTCCGGCGTGCCCTCGCCCTTTACGAACAATAGCAACGTCCGTTACCTGCAGACCGGCACCGACATTATGCGCCGGAAGGCCAACCCGTTCCCGCTGTTTTTCGCCCCCTCGGTCACCGACAAGTCGATCTACGACTGGTCCAATACCAATTTCGTCGCCGCGAACTACGGCGAGGACACCGCCTCCACCCTCCGCGTCGAGGGCGAGCAGGTCATCCTCAACACCGCCTCCCACCTGGTGGCCGCCCGCGCCGGCTTCATGTACCAGAAGTTCTCCCGCTTCAGCCGCAGCATGATCGATAACACGGACACCGTGGTCTACGTGGACGTGAATTCGCGCCTGCTCGACGGCCGCGCCAATCCGAACTTCCTCCGGCCCTTCGTCGAGGCGGTCGGTCCCTTCGACAATCTGCGCCCCGAGGTTTACGACACGCAGAACGCCGACCTTGCTTACCAGTTTACCCCGCAGGGTCTCCCCCGCTGGCTCTCGTGGATCGGCACCCAGCGCGTCGCCGGCCACGCCGAGGTCAACCGCAACTCCAGCCAGACCTACACCTACGGTTACTGGCCCGAGAGCGACAACCCCTGGGTCAACCGCGCCAACCGCGTCGGTGGCAATCAGCTCGGCCTCCGCTACTACCTCGGTGACAATCAGGGTCAGAACGTCGATTACGGCCCGAGCACGCTCAGCGACTTCTCCGGCACCCGGAATGTGACCTGGTTCAACAATCTGACCGGCCGCTTCGTCGACGAGGCCGTGCAATTCGGCAGCCTCGCCCGCGCCAGCACCACCCGCAGCCGCAACGAGCTGCGTACGCTCAGCGTCACCGCCCAAAGCTACTTCCTGCGCGACCGCCTGATCACCACCGTGGGCCTCCGCCGCGATCGCCGCCGCGAGCGCACCTCCGGCCAGGCCGTCGTCAACCCCGCCACCGGCCTCGTCAGCTACGAGAATTACGGCGTGTGGGGCCCCTGGACCGACGATGCGACTGGTCCCCTCGGCGCCGCGACCCGCGCCTCGCAGCGTGGTGACACCAAGACCTACGGCGCCGTGCTGCGGCCGCTGCCCTGGTTCAACCTGTACTACAATCGTTCCGACAGCTTCTTCCCGCAGGTCGTCCGCTACGCGATGGACCTGAAGGGCGTGATCCCGAACGCCAAGGGCGAGGGTAAGGACTACGGCGTGATGTTCACGGCGCTGCAGGGCAAGCTGAGCGTGAAGCTCAACCGCTACGAGGTGGCCGAGCTCGGCAGCCGCGCGGGCGAGGTGGGCACGATCGGCAACCGCACCTTCCGCCTCGAGGGCCGCCCCGAGAACAATGGCATCCGCGACGCCAACGGCTTCTACCCGTGGGCCCTCGCGCTCTCCAACCGCCGCTTCGCCGCGCAGGGCATCACCCCCACCGCCGCCCAGTCCGCCGCCGCCACCGCCCGCCTGATGGGCGTGACCGATGACTGGATGGCCACGTTCCTCGCCGCCGGCCCCGGCCAGCCGCAGACCAACGGCCTGTCGGACGTCGAGTCTAAGGGCTACGAGGTCGAGGCGACCTACAACCCGACCAAGAACTGGCGGATCAAGTTCACCGGCGCCCAGCAGATCGCGATCGATTCCCGCATCGGCAGCGAGCAGTTCGAGTACTGGCAGTCCCGCCTGCCCGTCTGGACCACCGCCAAGGACGACGAGGGTCGCCTGTGGTGGAACACGATCCCCGCGCTGGGCGGTGACACTCCCGAGACGGCCTATTACAACGGCCTGATCTCGCCGTACCTGTTCTCGGTCGCGAACGCGGGCAAGCCCCGCACGCAGGTCCGCAAGTACCGCTGGAGCACGGTGACGAACTACACCTTCTCCGAGGGGATGATGCGCAACTTCAG
Source organism: uncultured Opitutia bacterium (assembly GCA_903861185.1). Lineage (GTDB taxonomy): Bacteria > Verrucomicrobiota > Verrucomicrobiia > Opitutales > Opitutaceae > ER46. Next base: position 722 of record CAIOTK010000095.1, on the reverse strand, counting down.
CATCGGCGGCGCGGTTCGTTGGGAGGACAAGGGCTCGATCGGCTTCTACGGCAAGGCGCCGTCGGATCTGCCGGGCAACTTCCGTGGCGTGGTGCTGGAGCTCGATCCCGCCAAGCCCATCTGGGACTCCGCGCGCTTCTACTACGACCTGTCGTTCGGTTACCGGATGCGGTTCTTGTCGGACAAGGTGCGCGCGAACGTGCAGCTGAACATCCGCGATGTGTTCGAGAACGGCCGCTTGCAGCCGGTGGCGGGCAACCCGGATGGTTCGATCTACGCGTGGCGCATCGTGGACCCGCGCAAGTTCATCTTCACGGTCGGCTTCGACCTCTAAGGTCTGGAGTCCCCGCCCTTCCTGGCGCGCCCCTTCGCGGGCGCGCCTTTTTTTCGCCCCGCCGGCCCAGATTTCCTGCGCGGGTTCTGCCTCCAGTGTGCTTACAGTGTGCCTCCAATGTGCCTCCTATCCTCCCCCGGGACGAAATTACGGCTCGAACCGCCGCGGATCGGTGTAGCCGGGGCGCGCCGCCCCGGTCGGCGGGAACGAACCGCTTTCCGCCACCCCAGGTGGATCGCGCGTAACCGCGGGCTTTAGGCCGTGAAATGCTGGAAGCGTTAGGGCGCCCGGACCTCGCGCCCGCGAAGACTAACGATTCACGGCCTGACCCCGTGCCGGGTTACGGCATCGGGACTTTGTCTTGCACGCATTCCAAACTTGTCTTGCT
>CAIOTK010000094.1 GCA_903861185.1 uncultured Opitutia bacterium | reverse complement strand
GTCTTCCCAGTGCCGGCGGACGCCAGGATCGCGAAATTCAGCCCCTTGGTTCCGGAGTCAGGGCTCATCCGCGGGAGGGCTCGGTCGCGCCGAGCGTGGCAAGGTTCAGAACCACCTCGGGCCGACGCCCCGCTAGGTGCTTCAATACAGGGTAGGTAGCCGCCTGCGCCGCCGGCTGGAAGGACTCCGGCCCGCCCCGCGCCAGTAACCCGGCGATCTCCCGCATACAGGCCCGCGCGGCGGGACGGAACGTCCCCGTAAACCCGGTCCAGACCCGGACCACCTCAGGGTTCGCCTCCCCGGACAAGCACAGGTAGCCGACTTCCAAGCTTCCCCGGCCCACCTCCGGGCGGCCGGCCGTCAGCGCCCAGTCGTAAGCCGGCAGCTGCAGGTCCTTCCAACGCCACCCCTGCGGCGCCCCCTTCCCGGACTTCGCGGTGCTCGGGAGCTCAAAGTAGCCCAACTCCCCGCTCGCCTTCGATTTCGCGAGATGCGTCCGCTCCGGGGCCTTCGCCTTCGCGAAAGACTTGTAGTCGTACACGCGGAACCTCCGCCCGTCGGAGTGCGCATCCAGCCGGTCGAACCTGCCCCGCAAGGTGAACCCCTCCGCGATGGGGATCTCGGGCAGGGATCCCTCGACCTCCACGATCGACCAGCCCTCGTCGCGCAATTGGGCCTGCGCCCCGGCGAAGGCCCGCAGCCGCACCCGCGCCGTCTCGCGCTGCAACAGCAGCGACCCGGCCGGCGCGCGGCCAAAACGCTCGCGGAAATGCCCCTCCAGCTTGGCCTCGAGCGCCCGGAAGATCGTTTCCCGGTCCGTCAGGTCCCGCGTCTCCGGATCCCAGCCAAACGCCTCCACCGCCGCGTGCAGCAGCGTACCAAACCCCGCCGCGTCCAGTTCGATCGCATCGTGGGACGTCTCGGACATCCCCAGCGCGTGCTTCAGCCAGAAGTCCGCGGGATTCTCCAAGTAAGTCTTGAACGCGGTCGCGCTAATGCTGCCCCGCAGCCTCTGCCGCTTTACGTCTGCCTTCGCGGGATCCGCCGGCAACCGGAGCGTCGCATCCAGCCGATGCTCCGGCGGGATGTCCCAAATGGGCTCCGCCCGCGCCGCCCGCACCTCCTGCAGCAGGTGATCGAGGCGACCGGGGCAGCCCGCCGCGCCCAGCAACGTGTCCCCGCCTCGCTCCGGGCTCAGCATCAGGAGCCGGGAAGGCCGCAACCCATCGCCCTGATCGTTGTGCCGGGGGACAATCACATCCACCCGCCCGCCCTGGGCCCGCTGGCGCCGCACCAGCTCCAGCGCGCAGGCTGCCTGGGCAAACTGCTGCGCCGGCGAACCCAACCCCAGCGCCGCCCGCAACGTCGCCGGTAGGAACGGATGCGCGTGGCGAACCCCGGGCACCAAGTCGTCCGTCAGCCCAAAGAGCACCAAATGCGGCACAGGTTCCCAAGGGATTTCCAGCCAGCCCGGCAAGTTCACTGCCTCCCGGTCGATGTCCCCCCGAAACGAGCGCGCGCCCGCCGCCCGCAACGCCAAGCGCACCACATCCCGGGCCGTCAGGGCCGTGGCCTCAGGCCGCCCCGGCTGGAGGCCGCCCAGCGCCGCCTCGATCGCCTCCGACACATCCGCCGCAAACAGCCATTCGTCCTCCGCCAGCCCCGCGCCGCGGCCCGGCTGCGCCAACGCCAAGGCACGCTCCCCGAGTTGCCGCCAGCCCAACGCCCGCAGTTCCACCGCGGCCTGTAAACCCGCTTCCACGGCGGTCGCCGCCTCGCGGATCCGCTGGTTTTGCACCCGCTGCCGCGGCTCCATCCCGTCGTCTACCCGCACGCTCCGCGCGAACGCTAGGGTTTCGTCCAACGGCTGCGGCGCAGTCGCCGCACTCACCGCGTCCAACAGCCGCTGGAGGTGATGCCAGCCGATCGGTTTCCGCCCGCCACCCAGTGCCTCCGCCTGCTCCAGCTCGGTCAGGCGGAGCCGGCCCGCGACCACTGGGTGATTCACACAGCGGCGCAGGTTCCCAAAGGTCGGCTCATCCGCGAGGTCCAGCAGGGCGGCCATCGCGTGGTGAATGCCGTGGTCCTGATGACGCCGCCCCAAGGGATTGGCCGTATTCAGCAGCGGCTCACCTCCCGGGCCGCGCGCCAGCGCGTGCAGTTCCCGGGTGATTAAGGCCGGGTACGCCTCGCGATCGCAGGGCACCACCGCCAGCCGCCCCACCGCCTCCAAAGCTGGCGCGCCCTCGCCCCGCGCCCGAGTATGGTGCTGCCGCACCAGCCGGCCCAGACACTCGAGGCCATCCTCGGGTTTCTGCACGACGTGCACCGTTCCCGCAAAATCCGGCCACGGCGACCCACGCGGCTGCGCCCACGCCGCCGCGTCCGGCCGCCCCCACGCGTCAAACGCCCCGGCATCCCCCGGCTCCGCGGCAATCAGGACCCGCACGGCGGCCCGCGTGCCCCGGACGGTCAGGGCCGTCTCCAGCAGGGGCGGCAGGTCGATCACGCCCGCGAGCCAGACGGCCTCGATGCCGGCCGGTAGGTCGCTGGACAGCGCCACTTGGCGACGGTGCCGGTTGTGGTCGACCAAACCTAGGGCCGCCAGTTTCCCGAGATAGCGCTCCTCCAAGCGCGCCAATTGCTCCCAACGCGCGACTTGGCCGGCCGCCGCCTGCAATTCGGGCCGCTTCCACGCCGCGTGCCGCGCCGTCTCCGCGAAGCCCAACCCCTCGGCCGCCACGCCCAGTTCGTCCTGCAATTGCAGGAGATCCTGGGCAAACGCCAAGGCGCCCGCGGGCGTCATCGGCCCGGGCCGATCCTGCTGGAACAAGGCCGGATATTCCGCGCGATTGAAGCCGGGGTCCGTCAGCACGGCCACCCAGGCGAGCGCCATCACCTCGCGTCCCGCCACCTCTTCCGGTTCGGAGCGATCGGGGTCTTCGGGCTGAAAGCCGGCCCCAGAGAGAAAGAGGCTCGGCGTGGTGATCTGCGGGAGGAGCAGTGCCCCCGCCTTCCGCGCGAGGGTCTCTTGGAGCATCCGGCTCGCAAAGGCCGAGGGGACCAGCACGAGGTGGCCGCCCAAATCCCAAATGCCGTCCTGCCGCGGCACGGCGGCGAGCAGCCGATCGGCAACCGCCTCGGCCAACGGCTGCTCCCACCCGAGGAAGATGCGCTCCGGTAGGCTCATCGGGTCACGGCGCCCTCCATCGACGCCCCAGCCCGGTCAGCAAGGAAGCGAACGGGAGCAGGCGCGGGCTCAGGCATGAGGTAAGGAGGGATCAAGCGGCGACCAGCTTACCACAGGGTGTCGGACATCCGCGGGCTGAGATGCGGGCCGCTGGCGCGCTCGCCCGCGGATTTACTCGCGCCGCCCCGTCGCTCCGCTTCGGCGCCTGAACGCCCTCCGTCGGCGGAGTCCTCCCGGCTAAGCGACGCGGCTGGCTCATAATACCCGACAGGGTGCAGCACCGCTCAGGACTTGGAAACCCCAAACCCGGCCGCGCCCGCGCAGCCGCATTCCTCCCCGTGCTCGCACCCAACCCGCCTTCGATTTTCTTCGATTTTCGATCACCGACTCCCGGCGCAGGGCTCTCCTTCGATTCTCTTTCGATTCTCCTTCGGTTCTCGTTCGATTGCCGTTGGGACCCGACGCCGATCCTAATCGGATCGTTCCCCAAAGGGGGGGGCTGCAGAACGATCTCGGCCCCAATACCGCGCAGCCATCGGCTCGGTGTAGCCGGGGCGCGCCTGCCCGCCGAAGGCTCAGCGAAGGTGGGTCGCCCCGGTCAGCGCAGACGAAAAGCAATCCGCC
>CAIOTK010000093.1 GCA_903861185.1 uncultured Opitutia bacterium | reverse complement strand
TGGCACGAGGCCTGCGGCGGACTCGCCGGTGGCTGCCTGGTGTGCGGCCGCGGCCTGGCGGCCGCCATCGTGCTGGATGAGTGGTGGATGGACCTGAACCGGCAGCTGGGCGTGTCGCTCAACGATGATAAGCACCAGCGCTGTAAACAGGCGGTGGAGTACGCTGGCTTCCTCTTCGACACGTTCCGGGGCCTGATGCTCGTCTTGCCGGACAAACAGTTGCTCCTGCTGGAGCAGGCGGCCTCCCTCGGCGTGACAGGCGCACTCTGGTCGGCTCGCGAACTGGACAGTATCAAGGGCCGGCTGCTCCACTACTCAGCGGGCGTCCGACACCTCCGTGTGCTGGTCACAGAGCTGCAACGCCTGATGGGCCCAGTGCCTGAGGATGAGTATGACGACATCGGCCCCGCCCCTGCAGGCCTGGAGGAGTTGTCGGCCGAGATGTGCAGTGTCCTCGCTCGCTACGCCCCGTTGGGACGCCCGCTCTGGCCGCCACCCGCCTCATCGGCCTACGCCACCTTCCTTCGGGGAGAGGCTCCGGCGCTGTTCTGCGCACTCACCTGGGACGCGTCCACCTTCGGCTGGGCCGCGCTGGCCCGCTGGTGGGACCTGGCCGGGCCGTCCCCGGTGTCTCGCGAGCAGCTGCTCGTGGGTACCTGGCCGCCCGACTGGGACGTTAGCGAGCAACCGTACCGCGAGGGGCTGGGAGGCGCCCTGTCGTTCGAGGCCTTCGTGGTGGCGGCCGACATCCGGGGTCGTTTCTGCGTCCTCCGTAACGACGCCGCAGCGGCGATCGCAGCGTTCCGTAAAGGCAGCACCCAGTCGCCCCAGATGCAACGCTGCGCCTTGCGCCTGGACCGGGCGGCGGCAAGGGCTAACGTAGACTGTCTACCCTGCCACGTGCCCGGCCTCGTCCTCGTAGCGGAAGGCGTGGATGGTGCTTCCCGGGCGGGCTCGTAGCTGGGACCGGACGCGAACGTGGCCGCGGTCCTTGGCCCCGCGGTCGACGACCAGGTCTGGTCTATGGCTCGTCAGGCGGCTGCAGCGGCTGGCTGGCGGCGCGTCACGGTAGACGCCTTCGCCTCCGCGTCCAACGCCCGGGCGCCCCGTTTCTGGAGCCGGTTCTTGGAGCCGGGCGCCGAGGCAGCTGACGCCCTGTGCTTGCTCGACTGGGCGCAGAGTGTGTGCCCAGTGTGCGGCTCGTCGCACCGTGAGGTGCTCTACGCGTTCCCGCCGCTGGGGCTGGTCTCGGCTACGGTCGAGAAGGCCTGCGCCGACCGGGCCCTGTGTGTGTTGATCGTGCCGGTGGCGATACTCGCACCCCACTGGAGCAAGCTGCTGTACGCCTCCGCCCTGCCTATCGCCGCGCCGTACCTCGACGGCTTCCTGCGTATCCGTTCTCCTGCGCAGCACCTGACGCATTCCGGCGACTACGCTCCCTCCGAGCTGGCGGTCTTCGCCTGCGACTTCAGCCGCCTCGACCCCCGCCCCGGGCTGCCTCCGCTCTCCAGCTGCCCGGGGGCGTTCGCTCCGCGACCGCGCCCCCAGTGCGGGGGGGAAATGGACCTGCGGGACCGGCTGCGCCTGCGCGAGGCTCTGCTGGCCAGGCG
>CAIOTK010000092.1 GCA_903861185.1 uncultured Opitutia bacterium | reverse complement strand
CGCTGCGCCGGGCGGATCCGCTCTTGGCGCAGTCGGCGTTCGCGGGCACGGGCCTCACGCCTTCCATCCTCGCCGCGCGCCTTGCGTACCTGTTGAACCTGCGCGGCCCTGCGCTCGCGATCGACACCGCGTGTTCCTCCTCGCTGGTGGCGTTGCACCAAGCCTGCCGTGCCCTGCAGGCGGGCGATTGCCAGCTGGCGCTGGTCGGCGGGGTTAATCTCATCCTCGAGCCGGAGCAGATGCTCACCACCGCCCGGCTACAGATGCTGTCGCCGCACGGCCGCTGCCGGCCGTTCGACGACGGGGCGGACGGCATTGCGTTGAGCGAGGGCGTGGTCGCGGTGGTCCTGAAACCCCTCGCGGCGGCCCGGGCCGATGGGGATCGCCTCCTCGCCGTGATCCGTGCCTCTGGCATCAACCAAGACGGCCGGACCAACGGCATCACCGCGCCCAGCGCGCAGGCGCAGGCGGAGTTGGTGCGCGACGTCCACCGCCGGGCGGGGGTGGACCCGGCGGAGGTTAGCCTGATCGAGGCGCACGGGACCGGGACGAAGCTGGGCGACCCGGTGGAATTTCGCGGCCTCACCGAGGCCTTCCGCAGCGCGCGCTCCCGTGCCGCCCGCTGTGCGCTCGGATCGGTGAAGTCGAATCTGGGCCACACCTCGTTCGCGGCCGGGCTGGCCGGGTTGGTCAAGGTCGTCCTCGCGCTCCAGCGCGGGCGCATCCCGCCTTCGCTTCATTTTGACCGGCCCAACGAGCACCTCGACCTCGCCGCCAGCCCCTTCTTCATCCCGACCGAGGTGCGCGACTGGCCCGCGGGGGCGGAGCCCCGCCTCGCGGGGGTGAGCTCCTTCGGTTACAGCGGGACCAACGCCCACGTGCTACTCGCGGAGGCGCCGCCGCATTCCGGCCGGCTCCCGCTCGCGCGCCGCCGCTTCGCGCGGGAACGCTGCTGGGTTGATGCCCCCCTTAGCCCTGTCGCTGCCGTTCCCGCCGTTTCGCCCGCCTCCGCTGTTTGGCGCCTCACCGAGGAACCGGTGGTCACCGGTCGGCGCTGGACCACCCCACTTGATCCTGCCGCCCCGTGGATTCGCGACCACGAGGTGGCTGGGTCCGCGTGGTTGGCCGGTGCCCTCCAACTCGAACGCGCCCTCGCGGCCGTCCGTCCGCTGGGCCCGGGCCGGATCCTCGACTTCGCGTGGTTGCGGCCCCTGCCTGTTACCATCCCGGGCCGCCTCGCGGTGGACCTCGGTGCCGGGAACGAGGAGCGGGAAGTGCTCGTGGGCCTCGCCGCGGGTTCGCCTTCCGCTCGCGGCCGCCTTGCCCTCGCGGAGGATCGCCCCGCTGCCCTCGGCGTGCTGCCGCCGGCGGAGCAGGAAGCCGCGCGTTTTCCGCGGCGCTGGGACGGAGCCGCGTTCTACGCCGCGTTCTTTGGCAGCTCTGTCTGCCACGGGCCCGCGCTGCGGGTGATCACTTCCGCTACCGCTGGGGACGACGAGGTGGTGGCCGAACTGCGCGTGCCGGCCGGCGTGCCTGCGGAGGTGGCGGCTGGGTTGCTGCTCGAGGGAGCGCTGCAGGCGGCGGCCGCAGTGACCGCGCGAGGCGAGGCGGTGCCGGTTGGGGTCGAGGTGGTGCGGTGGGCGGCGGAAGCTGCGGATGGTTTGGACCGGGCGCGGGCGCGGGCGCGCCGCCGCGAGCGGCGGGGTGACACAGATGTCGTCGATGTGGAATTGCTCGATCCCGCGGGTGGGGTGCGGGTCGCACTCACCGGCTTTACTGTGCGGTGTTTGACGCCCGCCCCGGACGCGGCTGGGCGCCTCCGGTTCGCGCGCCCTGCGTGGGTGTCGCGTCCGCTGTCCGCGGCCGCCGTGCGCGCGGCGCCGACCTCGGTCTTGGTCTGGGATGCCGCGGGCGATGCGGCAGCAGGTCTGGCGGCGGCTTGGCCGGGTGCCGCGGTGCGCCGGGTGGCGCCGGGTGGGGCCGGCGTGACCGAGGGGGAAGTTTGGACCGTGCGGCCGGACGCGCCGGAGGACCATCGCACGTTGGTCGCCGCGGCTGCGCCGGATGCGGTCGTGTTCATCGTGCCGCGGGCGGCCGGGCCAGAGCAGGCCTTCACGCCGGTCTTCCTGCTGTTGCAGGCGCTCGTGACGGCGGGGCGCGCGGGCGTGCGGGGGTTGGTTGTGACGGACGAGGCGCCTGGTCCCGCGGCGGAGGCCCTCGCGGCGTTGCTCGCGACCGTGCGCCGCGAGCAACCCGAACTGCGCTGGAAGCTCTTGCGGGGTGCAACGAACCCGACGACGTGGCCGGCCGAATGGGCCGCAGCGGACGATGCGGTTGACGTGACCGGCGTGGGCGCGGCGCGGCGGGTGCGCGTCACCGAGCCGTATGAGCCTTTGGTGGCCGGGGCAGCGGAGGTACCCGCGCACGTGGTGCTCAGTGGGGGCGCGGGTGGAGTGGGCCGCGCGGTGGCAGCGCATTGGGCGGCGCGGGGTTCCGCGGTGACTCTGCTCGGGCGGAGTGCGGAACCACCACCGGGGCTGGGCGCGGCGTTGCCGGCGGGTGCGCGCTGGCGTTACCGTTCGGCGGATAGCACGGACGCGGTGGCGGTGCGGGCGGCGCTGGCGGCCGCGCGAGCGGAGTTTGGCCCCGTGGAGGGCGTGGTCCACGCGGCGGGGGTAACCGCGGACGCGTTTTTGGTGCGCCAGACTCTGGCGGCGGCGCGGCGGGTGCTGGCTCCGAAGACGACGGGGGTAGCGGTGCTCGACGAGGCGACGGCGGCGGATCCGTTGCGCTGGTTCGCCGGCTTCAGCTCGGTGGCGGCGGTGGACGGCAACGTGGGGCAGGTGGACTACGCGTACGCGAATGCGTTTCTGGACGCGTTTCTCCGGCGCCGTGCGCGTCGGGTATTGGCGGGTGAGCGGGCGGGGCGGAGCGTGGCGATCCAGTGGCCGTTGTGGGACACGGGCCTGGGGGTGGCGCCGGAGTTGCTGGCGTTGCGCGGGGAGCGGGTGGAGCCGTTGCCGGCGACCTTGGGTTGCGCGGTGTTGGAGCGGTTGGTGGCGGGGGAGGAGCCGGTGGTGGCGGTGGGTTTGGAGCCGGTGGCTGTGGGGGCTTCGGGGTTGGAGGTGATCGCGCACGCGCCGCGGGTGGCGGGGGGGTCGGAGGTGGCTGGGGGTGCGCCGGTGCCGGTGGTGGCCGTGGCGGATTACTTGCGGGCCAAGCTGGCGGTGCTGACCAAGATTCCCGTGGAGCGCATCGACGCGGCGGCGCCGTTGGAGCGTTACGGGGTAGACTCGTTGCTGGTGTTGTCGTTCACGCGTCGGCTGGAGGAGGATCTTGGTCCGCTGCCCAAGTCGCTGCTGTATGAGCACCAGACGCTCGCTTCTCTCGCGGCGCATCTGGCGTCGCGCTGCCCCGCGCGCCTCGCGCCCCTCCTCCCGGGCTCCACGCCTGCCCTGAGCCCAGTCGAAAGGCCTGCCCTGAGCCCCGCCGCGCGGCCCGCTCCGTCCTCCGAAAATGGGCCTGCCCTGAGCCCCGTCGAAGGGCCTGCCCTGAGCGAAGTCGAGGGTATCGCCGTGATCGGTTTCCGCGGGCGGTTCCCGCAGGCGGCGGACCCGGAGGCATTGTGGGCGTTGCTGGTGGCGGGTCGGGATGCGATCACCGAGGTGCCGCCGGAGCGTTGGTCGCTCGCGGACTATCATTCGCCGGAGCGCGGGGCGCCGGGTAAGACCTATAATCGTTGGGGGGGCTTTCTCGCGGATGTCGACCGCTTTGACGCGGCGTTTTTCCGAGTGCCTCCGCGCGAGGCCGAGCTCATCGATCCGCAGGAGCGGCTGTTTCTCGAGACGGCGTGGCACACGGTGGAGGATGCGGGTTATGCGCGCGCCGAGTTGCGGGGCCGGTCGGTGGGCGTGTTCGTCGGCTCGATGTACAGCCAGTACCAGCTGGTGGGTCTCGAGGCCTCGGTGCCGGGCCGGATCGTGCCGGTCAACGCCTCGCAGGCCTCGATCGCGAACCGCGTCTCGTACTGGTTCGACTGGAGCGGCCCGAGCCTCGCGCTCGACTCGATGTGCTCTTCGGCGCTCACCGCGCTGCACCTCGCGTGCGCGAGTTTGCGGCGCGGCGAGTGCGAGCTGGCGCTGGCGGGCGGCGTGAACCTGTCGCTGCACCCGGCCAAGGACGTGGGCTTGGCGCAGGGTGGCTTCGCGGCGGCGGATGGGCGCTGCAAGAGTTTCGGGGCCGGGGGCGACGGCTACGTGCCCGGCGAGGGGGTGGCCGCAGTGCTCCTGAAGCCCTTGGCACGGGCGCTCGCGGATGGCGACACCGTGCACGGCATTCTGCGGGCGACTGCGGTGAACCACGGAGGCAAGACGAACGGCTACACCGTGCCCAACCCGCGCGCGCAGACCGCGGTCGTGCGGGCTGCGCTCGCTGCCGCGGGCGTCGCTCCGGCGGAGATTACCTGTCTTGAGGCCCACGGCACCGGCACCGCCCTGGGTGACCCCATCGAGGTGGCGGCGCTGCAAGAGGTCTTCAGCCAACCGGGCCGACCGCCCGGCTCGTGCGCGCTCGGTTCGGTGAAGTCCAACCTCGGCCACCTTGAGGGCGCCGCCGGCCTCGCCGGGCTCTTCAAACTTCTCCTGCAACTGCGCCACGGGGTCGTCGCGCCGAGCCTGCATTCGCGCACCCT
>CAIOTK010000091.1 GCA_903861185.1 uncultured Opitutia bacterium | reverse complement strand
GCAGGTCGAAGGAGGCGCGGCGCAGGAGGGCGGCGGGATCGGCGTCGGGCGCGGGGGTGAGATCCTTCTCCGGCCAGCGGGCGGCGATGAAGCGGTCGAGGTCAGTGCGGGCCCAGCCCGCGGCGGCGGGGGCGGGCACGGCGGCGGGCACCGGGGGCACGAAGCTCCAGAAGCGGCGGCCTTCCTCGACCGTCATCGCTCGCCGGGCCGAGGCGGCGCCGGGGACGGGGGCAGCCTCGGCGGGCGCGGGGGCTCCACGGCGGACCCATTCCTCGAGCAGGGCGACCTCTTCGCGGGGCAGCGCGGAGCGGGGCGGCATCGCCTCGAACTCGAGCTTAGTGTAACGGATCGCCTTGATCAGGGGGCTTTCGTCCGGGCGGCCCGGCAGCACGGCGGGGCCAGAGTCGCCGCCGACCAACCAGCCGGCGGGATGGTCGAGACGGAGGCCGGCCTTGATCTTGTGTTCGGCGGCGTGGCACTCGAGGCAGCGCGAGGCGAGGAGCGGCCGGATCTGTTTCTCGAAGAACTCGATGCCGGCCGGATCCGCGGCGGCAAAGGCGGGCCCGGCCAACGCGAAGTTAGCGCAGGCGCGCGCGAGACGGACGAGGCGACCGAACAGGGTAGGCACGGCGGGGCAGGGTAGAAAACCTAAGCCTAAGAGAGCGGTATCTGGACCCCGGAGGCAAGCGGACAGATCGCGGATGGGGCACGGTTGGGCGGTCGCGGTTTGAGCTCGATCTGCCACGCACGTGGAGTTTTCCTACACTCCTAGGCATCCGAGTATACCTGTCATTTCCCACTATGCAGACTCCCTCGCGGCCCACGGGCCAAATCGAACTTCGTGCTCAAGCTTTCCGGATCCGTGGCCTCGCGCTCGTCCTGAGCGTGCTGGCAAGTCTCCTCGTCGCACCGGCGATGCAGGCCCAGTCGCAAATGGTGGTCGTCGGTGGAGCCGGCACGATCCTCACCAGCCCGGACGGCGCCACGTGGACGCCCCGGGTTTCCGGCACCACCTCCCAGCTGCGGTCCATCACCGTAAAGGGCAGCACCCTCATCGTAGTCGGCCAAGCCGGCACCGTGCTGACCAGCGCGGACGGCGTTACTTGGAATTCCGCGGTCAGCGGGTTCTCAGAGGGTCTTCGGGGCGTGGCGGCGAGCGCCTCGTTGGTCGTGGCGGTAGGCGGGCAGACCAACGGCCGGATCATTACGAGCCCGGACGCGGTGACGTGGACCGAGGCCATCCTGACGACCGCGCCGGGCGCGCTGCGCGCGGTGGCCCACGACGGCACCCGTTTCGCGGCGGTCGGCGCCGGCGGCAGCATCCTCACCAGCACGGACGGCGCGAGCTGGACGGCCCAGACCTCGGGCACCGTGGAGCGCCTCGATGGCATCGTCTGGACGGGCTCGGCGTTCGAAGTGATCTCCAGCACCGGCAAGTTCCTGCGCAGTACGGACGGCGGCGTGACCTGGTCAGCTCCCGTGGCGGGCAACGCCCCGGCCTGGATCGAAGGGATGGTCTGGAGCTCCACCCGCGTCGTGACCGTTGGGGCCGGCGGCCGCATCCGCACCAGCGACGACGGCCTGAACTGGACCTGGCGCACGAGCGGAGTGGGCGTCACCTTGCACGGCGTCGCCTTCACCGGCGCCTTCTCGGGGCAGAACCTCGCGGCGGACACGTTCTTCGGTGGCCTACGGAAGCTTACCGTCAAGGGCCTCACCGCGACGAATAAGACCTACACTGGCACCACCGCCGCCGCCATCTCGGGGACGCCTACCCTAGATCTCGTCGCGGGTGAGGATGTTAGCGTGAACGGCAGCGTCTCCGCCGGCACCTTCGCCACGGCGGGCGTAGCCAACGGGATCGTCGTGACCGCGGACTTCAGTGGGCTCAGCATCGGTGGCGCGGACGCCGGCAATTACACAGGCGTGGCCAGCGCGCTGACGGCGAACATCACCGCGGCCGCCCTGACCATTACGGCGGACAACGACACCAAGGTCTACGGCGCCACCAAGAGTTACGGCGCGCTGGCGACGGCCTTCACCAGCACCGGCCTCGTCAGCGGCGAGACCATCGGCTCGGTTACCCTCACCGCGGCCGGAGGCACGGCCGCGACCGACAAGGCGGGCGCGTACGATCTCACCCCGAGCGCGGCCACCGGCGGCACCTTCAACGCAGCCAACTACGCGCTCTCTTATGTCAAAGGGACCCTGACGGTCACCCCCGTAGCCCTCACGATCACCGCGGAAGGCAAGAACCGGGCCTACGGTGCCACTAATCCCACGGCGACCTACGTGTTGACCGGCTTCGTCAACGGGGAAACCGAGGCGAGCCTCCGCGCCCTGACGCCGGCCGCCCTCAGCGGCACCCCTTCGCTCAACTACGCCGGGACCGCCACCGGTACGGCGGCCGCGAACTCGACGCACGCTATCACGGCGGCGGCTGGGACCCTCGCCGCGGACAACTACACCTTCACCGCGGGGACGAACGGCACGCTCACGATCACTGCGGCGGCCCTGACCGGCACCTTCACCGCCTCGGAAAAGGTCTACGACGGCAACCTCACAGCCACCGTCACGGCCCGCAACCTCACCGGCGTGGTCGGCAGCGACGACGTGCAACTCACCGGCGGCACCGCGACCTTCGCCACCAAGGACAAGGGCACGGGCAAGACCGTGACCCTCGCTGGGGCGACCCTCACCGGCACCCAGGCGGCGAACTACACGCTCTCCTCCGTCAGCACCACCACCGCGAACATCACGGCCAAGGCGGTGACCGTCACCGGCGTGACCGCCGGCAACAAGGCCTACGACGGCACTACAACGGCCACGCCCGCCTTTGGCTCCGCGGCGCTCAACGGAGTCGTCTCCGGTGACAACGCGACCCTGGTGACGTCCGGCGCTACCGCGACCTTCGCCGACAAGGCGGTCGGCGCAGGCAAGACCGTCACCCTTGCCGGTCTGAACCTCACGGGCACCGACGCTGGGAACTACAACCTCACCCAGCCCACGACGACGGCGAGTATCACCGCGAAGTCCCTGACCGTCGCGAATGCACGGGCCCTCGACAAGATTTACGATGGTTCCACGGTCGCCACCCTCAACCTCGCCACGGCGCAACTGACGGGCGCGGTATCAGGAGAAAACGTGACGCTAGTCACCGCCGGTGCCACCGGCGCCTTCGCGGACGCGAACGCGGGCGAGGGCAAGGCGGTCACCGTGAGCGGCCTCTCGCTCGGCGGCACGGATGCGGCGGGCTACACCCTCACGCCGCCCGCCCTGACCGCCACCATCTCCCGGCGCTGGGTCGTCTTCACGCTGACCGGGCTGGAACAGAGCTACAACGGCACCGCCCGGCGCGTCACCGCCACGGCCTTCCCCCAAGTGCCCTTCGGTATCGCGTACGCCACGGTGGGCGGCCAGGGGCTGGTCACGCCGGTGAATGCTGGCCGTTACACGGTGACCGTCACCGCTGCGGATCCGAACCACACCGGGCAGCTCGCGGAGACGCTGGTGATTACCAAGGCCCGCCAGACCCTCACGCTCACGGCGCCCACCAGCGCGACCCTCGCCGCGCCGGTCGCGGTCTCCGCCGCGGCCAATAGCGGCCTGCCGGTCTCTCTAGCCGTGAGCGGTCCCGCGACGCTCGGTCAGGGGCTGCTCACCTTCCAAGCGCCGGGCACGGCTATCGTCACGGCCCGGCAAGCGGGCGACGCCAACTACGAGGAGGCCACGGCCACCGCCTCGGTCACCGTGGCAGGCAGGCTGGCCCAGACCCTCGCGTTCCCTACCCCGGCAGACCAGTTGGCGAACAATCCGCCCGTGACCCTCGCCGCCACCGCCTCCTCGGGTCTCCCGGTTTCCTACACCTTGGTCTCCGGGCCCGGGATCCTGTCCGGCAACCGGCTTACCCTGCGCGGCGACGCCGGCCGTGTACTCGTGCGGGCCTTGCAGCCCGGTGATTCCCGCTACGACCCGGCGCCGGACGTGACCATCTCCTTCGCGGTCTCAGCCGCGCGGGTGAACGTGTTCCTCGGCACGGTAGCCTCCGCCAACTCCGGTTCCTCGGGACCGAGGGTCGGCGAGATCGGGGCGACCCTGCCGCCGGGTACGAATCGCGGTTCGCTGTTGCTGGTGGTGCCAGGCCTGGGTCTGAACCGGGCGACGGACTTCCAGCTGAATCCCGATGGCTCCTTTGAAGACAGCTACATCGCGGACCTGCCGGTAGCGGGCCGCGACGGAGTTCCACCCGTGGCCGCCGCCCCGGTGACGGTCCGCATCCGCGGCACCTTGGTCGGCGGACGCCTCACGGGCACCATCGAGCCGGGCGGCCTGACCTTCGATGCGCCGGTCCTGCCGGTAACCGGTCCCTCCGCCGACGCGGCCGGCTTCTACCGTTCCAGCACACTGGCAGGGGCCGCCGGCGCAACCTACTCCGTCGTGGGTAGCAATAATCAGGTGCTGGTGCTCGCGGCCACCCCGACGCTGACCGCGGGTGGTCTGACCACCCTGGGAGCCGACGGTACCTTTAGCCTGCAGGCGCCGACCGCGGTGGGCGCGGCCACCATCCGCGGCACGGTCGATGCGCCGACGACGACCGTCGCGGGCGCGATCAACGTGGCGGGGCAGACGACGCCCTTCGCCGGCCTGCTCACCACCACGGCGCGCACCGACCGCCTCGTGAATCTCTCCTCACGCGTCCGGATCAGCGGGGCCGACGGCGTGCTGATCACCGGATTTGTGATCGGCGGTGAGCGGTCGAAGCAGCTCCTGATCCGCGGCATCGGCCCGGCGCTGACCGGTTTCGAGGTCGGCGGTGCGTTGGCCAACCCGCGCCTGCGGGTGTACCGCGGGACGACCCTCGTCGCCGAAAATGACGATTGGAACGCGGAGGCCGGGGCCGCCTTCGGGCGGGTGGGCGCCTTCGGCCTGACCGCCGGTAGTCGCGATGCGGCGCTAGTCGTCAACCTGGAGCCAGGCGCGTACACCGCGCACGTTTCCGACGGCGGCGCGGCCGGGGTTGCCCTCGCGGAAATCTACGACGCCAGTCCCAACCCGGGCGCGGAGTACCAGCGGCTGCTGAATATCTCCACGCGCGGCGAGGTCACCGCCGGCGAGGGCGCCCTGATCGGTGGCTTCGTCGTCACCGGCAATGCCCCCAAGCGCCTGCTGGTCCGCGGCGTCGGGCCCGGGTTGGCGGCCTTCGGCGTGAGCGGCGTCCTAGCGGATCCACGCCTGCGGGTGTTCCGGCAGGCGGAGCTCCTCGGCGAGAACGACAATTGGTCGACGGTCCCGGCTGAGGCCGCGGTGACGGCCGGCGCGGCGCGGGACGCCGGCGCGTTCGCCCTGCCCCCCGGCAGCCGCGACGCCGCGGTAATCCTCACCCTCGCGCCCGGCGCCTACACCGCACAGGTCACCGCCGCCGATGGCACTGGGACCGGGACGGCGCTGATCGAGCTGTACGAGCTGCCCTGACCCGTCGGACGAGCCAGGCCGGGGGCGCTGCCCCCGGCCGCCTCAGGGCTGCGCCTTTTTCTTCGCCGGCGGGTTGCGGCCCTGCGCGCTGACGACCTTCGGCTTGTCGATCTTCCGCGCGCCTGCGGGCAGCGTGGCGGCGTCGAAGGCCGCCGCCGGAGCGGGCGGCAGCTCCTTGAGCAGCACCTGCTTCACGTAG
>CAIOTK010000090.1 GCA_903861185.1 uncultured Opitutia bacterium | reverse complement strand
GCGCTTCACCTTCACCCTTGGCCGGGAGGAGGCCGCGTGACACCCGGCGGTTTCCGGCGCGGGGGCGTCTACGTCGTGGCCGGCGGCCACGGTGGGCTCGGCCGTGGGCTGAGCCTTGAACTGGCCCGGCGGTATGGGGCCCGCGTGGCCTGGCTCGGGCGCCGCGGGGAGGACGCGGAGATCGCCGCCGGCCTCGCGGAATTGCGGGCGGCGGGCGGCGAGGGGGCGTATTTTCAGGCGGATCTCACGCGCGAGGACGCGGTCGCGGCCGCCTTTACCGCGGTGCGTACCCGCTGGGGCCGGGTCGACGGCGTGGTCCACTCGGCCCTCGTGCTGCGTGACCGCTCGTTCGACCGGATGCGGGAGGAGGACCTGCTCGCGGCGCTGGGGCCGAAGGTCGAGGGGTTTGCCGTTCTCGCGCGGGAGGCGCACCTGGCCGGGGCCGGCTGGCTGCTCGTGTTCTCTTCCGTCGTCTCGCTGTACCACGGCCCGGGCCAAGCGAACTACAATGCGGGCAGCACCTTTACCGATGAGTACGCGCGCTGGGTGGAGGCGACCTACGGCCTACCCGTGCGCGTCATCAACTGGGGTTTCTGGGGAGAGGTCGGCGTCGTGGCCACCCCTCGGCACCGCCGGGAGATGGCGGCGCGCGGCCTCGGCTCGATCGGCGTGGCGGAGGGCTTTGCGGTGGTCGAGCGGGTGCTCGCCGGCCCCGCGCCCCAAGTCGCCTACCTCAAGGCTAGCCCGGCCCTGCTCGAGGAACTCCGCGTCTCCCCCCCTCCCCGCACCGCGAGTCGCGCCTCGTCCGCCAGCGCGGGGCTCGACGCGCTCGACGCCTACGCGCGGGCGCTCCTCGCGGCCCGGTTGCGCGCCCAGGGACTCGATGCCCGGCTCACGCCGGCGGACCTCGCCCCCGCCGGCGAGGTGGCCGGCCGTTTGGCGGACGCCCTGCTGCCCGCGGCGCGGGAGGCGCTCGCGGCCGCGCCCGGCGACCCGGCGGTGCTCCGCCGAATCCTGCTGGAAAACCATCCGGACCACGCTGGCCACGCGGACTTGCTCGCGCCGTGTGTCGCTGCCCTGCCGGACGTCCTCGCGGGCCGCGTCCGCGGTACCGACGTGCTCTTTCCCGGCGGCTCGCTCGCGCTGGTGCGCCGCGTCTACGAGGGGTCGGCGCTGGCGGATGCCGCTAACCGTGCCTTGGCCGAGGCCGTCGTCGCCGCGGTCCGCGCTCGTCGGGCGGCGGGCGGGGCGGGGCCGGTGCGCATCCTCGAGTTCGGGGCGGGCACTGGGGCCACCACGGCGGTCGTCGCCGCTGCCCTCGAACGCCTCGGCGGGCCGGTGGAGTACCTCTTCACCGATGTCTCGGCGGGCTTCCGCCGGCAGTTTGAGACTGGCCTCGCCGCGCGGCACCCCGGAATGCGCTTCGCGGTGGCCGATCTCGACGCGCCTCTGTCCGCCCAGCCGGCCGCGGCGGGCTCGGTCGATGTGGTGGTGGCGGCTAACGCCCTGCACGTGGCCCGCCGGCTCGATGACTCCCTCCGCCTGATCCGCGGTCTCCTGCGGCCGGGCGGGCTCCTCGCGCTCGTCGAGGTCACGCGCGTTTCCCTCGCGAACACCCTCACCTACGGCCTGCTGGAGGGCTGGTGGCAGGCCCGTGACGCGGAGCGGCGGCTGCCCGGCTCGCCCTTGCTGGACGTGGCGCGCTGGCGGAACGTGCTCGGAGCGGAGGGTTTCACCGAGTTTTCGGCGATCACGGAGGGCGCACCCGCCGCGGCCCCGCAGGCGGTGCTGCTCGCGGTGAGCCCGGGTCCGGTGGGGGCAGCGCCGACGAGCACGGTTCCGTTCGCGAAATCGGCCGTGGCACTGCCGGCGGCGGCGTCCGGCACCGTGCCGGGGCCGGCCGATCCGCGAGTGGCGGCCCGCGTGCGGGCCGTGGTGCGGCGAGTATTCCGTCTGGAGGAAGCGGATCTCGCGGATGACCGCGGCTTTGACCGGCTCGGGCTGGACTCGATCGTCGCCGTGGAATTGGCGGAGGCGCTCAATCGTGAATTTGGCGCCGCGCTGCGCCCGCTGGACCTGTTCAACGCGCCGAACATCGGGGCCCTTGCCGCGCGGCTGGGCCCAGTGGCGACAGCGACTCTGGCGGAAATCCCCGCCTTGGCGCCGGCGGCGGCCGAGCCCGCGGGGGCGGACGCGGTGGCGATAGTGGGATATTCCCTGCGTGTGCCGGGCGCGGAGGACGCGGAGCAGTTTTGGCGGAACGTGCTCGCTGGGGTGGACGCCACGGGCGAGGTGCCGGCGGCGCGCTGGCCCGGAGTGGAGACGCTACCGCCGGCGCGGCGGCGGGCGGGGCTGCTCGCAGACATCGACGGTTTCGACCCGCTGTTCTTTGGCCTCTCGGGTCGGGAGGCGGAGCTGATGGATCCGCAGCAACGCCTGTTCCTCCTCGAGGCGTGGCGGGCGCTTGAGCACGCGGGTTGCAACCCGCGCGACCTCGGTGGCCTCCGGGCCGGCGTGTTCGCGGGCTGCAGTTACGGCGATTACGAGGCGGTGCTGCGCGCGGCGGGCCGCGACGGCGAGGCGTTCGCCTTTATGGGCAACGCGCCGTCGGTGCTCCCGGCCCGGGTCGCCTACGCGCTTAACCTCCGGGGCCCGGCGCTCGCGGTCGACACCGCGTGCTCCTCGTCCGCGGTCGCGCTGCACCTGGCCGCGGAGAACCTCCGCCAAGGTGCCTGCGACCTCGCGCTCGCCGGCGGCGTTTCCGTGTTCTGCACGCCCCGCTTCCACCAACTCGCGGGCGAGACCGGGATGCTTTCGGCCGCCGGGCGTTGCGCGGCGTTTGGCGCCGGGGCCGACGGGATCGTTCCCGCGGAGGGCGTAGCCGTGCTGGTGCTCAAACGGCGGGCGGACGCCGAGCGCGACGGCGACCGCATCCACGGCTTGCTGCTGGCCTCGGCGGTCAATCAGGACGGCCGTAGCGCGGGGCTCACGGCGCCGCACGGGCCGGCGCAGGCGGAGTTGATCGGCGGCTTGTATGCGCGGGCCGGGATCGACCCGGAGGCCATCGGCTACGTCGAGTGCCACGGGACCGGCACGCGCCTTGGGGATCCGATTGAGGTGGGCGCGCTGACCGAAGCCTTCCGTCGGTTTACGCCGCGGCGTGGTTACTGCGCGCTCGGTTCGGTTAAGGCCAACCTCGGCCACCCCCTGATGGCCGCCGGTGCGATCGGCGTGATTAAGGTCCTGCTCGCCTTGCGCGACCGGCGGGTACCACCCGCGGTGCACGCGCACCCGTCGAACCCTGAACTGCAGTTGGCCGACAGCCCGTTTTTGCTGCCCGCCGTGGCCGCGCCCTGGTCGGCTGGTGGTCCCGCAATGGCCGCCGTGAGCTCGTTTGGCTTCAGCGGTACCAACGTCCACCTCGTGCTGGCCGGCCCGCCGGCGGAAGGGTTGCCTGCCCCGGCGCCGGGACCTTGGGTCGCCGTGCTCTCGGGGCGCACCCCGGAGCTCCGGCGGCGGCGCGCGGAAGAACTGGCGGCTTGGCTCGAGGCGGATGCGGGCGCCACGCCAGCGGCGGCGATCAGCCACACGTTGGCGACCGGCCGGCCGGCCTTTGGCCACCGCCTCGCGGTGACGGCGCGTGACGCGAGCGAGGGTGCAGCGGCGTTGCGCGCGTGGCTCGCCACTGGCCACGATCCGCGCGTGCGAACCGGTCACGTCGTGCTCGCGGCCGCGCCGTCGGTGCCGACGGGTACGACCGGAGAGGCTCTTGCGGCGGCTTACGTGGCTGGCGCGGCGATCGCGTGGGAAGCGGTGTTCCCGCCCGCGGCGCGCCGGCGGGTGCCACTGCCGCTGACCCCCTTCGAACTCATTCCCTGTGGCGTGCGGCCTGTCGCGCCGGCGGTTTCCGTTGCCCCGGCTGCGTCAGTGGAGCGCGCGTCCGCTCCGTTGGTGTGGGCGGCGGAGTGGATGCCGGTGGCGCCGGCGCTTGGGGGCGCCCTGACTGGCTCGTGGCTGGTGGCGGGTGATCCCGCCCTGGTCGCTGCGCTGCGGGTTGGGGAGGCGGGAGCCGAGGTAAGGGAATGTGCCGCGGCCGAGTTGGTGGTGCCCGGACCGCTGCCGGCGGGCGTCGTGCTGCGCTTGCCGGCGGAGGCGGCCGACCTCGCGGACCCCGCGGCGCTTCAGCAGGTGCACGCGATCGTCGGGCGGTTGTTGCGCCCGCCGCCGGAGCGGGAAGTGCGTTTGGTGGTGGTGGTGCCACCGGAGCCGTCGCCGGGCCTAGCGGCGCTTGGGGCCTACCTCGCGACCGTGGTGCAGGAGGAGCCGCGGCTGCGGGCGCGGTTCGTTGAGGCGGCGCCGGGCGACCCGCGTCTGGCGGCGGAACTGGCTGCGGGAGACACTTGGCGCGAGGTGCGGTTGGACGCCACAGGGAGGTCTGTGCGTCGGCTCGCGCCGGCGTCGGCGGCCGCTTTGGCTCCCGCGCCGGATCTTTTCCGCCCCGGAGGCACGGTGCTCATTACGGGGGGTGCGGGTGGCCTGGGGTGGCTCTTTTCGCGGCATCTGGCCCGGACGCGCGGCAGCCGATTGGTGTGGCTGAGCCGGAATGCGGCTGGCCCCGAGGCGGCGGCGCGCGCGGCGGAGGTGCGGGCTCTGGGGGGCGAGGTGCTGGCGGTGGCGGGCGACGTCACCCGGCGGGAGGACGTCGCGCGGGCGGTGGCCGCGGCGCGGGAGCAATTCGGAGCGTTGCACGCGGTGATCCACGCCGCGGGCGTGCAGCGGCCGGGGTTCGCCGCGTTCAAAACGGCGGCGGAGGTGGCGGCGGTGGCGGCGGCGAAGGTGGTGGGTGCGGCCCAACTCGAGGCCGTGCTGGGGAGCGCGGCGCTGGACGGGCTGCTGCTTTGTTCGTCGCAGGCGGCGGTAATTCCCGAGGCGGGCCAAGCGGATTACGCGTGGGCGAGTCGCTGGCTGGATGCTTGGGCGGAGTCACGGGAGCGCGCGCGGCGGGAAGGTCGTCGGGCGGGACGCACCGTGGCGGTGAATTGGCCGATGTGGCGCGACGGCGGGATGACCCTCGGCCGCGGCGGGGACGCGACGGCGGGGGCGGCGCTGGCGGAGGCGTCGGCGCGGCTGAGTGGCTTGCCGCCTCTGACCGTGGCGGAGGG
>CAIOTK010000089.1 GCA_903861185.1 uncultured Opitutia bacterium | reverse complement strand
GAACCGCATCTGCGCCGGCTGCAGCACGTCTGGGTCGAGCACCCGTGCTACTTTGTGACCACGTGTGTGCACGCTCGTCGCCCGAGACTGGCCAACCCCGATGCTCATTTGGTATTGGTCGAGGAATGGCGCCGCGTGGCGGAGCCAGCCGGTTGGCAGGTGGGCCCGTATGTCATTATGCCCGACCACGTGCACTTTTTTGCCGCGCCGAGCCCGGCCGCCGCACGTGACCTTTCCTATTGGGTTGGCCGCTGGAAGCGGGCTACGGCCGTGCGATTGAACCTAGGCCCGGAGCGGCAGCGGCCTTTCTGGCAGTCGGGATTCTTCGATCACGTGCTACGCTCCGCAGCCTCGCGGGCGGAGAAATGGGACTACGTGCGCCAAAATCCGGTGCGGGCCGGCTTGGCGATCGATGCTGCCGAGTGGCCCTACGCCGGTAGCCTGCATTTTGACTGATGGGATGGGTTCGTATGGTCGGGGCCGGGGCGGCGCGCCCCAGCTACACCAGACCGATGGCTTTGCGGAATGCAGCGGATCGATGTAGCCGGGGCGCGTCGCCCCGGTTCGTGCAGGCGGAAGCGCAGGTTCGCGGAGCGATTCTGGTCCCTGGCTCCCCAGCGAACGCGCCGATGTCGGTCAGCAGATGACCGAGGTCCTCTGCTAAAGTGCAACCATGAGCACCGCATCTTCTCTCCTAGTCACCCTCTGGGGCCTCCGGCTCCTGCACCTCAGCCTCGTCAGCGCCGGGGGCGCGGCCTTCCCCGGGTTGCCCGCGCGCAAGCGCAAGCCGAAGCACGAACTGGATCTGATGCTGGAGGAATTGGAGGAGAAGACCGGCCCCTCGCGCCGCCCAAAGCTCCCGCGGACTGCTTCCCGGCTGCAGGTCGCCGGGGAGGTCGCGCAGCAGCTGGGCGAAGAGGATTGGGACGCGGATGAGCCCGGCGCCCTCGCCCGGCTGCGGTCAGGGCTGCGGCGGCGGATCCTCCGCACCGAGCGCCTGCTGGGCGGCCGCGCCCCCCTCGAGGGCCTCGACCCGGACGCCCGGGCGAGCGTCACCGCGGTGGCCACCCTGCTCGACCTCTCCGAATCCGAGCGCTTGGTCCTAGCCTTCATTTTGATGCTGGGCACGGAATCGACGCTCGATGCCGCCGCCAACTGCCTCGGCCACGATCTGGACGACCGAATGGCCGATCACGCGGTCGCTACCGCCACCGGACTCCCGGCGGCCGAGGCGGCTCAGGTGCTCTCCCCCCATTCCCGGCTTATGTCCTGCCAGCTGCTCAAACGCGACCGCAGCGAGCTCCGGCTGCTTGGTAAGTGGGACTGGACCTCCCGCGGCTTCGCCGCGGCCATGCGCGAGGCCAACTTCGACCCCCTGAAGGCGCTGCGCGACCGAGTGGTACCGGCGCCGGCAGCCCAAATGGCTTGGGCGAACTTCGGCCACTTGGGCGAACTGGGCACCTCCTTGCGCACCTACCTCAGCGAGGCGCTCCGCACCGGCCGCAAGGGCGTCAACGTGCTCCTTCACGGCCCGCCCGGCTGCGGCAAGACGCAACTGGTCCGGCTCCTTGGCCAGGAAGTGGGTGCGGAGGTCTACGAGGTCAGCACGGAGGATTCCGATGGCGACGCCATCGGGAGCGCATCGCGGCTGCAGGCGCTACGGGTGGCGCAGGAGTTCACCGCCCGGCGCCGGGCCGTGCTCCTGTTCGACGAGATCGAGGACGTGTTCCCGCGTCCGTCCCCGTTTGGCTTCAGCCAACGGGGCGGGTCGTTCAAGGGCTGGATGAACCGGATGCTGGAGCAGAACGCCACCCTCACGTTCTACCTGACCAACTCCGTGGAGGCGCTCGACCCGGCCTATGTCCGCCGGTTTGACTTCACCCTGGAGCTGAAGGTCCCGCCGCAGGCGGCCCGCGAGGCCCAGTTGAAGGATCTGCCCATCGCGGTCGCGCCGCAGACCTTGGCGCGGCTGGCGGAACACCCGCAGCTGACCCCGGCCGTGATCCAACGCGCGGCGGGGGTCGTCGCCACAGTGGCCGCCGCGACGCCCGGCCTGGATGCCTCGCGCCAGTTGGAGGCGATCGTCAACCAGACGCTCCGCGCGCAGGGCCACGCGGCGCTCAAGGCCCACGCCGCCGCGCCGGAGGTCTACGACCCCCGGTTCATCCACAGTGATATTGACCCCGCCGCGCTGGTGGAGGGCCTCCGCGCCGCGGGCTCCGGCCGCCTGTGCCTTTTCGGGCCGCCGGGCACGGGCAAGACCGCCTTCGCCCTGCACCTAGCCCGCTCCCTGGGCCGCGGCCTGCTCGTCCGCCGCGCCTCGGACCTGCTCAGCCCCTTTGTCGGGGTGGCCGAGAAGCAGATCGCGGCCGCCTTCCACGAGGCGGCCGAGTCCGGCGCGGTGCTCCTGATCGACGAGGTCGACTCGTTTCTGCAGGACCGCAGCCGCGCGCAGCGGGGCTGGGAGGTGACGCAGGTGAACGAGTTCCTCACCCAGCTGGAGAACTTCCCCGGGGTGTTCGTGGCGTCTACCAACCTGATCGATGGCTTCGACCCGGCCGCGCTCCGCCGGTTCGACCTGAAGGCCAAGTTCGATTACCTCCGGCCCGACCAGGCGGTCGCGCTGCTGCAGGCCCATCTGGCCAACGCGGGCCTCCCTTCCGCCGGGGCCGAGGTGGACGGCCGCCTCCGCCGGCTTTCGGCGCTTGCCCCGGGCGACTTTGCCGCGGTGGCCCGCCAGCACCGCTTCCGGCCGCTCCGCAGCCCGGAGGATTGGGCGGTCGCCCTGGAGGCCGAGTGCCGCCACAAGCCGGGTGCCCGCTCCCGCCCCGCGATCGGTTTCGGCGGCGCCGCCGCCTGAAGACTCGCTTTCCCTTTCCGCTCCGATCCCCTCGCCAATCTGACCATGCAGCCTCCGCTCCCACGTCCCCATTTGTTCGGCCTCCTCGCGGGGCTGTTCCTCGCCGCCTCCCTGTGCTTTGCCTCCGTGATGGTGACCCGCACCTGGGTCCACTTGAAGGAGAGCCAGCTGATCCAGGTCACCGGCTCCGCCCGCAAGAACGTGCGTTCCGACCTCTGCGTCTGGAACGGCGTGCTCCAGACGGAGGGTAAAACCCTCGAGGAGGCGCGCGCCAAGTTCGAGGGGGACCAGCGCCGATTGGTCGCCTTCCTCACCGCCAAGGGCTTCGCCAAGCACACCCTCTCGCCGGTGAACGTGCGCGACATCACCCCGCGGGCGAAAGGCGAGGCCGAAACGGACGAAGGCCAGGTGCCGCAGCGCATCGGCTACCAGTTGCTGCAAGGCGTGCAAATCAGCTCGGAGCGCGTCGAGGACCTGCCGAATCTGGCTGCCGAATGCCTGACGCTGCTGGCCGACGGCGTGGTCGTGCAGACGTCCGGGATCCAATACATCTACACCAAGCTGCCCGAGGCGCGCCTGACGATGATGGGCGAGGCGACCGACGATGCCCGCCGGCGGGCGGAGGAGATCGCCGGGCGCGGCGGCCGGGCCGTGCGCGAGCTGCGGACCGCGCGGATGGGGGTCGTGCAGGTGAACCCCCTGCACGGGACCGCCACCTCGTGGGAGGGCAACAACGACCAGAGCACCCTCGAGAAGACCATCTCCGCGACCGTCAGCGCCGAGTTCAGCCTGCGCTGAGGCGCCTTAGTCTTCTCTTCCGCGGCGCGGCTGCGAGCTCCGGTCCACCGGCGCCTCCACGCAGTTCGCAGTGCTCCGTGGATTGACCTCGGCTGCGCCTGCCGCGCGGCCGCCCCCGGCGTGCCTCCACTGCTCCTAGAGTGCGCCTGTAGTGTTCCTCCAGCGTGCCTACAGTGTGCCTCCAGTCCTCCTTCGGTTCTCGTTCGATTCTGATTCGATTCTCGTTCGATCGGAATGCTCCCAAATGTTGCTAGTCCGAGCCGAAAAGGGCGTGGAAATTGCGCTCCAGGCGCACCTCTAGGGCCGTCGGCTCCGCGCCGCGGAGCTCCGCCAGGCCCGCCTGCGCCGCCACCAGATCCGCCGGGTGGGCCACCTCGGTGCCGTCCGCCCGCGCGGGCAGCGCAAACCGCCGGCGCTCCCGCGGCAACGGCATCGCCGGGGCGTCCGTCTCCACCAACAGCCGCTCCTCCGGCAAAGCCCGCACCAGCGCTTGGAACCGCTCCGCCCGGGCACTCCCCGCCGCCGCCCCCATCCGGTGACCATTAAACGAAAAATACGCCCCCAGCTTCGCGTACGCCCCAATCAACTCCACCGGCCCCCCGTAGGCGTGCAGCAAAAAGCCGGCCGGCGGCCGCGGCGTCTCCGCCAATGCCGCGCTCAGCGCCCCCCACGCCTCCAAGCAATGCACGCTCGCCGGCCGGCCCCGTTCCGCCGCGAGCGCCAGTTGCCACCGGAACGCCTCGTCCTGCTCCGCGAGGGACGCCCGCCGCAGGCCCGCCAGCCGGGGATCGTCCGGTCGCGCCCGCTCCAAGATCCAGCGGTCCAGCCCGATCTCCCCCACCGCCCCCCGCGGATCCGCGTCCAGCTGGCGCCGCAGCGCGTCCCGCCACCCCGGCGACGCGTTGCCCACGTCCCACGGATGCAGGCCGTAACTGGGCCGCACCCACGGTAAACGCCGCGCCAACTCCGCCACCACCGGCCAATCGGCCTCACAGGTGCCATTGACCACCATCGCGCCGATCTCCGCCGCCTCCCGGTCCGCCGCGATCCGGTCCCAATGCGGCCGCAGCCAATCGTCCTGCAGGTGATTGTGCGCGTCGTACAGCATCCTAGGGGCGAGCAGGAGCCTCCGCGGCCGCGAGGGCGCGGATCCGGGCAAGGGCGGACGCGAGCCCGTTGCGCCGGGTAGGGGACAGGTCCCGCAGCAGGCCCAGTTCGGCCAAAGGATCCCGCGCGCACGCGGTGATCGCGGCCGTCTCGGCACCCGTATAGACCTCGCATAGCAGCAACAGCAGCCCCCGCACCACGGGCGAATCGGCGTCCGCCCGGAAGGTCCAGCGCCCGCCTTCCTCCCGGCCGGTCAGCCAGACGATCGAGATGCAGCCGGGCACCCGATGGGCGTCGATCCGCTCTGCTGCGCTCAGCGGCGGGACGCGCCGCACGCGGTCCACGACGAAGGCGAGGCGTTCCTGCGGGTCCTCGAAGGCTGCGAGGTCCGCCGCGAGCCGCGTCAGGGTGTCACCGGGGTTCATCGCCCCGAGCGTGCCCGCCGCGGCCGGCCCGGCAAGCCGGGTCAATTATAGAACATCGCCTCGTTCGTCTGGAACAGGGCGTGCGCGAGCTTGGCCCACGCATCGAGCGGGAGGCGGTTCTCAAAGGTGCCGCCGATCTGGGTGTTGAAGCGGCCCTGCTGCTTGGGCGCGACCTTCGGGGCCGCCTTCTTCGCCTTGGCCGCATCCTTCGCGCTGATCTTGGGGGCGGGCTGGTCGGCGGTGAGCTTCACGTCCGCACCACCCGGATTCGACGCCACGTACTGGAGCCCAAGCTCGACCTCGCGGCGGGTCGGCCAGCGCTGGAAGATAGCGAGATAGAGCAACGTCACGCGGTCCTCGTCCGACTTGAGTTCCGCGAAGGCCGGCCGATCGACCAGCTTGCGGGCGGTCTCGATGACCATCGGGCTGTTCATCAGGAACAGCGCCTGCTGTGGCACGAGGGTCTCGTGGCGCCGTCCGGTCGCGACATCCGGGCTCGGGAAATCGAATTGGGTCAGCAGCTCCGGCGGATTGGTACGGTCGATGATGGTGTAGACGGCACGCCGCTTGGCGAAGCCCTCGCTGCTGATGGCCACGGGCTTCCCGCCATAAGTGCGGTCCAGCTCGCCCGCGATCGCCAGCAGGGCGTCGTGCAGTTCCTCGAAGTCCATCCGGCGGAGATTGTAGCGCCAGAGGAGCTTGTTGTTGGGGTCCTTCTCCGCGTACGCCGGATTGGTCTGCGTGCTCTGCTGGTAGGCGGCGCTCAGGACGATCTGCCGATGGAGCTTCTTGAGCGACCAACCCTCTTCGATGAAGGTCGCGGCGAGCCAGTCGAGCAACTCGGGGTGGGTGGGCGGCGCGGACATATTGCCGAGGTCGTCCGGCGTCGCCACGAAGCCTTGGCCCCAGTGCTGCTGCCACATCCGGTTGACGATCACGCGGGCGGTCAGGGGGTTCTTGGGATCGGCGATGGCCATCGCGAGCTGCCAGCGGCCGGAGCCTTCCTTCCACTCAGGCCGTTTCTTCGGGTCGGGCGAGAGGATCTCGAGGAAGCGCCGCGGCACGATGTCACCCCGGTTCTGGAGTTCACCGCGGAGCAGCACGGGATAGTCGCGCGGCTTGGGCGCATCGACGAGGATGTTGGCCCGGGCGGGCGCTCCAGGATGCTTGGTCTCCAGTTCGGCGATGTCGCGGTGGAGCTCGCGCTCCATCCGCTGCAGGCGCTGGCGCAGGCCGGGATCGATCTTGGTGGCAGGTGCCTTCGCCTTGCCCTTACCGGCCGTGGCCCGGCGCAGCTCGGCCTGCTCTTCCTTCAATTCGGCGGCCCGCTTGTCCAAGGCGGCGGTCTTCTCCAGATAGTCGAGGTAGTCGTCCGTCTTGGGTACGGTCGCCGCGATCGGCGGGAGCACCTCGGGCACGGAGGTGTTCGCGAACACTCCATACAGGGAATAGTAGTCCTTGATGGAGACGGGATCGAACTTGTGGTCGTGGCAGCGGGCGCAGGTGACGGTCAGGCCGAGGAAGGCCTTGGTCGTCACGTCGATCTGGTCGCCGATGATGTCGTCCTTCCGGCCGTTGAACTGGTTGCCGAGGGTGAGGAAGCCGAGCGCCGGGAGCATCGCGCGATTGGCGGGGGGCTCCACGCCCTGGTCCTTGGCGCGCTTCTCGATGCCCGCCTGGAGGCGATCGCCGGCCAGCTGGGCGATGATGAACTGATTGTAGGGCAGATCCGCGTTGAAGGCGTTGATCACCCAGTCGCGGTAGGTCCAGGCGTGGACGAAGCGGTTGTCCTCCTGGCGCGCCGCATCGCCCTTGGTGTCCGAGTACCGGGCCACATCGAGCCAGTAGCGGGCCCAGTGCTCCCCGTATTGCGGGGTG
>CAIOTK010000088.1 GCA_903861185.1 uncultured Opitutia bacterium | reverse complement strand
GGGCGAGCTGGTCGACCTTCTTACGCTGGTCGTCGACGGTCATCTGCAGCTCATCCACCGCGCGCGACATATCGGCACTGCGCAGGCGCTGGTTGTGGTTGAGATACTCCTCCACGAAGAGATTCGCGACCTTCGCCGCCATCGTCCGGTCCGGATGCTGGTAAGCCACGGTAACCACGAGCGTGAGCCGCTGCGGGATCACCTTCCGGTTCTTGCCGATGGTCTCCAACAGGAACGTCGCGTCTTTGCCCTCCTTCTCATAGGGCGCCATAAACGTCTTCAGGTCCTCACCCTTGAGGCGCTCGGCCACCCGCCGAATCAGGGTGGCGCTCTCGATCACCTTGATCTGGGTGTTCAGATCCTCCGCCGAACGGATATCGTTATCGACCACCTGCTGCACGCCGGGCATCGGCGTGGTGTCACGCCGCAAGATCTGCACGGTGGCGGAGGACTGGTAGATCTTGGTTTCGCTCAGGGTGTAGACCAGCGAGCTGGAGAAAACCACCAAGAAGACCACCACGATGTACCAGATGCGTTCGCGGAGGATCAGGAGGTAATCCTGGAACGTCCGCTGGACCTGACCGCCACCCGACTCCCCAGCATCGCCGTAGCCCACCGCCGAATAGCCGGCATAGGTGCCGCCGTAGCTGTAGCCGTACGCGCCCGATGCCTGCTGGAGCTGCTTATCGCCGGTTTCCTTGGACATGGGGACTTTAAAAAGCTCGCTCGGGGATGAAAATCACGTCGTCCCGCTGCAGCGCGATCGCGTCCCGACCGCCCCGCTTCATCAGGGCATCCACGTCGATCTCCTCCACCACGGTGTCTCCATCGGCCATCTTCCGCGTCAAGCGCACCTTCTTCAGGTCCGCCAACCGCGTCTGGCCGCCCGCGAGCGCGATCGCCTCGACGATGGTCAGCCCCTTCTCTTGCGGGAAGAGGACGCGTCCGGCATTATTGACCTGCCCCACCACGTTCACACTTCGTTCCGCGTACTTCACCACGATCACGCTCACCTGCGGATTAACGAGGTAGTCGCGGTCATAGGAGGCCCGGATGACCTCTTCCGCCTGCCGGGCCGTCCGGCCGCGGAGGTCGAGCGTATTCACCAGCGGGAGGCTGATGGTGTGGGTGTCGCTGATCCGCACGGCCTCCATCTGCTTGTTCAGGTCGTCGTGCTGGAAGATAAAGATCCGCAGGATGTCTTGCGGCTGAAGGAGGTATTCGCGGTCTGGCGCCGCGGCGGGCACCTCCGTTCGCGGGCTCCGCGCGGCAGGCTCCACGGCCTCCGCAGCAAGCGCTAGCTCGGCCGACGCGGCTGCCAGTCCAATGACTAGGCCGAGGAACCGCGCGCTAGGAAGGAAGCTCATTAAAAAAGAGACGGGAGAAGATCGTCACGATCTTCTCCCGTCGGAAAGGAAAAACTGCAGTCAACGCGAACCTTCGTCCAAAGGTACCTTAGTACCGGAAGTTCGCGGTGATCGCGAAGACGTTGTTCTTGAACTCCGCACCCGCGATCGGGGACGAATAATTCCGGTACTGGTAGGAGCCGCCGACCCGGACGTTGGCGTTGACCGTGTAAATCGCGCCCAGCTCGCCCTCAAAGAAGTCGTCCGTCCGCCGCGCATACTCGAGACTGCGGAGGCTGAGGCCGGCCTTGACCGCCCACTCCGCAGAGAGCGCGCTCGAGACCACGCCGCCGATCACGAAGTTCTTCAACTGCTCGCCCTGGGGGCTGGTGCTGAAGTCGTTCGACACGTTGAAGTCGACGTTCGTCTTGGGCGATACCTCGTAGGTGAAGCCGGACTCGACGCCCAACAGGGTGTCATCCCCGCCGCGATCCAGCTTACGGGTGTTCAGACCGATCGCGAAGCGACCCTTCAGCTTCGGGGAGAATTCACCGCGAGCGCCAATGTTGAAGAAGTGATCGGTCGAGTCTGAACCGAGGTCGACCTGATAATCGCGGTAACGATAACCCACGCTCAGATCGGTCTTGTTCGTCCACTTGTAGAAAATGTCGACCGGGATGCTGAGGCTGTCGGAATCGGTAAAGCCGCGGCGCTTGTAGTTCTCGTGGGAGAAGGTGATGCCGGCGCCGATGCGGGTGAGCTGCGAGACCTCCACCTCAGTGGTGGCGCCAGAGTTGAACACGTCGCGGCGAATCAGCCCGCGCACGAAGGCCGAATTCTGATTCTGCTCCGTGTAGCCGACGTCCAGCCCTAGACGCATCTTCCCGTCATCGAACACCGAGCGGAAATTACCCGCAAACAGGTTGGTGTTCAGATTGCTGTTGTCCGAGTAGTTGGTGAACGTGTCGACGAGGCTGAGCACGCCCTGGAGCTGAGCGTTCTTGCCGAACGTGAGGTCGACGCCTGGCGCGAACTCGAAAATCAGATCGCTCTCGGCCCGGGAGGACAGCAGCACGTTGTCGTCGGAGCGCACCCCGAGCTTACCCGTGAGGAACAACTCGGCGCCATCGCCGATCGCCATGAAGGGGGCCGCCTGCACAGCAGCCGCCAATACGGCGGAAACGAAAGTGGTTCGGAGGGTCGATTTCATGATGTGGGAATGCGCTGGGAAGGAAACGAGCGGCTGACGGCTACAATTGAAAAGAAGGAAGGAAACAAAGGGAGAAATAGCCCAAAGATTTACACGGATGCCCGAGGGATCCAGCTACCTAGGGAAGTTCCTCCACCCCGCCAAGAAAAACTCCACACCACCGACAGGCAAGCGTTTTCTTCCGCGACTCGCTCGAGCTGACTTCCCGCGGATCGCGCCGCATCAACGGGGTAACACGCTGGCCACTAATTTGTTAAGATTGGGCAAATTAATTGCGCCAAAAGGCGAAAAGTCTGACAGACGAGACAGGAAGCATCTGGCCGCCGCCGCGCAGGCGTCTAGGTAGAATCACGCCCCTAGGCAGGCTCAGGCCCGCGCGCGCGCACTCAAGACGCGCTCCAATTCAAGAATCACGCGCTCGTTCTGGGACGAATTGCCGACCGTGACCCGAATCCATTCAGGCAGGCCGTACGATTTGACGGGCCGCACAATCACGCCGCGGGCCTGCAGGGCGCGAAACACCCCATCGCCGTCGCCGACGCGCACCAGGATGAAATTCGCAACACTCGGGACCTGCTCGAGCCCGAGGCGCGCGAAGGCCCCTCCCAATTGTTGCAACCCCGCGCGATTCTCGCGCGCGCAGCGGGCCGGGAACTCGGCATCCTCCAGCGCTCCCAGCGCCGCCGCCTGCGCGATGGCATTGACGTTGAAGGGCTGGCGCACGCGCTGCAGTAGGCCAGCCAACTCCGCCCCGGCGTAGCCGTAGCCAATGCGCAACGCGGCGAGGCCGTGAATCTTTGAGAAGGTACGCAGGCCGATGACCTTGCGCCCCTCCGCCAGCAGCGGCCGCAGGTCCGGCGGATTCTCCAGATAATCCGCATACGCCTCGTCGATCACCGCGACCACGTGCGGCGGCAGCGCGCGCACGAACGCCAGCAGTTCCGCCGCCTCGTTGGCGGTACCCGTAGGGTTGTTCGGGGAACAGACACAAACGAGCTTCGTCCGCGGCGTGATCGCAGCCGCCATCGCCGGCAGATCGTGCCGCCAGTCCCGCAACGGTACCTCCACCGCACGCGCCCCGAAGAGCAACGTCACCAGCTTGTAGACGACGAAGGCGGGATTCGCCATCACCACCTCATCACCCGGCCCGAGGAACACGTGGCCGAGCAACTCGATGATCTCGTTGGAACCATTGCCGACCACGAACTGTTCCGGCGCTAGGCTGTGGGCGGCCGCCAAGCGGTGCCGCAACTCGTAGCAGCCACCGTCGGGATAAAGCTCGCCCTGGGCCAAGGCCCGGGTCGCCGCCGCCACCGCCCGCGGGGACGGCCCACAGGGATTCTCGTTCGAGGCGAGCTTCAGGATGCCCGCCGGATCGAGCCCCAACTCCCGCGCTACCGCCTCGATCGGCTTGCCCGGCTCATACGTGGGCTGCGTGAGCACCGCGGGCCGGACGAGGGCAGAAAGTTGCATCCCGCGAGTGGAGCACGAATGCCGCCACCCGCGGAAGCCCAAATTACAACCTAGGCCGCAGCGGCCCTCCCCACCCCGCGCTTCCGCTCAGGGCTGCAGGACCCGGAGCTTAATATTCCGGTACCAGCAGTCGTCGTTGTGGTAGGTCAGCAGGATGTGACCGTCGATCTTGTCGCCGAAACCCGCCTCCTGCTTAAACTTGCTCCGCGCGAGGCCCGCCTTGACCTCGGCGCTGCCGAGTTCGAACGCGAGCACCTGCCGGCCGTTCAGCCAATGCTCGACGCGCTGACCACGCACCACCAAGCGCGAGGTATTCCATTCGCCCGGGGCGCGCAGCGGCTTGTCCGCGGCGGGCGCGAGCACCTCGTAGAACGAGGCCGTCTGGCGATGCGGCCCCAGCTTCCCGTCGGGATGACCCGCGTCGTCGATCATCTGGTACTCCGGTCCCGGCGACTTGGGGCGGTCCTCGGTCACCAGGTACTTCAGGCCGTTGTTGCCCTTCGCGAGGAGCTTCCAGTCCCAGCTCAGCTCGTAATCGCGAAACTTACGCGCGGTGATGGGCTGGTCGCCCTTGGCATTGGGCTGACAGTGCAGCATCCCGTCGACGATTTCCCAGCCCTTAATGGGCTCGCTCGCCGGCTTCCGGTAAGCGCGCCAGCCGGTCCACGAGCGACCGTCGAAGAGCAGTTCCCACCCGGCTTTCCGCTCCTCCGGGGTCAGGGTATTCTCAGCGGCCGGGGCGAGGCTGGCGGTGAACGCAAGGGCAAGGACAAGGGCGAGGGGTTTCATACGCGGCCGCACGCTGGCGGATCCGGCAGGCGATGAGAAGCCCGGAGATGCTCCGGCACCGGAAACGGCTTGTTCCCTCCTCCGGGCCCGCCTACGCCTTCGCCTCCCGTGAGCGCCTCCCCCACCCCGCCCGTTGTCGTCCGCGGCCTGAGCAAGGCCTACGCCGGCAAACCGGCCGTGCGCGCGGTGGACCTCGAAGTCGCCGCCGGGGAGATCTTCGGCCTGCTCGGCCCCAATGGCGCCGGCAAAACCACCACCGTCGAGTGTCTCGTGGGCCTGCGCGCGCCCGACGCCGGCGAGATCCGCCTCTGCGGCCTCGACGCCCGCGCCCAACCGGCCGCCATCCGCCAACACCTCGGGGTCGCCCTCCAAAGCACCGCGTTGCCGGACCGGATGACGCCGCGCGAAGCGCTGGGGCTATTCGGCCAATTCTACGCCCGGCGGCGGCCGGTGGAGGACCTCCTGGGGCGCTTCGGCCTGACGGAACAGGGCGATCAGGCCTTCGACCGCCTCTCGGGCGGCCAGCGGCAGCGCCTCGCCCTCGCCCTCGCCTTCGTGAACGAACCGGCCGTCGTGTTCCTCGATGAACCCACCACCGGCCTCGATCCCCAAGCCCGCCGCGACCTCCACGCGCTCATCCGTGGCCTGCGGGACGACGGGTGCGCCGTAGTGCTCACCACCCACCTGCTCGATGAGGCCGAGACGCTCTGCGACCGGGTGGCGATCATCGATCGAGGCCAAGTCGTGGCCACCGGAGCCCCGCGCGACCTCGCCGCGGGGTCCCGCCGCCGCCAAGCCGTGACGCTGCGAGCGCGCGGGCCCCTCGCTTGGGCAAGCCTCGCCGCCCTGCCCGGCGTGAGCGGCTGGGAGGCGCGGCCGGACGGCGGCACCTTTGAAACGGAGAATGCCGCGGCGACCCTTGCCGGGCTGGCCCCATTGCTCGCCGCGCCGGGCGTGGAGCTGCTGGAACTGCAAGTGCGCCGGGCAAGCCTCGAGGAAGTGTTCCTACAATTGACCCGGGAGGAGCATCTATGAACGCCTTTCTCGCCCATCTCGGGATGTCGCTGCGGCTCCATTTCCGGAACCGGATGGCGCTGCTTTACGGCTACCTCTTCCCGGTGATCTTCCTGATCGCCTTCTATGTGCTCTATCGGCACGAGCGCGTGCCCTTGCTGCGGCATATGGGCGAACTGCTCACGGTGGGAGTGCTGGGCGGGGCCTGCTTCGGGCTGCCCACCACGCTTGTCGGGGAACGGGAACGGGGCGTCTGGCGGCGCTACCGGCTCACCCCCGTCCCCACTTGGGCCTTTGTCCTCGGCACCGTGGGCGCCCGCGCGCTGTTGCTCGCCACCGCCGGCCTGCTCCAGCTGGGACTCGCCCTCGGACTGGGGATGACGGCCCCCGCCCATCCCGCGGCCCTGCTGGTCGCTTTCGCCTTCACCTGCTTCGCCTTCCTTGGCCTCGGCCTAGTCCTTGCCGCCCTCGCCGATACCGTCCCCGCCGTCCAAGCGCTCGGGCAATGTCTGTTCCTGCCGATGCTCATCATCGGGGGCGTGGCGGTGCCGCTCGCCGCGCTGCCGGACTGGGCCCAACACGTCTCCGCCTTCTTCCCGGGCCGCTACGCCGTCGAGGCGATCCAAGCCGCGGTCAACGGCCGTGGACTGGAGGGCGCCCGCTTCAGCCTGCTAGCGCTCGGCCTCACCGGGATCGCCGGCTGCTTGGCCGGGGCGAAGCTATTCCGGTGGGACGCGCAGCAGCGCTTCCGCCAAGTACCGGGCAAGGCTTGGCTAGTGGTCGCCTTCGGCACTTGGATCGCGGTCGGGATCGTGGCCGAGATCCGCGGCCGCATCGCCGTGCCCGCGGACGCCGAAGCTGCACCCGCGCCGCGCCCGGCCGCACCGGCCTCGGCTCCCGCTCCCGTGGCCGCGCCAGCCCCGGTCGCCTCCGCGCCCGCCACCTCCCCGGTTCCCGCCGCCACGCCGCCGCCCGCCACCATCCTCCGGCCCCCACCGCCACCGCCCGTGTGGGCCAAGTTGACCGCCGCGGACTGGGACGCGCTCGATTACCGCCTACCGCCCGACCACGGCATCGTCGCGCCCATCGCCGCATTGGATGAGGAACCAGACGATTTCCTGCGGGCGGAACTGGACCGCGTCCGCAACGGGCTCGCGACGTGGTCTCCGGGCGTAGATGGGGATGCGCTGTATTGCGTCCGCAATCTTCTCTATGTGGCGGCGGTGCCCGACGCGATTCAGCTGCCGGTGGAGCGCCACCTGCCGCGGATGGTTTACCAGTACCTGCTCGATAGCTACCCCCGCGGTGAGCTGACGCAGATCCTCACCTACATCGCGCAACACCCCTTGGAGGGCCCGGTGGTCGATTCGATCGCCGAACTGGGCATCGAGGGGGCCGTGGGCGACGTAACGCTGGTGCGGGAACGTGCCTATTTGTACGCCCTGAAATTCTTGGGCCGGCTCACTGGAAAACTGGAGGACTGAGGATGCCCGTATTCTCCAACCAGACCGTCCGGAGCACTCTGTTTATACTGGTGGTGATCGCACTGGTTTGCCTGCCCTTCGCGATCTTTGGCGAGGAATTCGTCCTGCCACTGCTGCAGACCCGGGCGCAGCAAGCGTGGGCCCTAACGTTAGCGGCGACGGCGCTGCTGGCGGCCGACGCGGTGGCGCCGATTCCCTCCAGCTTGGTGATTCTCTATGTGGGCGCCAAGGCGGGGCCGCTCTGGGGTTTCGTGGGCGGCGCCGTGGGCCTCAGCTTGGGTGTGCTTGCCGCCGCTTGGCTCGGTCGGCACGCAGTGGGTCGCCTCGCGCCGCGGTTCCTGCCCGACGCCGAACTGGAGCGCCTCCGGCGGGCACTGCAGGAGCGCCTCGGCGTCACCCTCGCCTGTTGCCGCAGTATTCCCGTGCTGGCCGAGACCTCCGTGCTCGTGGCCGCGGCGATGGGTATCCCGCCGGGCCGGATCTTCCGGGTGACGCTGCTGCCGAACGCGATCGTCGCGGCGGTCTACGCCCTCGCCGCCGATGATTCCGCGGGCACCGCCGCCCTCACCCTCGCCCTCACCACCCTCGCTTCCTGGCTCTATTGGCGCTGGTCGCAACGCGTCCGCTGAGGCCGGCGTGACCCACCACGGCGAAGCCCTTCACCCTCCAGTCCCCGATTCTTCTATGACCACTTCCCGTCCCCTTGGCGTCGGTTTTGTCGGCAGCGGCTTTATGACCCGCTTTCACCTCCAATCGTGGGTCGCGGTGCGCCACGCGGATGTGCGCGGCATCTGGAGCCCGCACCCCGAGCGCGCCGGCGAAGCCGCGGCCCTCGCGCGCCGCCTCGGCTTGGGCGATACGCGCGTGCACCGCTCGATTACCGAGATGGTCGAGGATCCGGCGATCGATGCGATCTGGCTCTGTGGTCCCAACCACCGGCGCGTAGAGAACTTGGAGGAGATCGTTGCCGCCTTGGCCGCCGGCCGGGGTCGCCTGGTGGGGATCGCCTGCGAGAAACCCCTCGCCCGTAACGCGGCCGAGGCCCGACGCTGCCTCGAACTGATCCGCCAAGCCGGGGTGCTGCACGGTTATTTGGAGGACCAGCTGTTTATCCCCGCCTTGGTCAAGGGCCGGTCCCTCGCCTGGGCCCGTGGCGCGGCGCTCAGCGGCCGGCCTTACCTCGCCCGCGCCGCCGAGGAACACAGTGGCCCGCACGCCCCCTGGTTCTGGCAAGGGGACCTGCAGGGCGGCGGAGTCCTCAACGATATGATGTGCCACAGCGTCGAGGTCGCTCGCCATCTGCTCACCGACCCCGCCAAGCCCCGCGCCAGCATCCGGCCGGTGCGCGTTACCGGCCACATCCACAGCTTGAAGTGGTCGCGCCCCGAAAACGCGCGCCAGCTGCGCGAGCGGATGGGCCCGGCCGTCGACTACACGCGGCGACCTTCGGAGGATTTCGCGCGGGCCACGATCGAATACGCCGACGAGACCGGCCGCCCGCTGATCGCGGAGGTCACGACCTCGTGGGGCTTCGTCGGCCCCGGCCTGCGGCTGAGCACCGAGCTGCTCGGGCCCGAATACTCGTTCTCGTACAATTCACTGCAGGCCGGCGCCCAACTGTTCCTCAGCCGCCAGGTGACCGGCGCCGCGGGCGAAGACTTGGTGGAAAAACAGAATGCCGAGCAGGGCTCGATGCCGCTGCTGGGCAACGAGGCCGCCGAATACGGCTACGAGAACGAGAACCGCCACTTCACCGAATGCTTCCGCGCCGGTCGCCAGCCCGAACTGGGTTTCGAGGCGGGAGTCGAGGTGGTCGAACTGCTGATGACCGCCTACCTCAGCGCGGAGCAGGGCCGCACGCTCGAGTTCCCGCCGGAGGGCATCGAACGCTTCGTGCCCGCCGTCGCCCAAGGCACCTGGCGGCCCTGAAGCCTGCGCGGGCCCCCGCTCGCGGGCGAACGCAACCGGCCGCACGGGGTCACCGCGCCCCCGGACGGCTCCCCTCACCTCACGGACCGCGACAACCCCCGGAATCCTGCGGTTGGTGCGGGGCTACGAGGACTGTAGCGACACTGGAAGCACACTGGAGGCAGACTGCAGGCACGCCGGGGCGAGGCGCGGTGTTCTTCCGGAGAACGTAATGGGGGCCGGGCCAGCGGGGAATTTGCCCTCCGTGGGCTAAACCCGCGTGGTCGGCACGCCCGCGTAACTGCCGCCGGGGAGGAGCCGCTCCTCCTTCATCACGACGCTGTTCGCCTCCACCCGCGCCCCGGCCCCGATCTCGGAACCATACAGCAGCATCGCGTTCCGCCCGATGGTCGCACCAGCGGCGATGCGGACGTGGTCCATTTTTAGCACCCGATCTTCGAACGTGTGCGCTTGGAACAAGCCGTCGACCGCCGCGCCGTCCCCAATCTCGACCAGATCCGGATCCGGCAGATCGTCGCCAAACCCGCCGCCCAAGAGGGTGCCACGGCCAATCCGCGCCCCAGCGGCCCGCAGGAGGTGCGCGAGCCACGGGGTCCCGTCGAGCCAGCCGGCCAGTTCGGCGGCGAGGACGTTCCAGGCGACGCAATGGAAGTCCCAGCGGCTCGCCCAGCCGGACCACAGGGGGTGCGCCGCCGGCTGCACGCGGCCCAGCAGCAGCCACTTGAGGGCGACCGCGGCCGCGGCCGGGGCCACGAGCAGCAGCGTGGCGTTCGCCAGCGGTAGCAGCACAGCCACGGCGAGTAGCGGCGGGGCGACCGCGACCACGTGGGTCACGAGCGGCAGCCAAAGCGCGAGCAGCAGCGCCGCCACCCCGGGCAACGCGAAGCGGAGGAGTTCCCAGCCGACGCGGAGCAAGCGGCGCGGGGCGCTCGGCCGATGCGTGAGGCCGGCGGCGAAGCGGGTCTCCGCCCGCCGCGGGAGGGCGAAGGGCGGATGGCCGAACCACGATGAGCCGGCGGGGAACGCCGCCTCGCCCACGGTGGCCACCCCGAGCAAGATGCCGTCCGGCAACCGCACCCCCGCGGGAATCACGGCCCCGTTACCCACGAAGCTGTCTGCGCCCAGGCGGACGGGCGCGAGGGTGAGCGTGCCGCGATGGAGGCAGGGACCGCCGAGGTAGATGCCATCGGCACAGAAGGTGCGGTCGCCAATCGCCGTCAGCTCCGGCACGCAGTCGATCAGGCTGCTCACCTCGCACCCGGCGCCCACCTGCATCCCGGCCAGCCGGAGCCATCCCGGCCATAGCCGCGTGCCGTAGAGCCAACGGCTCGCCGCGTCGACCACGCCCGCCTTGAGCGAGACCCGAATCGCCACTCCGCTCCAGCAGGAGTGAACGCCGGAGGGCAGGCGGCCGAGCAGACGGCAGGCGAGCGCCCCGGCGAGCAGCCACAGCGGCACGGCGAGTAGGATCAGACCAGCGACCGCGCCCAGCATGCCGGGGGAAAACTCCGGCGCCGACAGCCACTCGCTCAGGGCAGCTGCATCGACGCCCGTGGCCGAAGCCGCCGCGAGGGCGGCCAACTCGGCGGGCACCCACAGCGCCGCGGTGAGCCCGAGCCGCGCCAGCACCAGCAGCACGGCGTGGACTCCCGGGGCGAGCCCGTCCGCCGGGAGCTCTGGGGCGGGCGGAGCCTGACCGGCCGGGCGGGCAGGCACCCCATCCCAACGTGCACCGGCGGGCACCGCAGCGCCCGGAGCCACGGCGGACCGCGCGGTCAGGAACGCGTTGGCCCCCACCCTCGCCCCACCGCTGACGTGAGTGTGGGTCTCCAAGGTGCTGCCAGCCTCCAGCGTCACCCCCGCGAGCACGATCTCGCCCGCCTCGAGCCGGACCAGTTCAAGGACCGCGTCGCGACCCACGGTGACGCCATTGCCAATCTCGAGCCGGTCCCAGCCGCCGCGGGTGAGGTCGACCCCGTGGTGCAGGCGCACGCCCTCGCCGATCCGGGCGCCGAGGGCGCGCAGGGCAGCGTTCTGCAACTCCGTGCCCTCGAGCAGGCGCCACGGAATCGCGTGCGCCGCCCGCTGCAGCAGCCAGAGCCGGGCGTGGGCGGCGCTCCCGAGGGGGATGCGGCCCGGCGCGAGGTCGGCGCGAAACCGACGCTGCAGCCAGCCGGTGAACGCGACCGCGGCCACCCCTTGCAGGGTGAGGGCCACGAGGACCGCCGGTGGCCCCAGCAGTAGGAGTACGGCGGGACTCCAGCCGTCCAACGCCGCTGGGAGCACCCCGGCGAAGACGGCATAGGTGACCGCCGCTCCCGCGATCAGGCCGGCCGCAAGCGCGGTGGCTTGGACGCGGGCCAACGGAGCGCGCCCGTTCGCTCCCGCGGGAGTAACGGGCGCGGTGGGCGTGGCCGCTGGGGCAGGCGCCCGAGGGACGCGCGCGGCGAGGGCCACGACCGTGCGCGCCTCATAGATATCGCGCACGCTGACCCACGCCGTCTCCGGATCCTCGCGGAGCCGGGTGACCAGTTGCGCGGCCGTCAGCGAGTCGCCCCCGAGGTCGCGGAAAAAGTCCGCCGTCGGATCCACTGCGTGCGGCAACCCCAGCACCTCAGTGCAGGCGGCCCGCAGCGCGCGTTCGAGCGGCGTGTCGGGCTCCTCGCGGGCCGCGGTGACCGGGGCGGGAGCCGCGGCCGCGACTTGCGCGGCCAGAGCGGTGCGGTCGAGTTTGCCACTGACCGCCGTGGGCAGTCGCTCCAGCACGGCCAGCTGGGCTGGAACCATATAATCCGGGAGCGTCTCCGCCAACGCCGCGCGGAGGGCCGCCGGCGCGGGCGGATGCCGTGGATCGGCAGCCACCACCCCGGCGACTAACGTTTGCACCCCGTGGGGCGAATAGACGGCGCAGCCGGCGGTACGGACTCCGGGCAGGGCTCCGAGGCGCGCCTCGATCTCGGCTAATTCCACGCGGTAACCGCGGAGTTTCACCTGCGCATCGATGCGCCCGAGGAAGAAGTGGCGTCCGGTGGCGTCGCGGCGCACGAGGTCGCCCGTGCGGTAGATCCGGCCGAGGCGCGGGTGTACCGGGAAACGTTCCGCGGTGAGCTCGGGACGCTGCCAGTAGCCGCGCGCGAGCCCGGCCCCGCCCAGGCAAAGTTCGCCGGGCTCGCCTTCCGGCACCTCTGCTCCCGCGGCATCGAGGATCCACGCGCTGGCGCCGCGCACGGGGCGGCCGATGCCGACCGGCTCCCCGGGCACGACGGCTTCGCGCAGGCAGGTGACCGTGCATTCGGTGGGCCCGTAGTCGTTGATCAGGGTGCGGCCGCGAGCCCAGCGGGCGGCGAGTTCCGGGGGCAGCGCCTCGCCCCCGACAAAGATCATCCGCAGGCCGGGCAAGGCGCGGGCGGGGTCGGTACAGCCGGTGGCCCGGAGCAGCGTGGGCGGCGGGCAGAAGACCGTGATGCGCTCGCGCTGGAGCCAGTCGATCAGGTCGGGGCCGAGACGCACCGTGGCGTCGTCCATTGGGACCAGCGTCGCGCCGGCGGCGAGGGCGAACCAGATCTCCTCGACCGAAGAGTCATAGGCGACGGAGGAGTTCTGCGCGACGCGGTCGGCGGGGCCCATCCCCCAGCGCGCGAGGTCATCGGCGACCAGGTTGGCGACGCTGCGGTGCTCGATCATCACGGCCTTGGGCCGGCCGGTGGTCCCGGAGGTGTAGATCAGGTAGGCGAGCCGTTCCGGCGCCACTCCGGGCAAGGGGTCAGGCCGTGAATCGCTACTCGTCTTCCCCGGACCGGGTGCCGGACCCGACGTCGTTAGCTATTCACGGCCTGACCCCTTCGACCCGGAGGCCACGAGCGCCTGCACGTCGAGGGCAAGGTGGCCGGCCCCGATCGGACGCAGGCGGGCGGCGCCGGCGGGATTGGTAAGGACTGCCACCGCGGCGGAATCGGCCAGCAGCTCGGCGAGGCGGGCGTCGGGGAAGGAAGGGTCTAGGCAGGTGTAGGCGGCACCGGCCTTGAGGGTGCCGAGCTGAGCGGCGTAGAGGTCCCAATGGCTGCGCGGCAGGAGGATCGCGACCACCCCCTCACCTCGCACGGATCCGCGCAGGGCAGCGGCGACCGCGTCGGCCGCAGCGTCGAGTTCCGCGTACGTGAGCGTGACGCGCGCGGGCCGTCCGGGGCCGGGCGGCACGTCGATGGCGATCTGCCCGGGCCAGCGCCGGGCGGCGCGCTCGAAGAAGGCGTGCAGCAGGGCCGGTTCGCCCTCGACCCCGGGCGGGAGCGGAGCGGCGGCGGTGAGCGGGGTCATCGGGACGGGGGAACAGGCGTCAGGCGCCCGGGGGGAACCTCCACGAGAGGCGATCCGCGAGGGGAAGACCACGCCAAATTCCCCGCGGCGGCGCGCCGGG
Source organism: uncultured Opitutia bacterium (assembly GCA_903861185.1). Lineage (GTDB taxonomy): Bacteria > Verrucomicrobiota > Verrucomicrobiia > Opitutales > Opitutaceae > ER46. The sequence continues at coordinate 12,462 of CAIOTK010000088.1, read as the reverse complement.
CGGTTGGCGCGCGCCGGTCAGTCGCCGCGCAAGTCGTAGCACAGGAGGCGGGGCGGCGTCCCGGCCACGGCGTCACGAGTGTTCTGGCAAATGTACAACAGGCCCCGGCTCAGGACCGGCGGGGTCCAGGTCTCGGTCGCCGCGAACAACCACGCCCGCTCCCGCACGCGGAGGCCCGCCCGCGAAACCTCGAGTCGCGCCAAGTGGCCGAATTCGCCCAACGCCAGCACCTGCCCGTCCACCACCAGCAGCGAGGCGCGAAACAGGCCCGTGCGTATCTCCCGCGGCCCGCGTGGCTCCGCCACCGTCTCCGTCCAGAGCGGCTGCTCCCGCCACACTTCGCGTCCCGTCGCCACCTCCACGGCCACGAATTCCGCGTCCTGCGGCCCGTGCCCGGCCACGCCGTAAAGCAGGTCGCCCAGCCGTACCGCGGACATAAAGTGCACGCCGAAGGTCGGGTTCGTCCACACCGCCGCCGCACCGCGCCCGGGCGCCGGCGCCACCAGCGCGCCCCCCGAACCGTAGCATTCGGAAATAAACACTCCCTCGGGCAACACGACCGGCGCCGCCGCGTTGACCGACTCGTAGCGCGTGCCGCGCCAAGGGAAACGGGCGTCGACCGCGCCGGTCGCGGGATCCAGCACCAACAGGCCCCCGGTCGGAGGACGGCTCTCCCCGCCGGCGAAGACCAGCACCCGCGGCTGGCCGCCCCAGGTCGCCGGCACGGGCGTGGCGTAACTGGGGCCCCATTCGCGCTCGGCGCCCCACCGCAGCCGCCCAGTCGCCACCTCGAAGGCCGCCACGCCCGGACCGCCGGGCGCCCCGAGTTGCACGATCACGACGTCGCCCACCACCAGCGGGCTCGCCCCGACGCCGAAAAAATTACGGGGCACACGGAACTCCGCGTGTAGGTCGCGCCGCCACTCGACGCGCCCCGAAGCGAGGTCCACGCACTGCAGGCGGCCCTCGGCGCCCAAGGTGAAGACCCGTCCGCCGGAGATCGCTGGGCTAGCCCGCGGGCCGGGATTGTAGCCATAGCGGTCGCGGTAAGTAGTCGGGTAGGCGACCCGCCAGAAGCGCCGCCCGTCGAGTGCGTGGAGACACTCGGCGACCTCCTCGCCACCCACCCGGTGGAACAGCACCAGCCGTTCGCCGGCCACCACCGGGGCCGCGTAACCCTCCCCCTTGGGCATCGCCCAAACCAGGGCCGGACCGCCCGGCGGAAAGTCAGCGCGGAGGCCGGTCTCCGCGGACGTCTGGTTGTGCGCCGGACCGAGGAAGTGCGGCCAGTCCGCAATCCGCGCACCCGGCGCCAGCGGGCGCGGCGGCGCGCGAAACACCACCTCCGGGTTGGCGGCGGGTACGGCCGCGGTCGCCGCGGGGCCCGCCGCGACCGCGGGGGGAGCCGGGTCGGAGAACGCAGGTTCACCGGCGACGGCGCGCACCGCCAGAGCGGCCAGCACCAGCCCAAGGGCGAAGGGACAGCGGTCGCGGCCGGAAGGGTCGGGCGAAGCGGAGGGGTTCCGGGGGCAGGGCACGTTGAACCGCGAGCAAGGCGCCCGGGCGCGCGACGTCAACCGGGCGGCAAAGCCGCGTGGGCGGGGACCCGACCAAACGATGTCAGCCCAGCGGTCGAATCCGCGGGCAAGGCGCGCGCCAACCGGGCCGCGTCCGCCGGCCCGCACTACAGGACCAGGTCCACGCCGTTGGTCGCCCGGGACCCCGGGTAAGGGGTCAGGTTGAACCCTGCAACCGCCCCCGCCCGAGGCCGATTCCTTCGCGTTTAAGCCCTTTTCCCGACCCGGGGGCGCCCGGGGGCTCTCCCCGCGCCGGAAAACCCCGGAAATCGCGGTTTCCCGGCACGCCGCAGCTTACCCCGTCCGGCCGGGCGGCGGGGTGGCGCCTAGGGACCACGCGCCCACGGGGCGGCTGCGGATGCGGCCCACGGTCTCGAGGCGGGCCGGCTGGCAACGCTGGGGCGGCAGGCCCGCCAGAATGAGTTCCAGGTCGTCGGCCACCAGCTGGCCGATCAGCGGCTGGATCTCCGGCACGCTGCCGCACCGGTGGGCCTGCAGGAGCGTGTTGGGCACGGTGCGCCCCGGCTCGTCGCGCGGGATCGGCTCCTCGGGCCAAACATCGATTCCCACGCGCAGGCGGCCGGAACGCGCCTCCGCCAGCAGCGCCGGGAAGTCCACCAGCTCCGCGCGGCTGGCGAGGACGATCACCCCGCCGGGCGCCATCCGCGCGAACTGCGCGGCGCCGATCCGGCCCGCATTCTCATTGGTGCTCGCCGCCAGCAGAAAGACCACCCGCGCCCGCGCAAAACATTCGTCGAGCCCCGCCGGCACGAGGCCCTGCTCGCGCAGCACCGCCGGGTGCACCCACGGGTCGTGCACCAGCAGCTCCGGCGAGAAAGGCCGCAGCAGCGGGACGAGTGCGCGGCCGAGGTTACCGTGGCCGACCAGCGCGAGCGTTTTCCCGTGGAGCAGGAAAGAGTCGTGGTTGTCGTCCTTGCGCTCCCGGCCCGCGCGCAGGGCGGCGTCGGCCTCGTGCATCCGGCGCGCGAGGGAGATCGCCATCCCGAGGGCCATCTCGGCCACCGGGCGGGCGTAGACCGGCGCGGTCGAGAGCACGGGGATCCCGCGGCGGTGGCACTCGGCGTAGTCGATGTTCGGCAGGAAGTTGCTCTCGACGTTGAACACCACCCGGAGCCGAGGCGCGCGGTCGAGGCGGGCGCGGTCGAGCGGGGACTGACCGATCAGGGCGACGGCGTCCGGCAGGTGCGCGTCCAGGTGGGAGGCGGGGGCGGGCGAACCGTCGTGCCAGAGCACGCGGCCCAAGCGTTCGAGGCGGGCGCGGGTGGGGGCGTCGAAGATGCGGTCGAGCCGGCGCGGGAAGGGATCGAGCAGGATGAGGCCGTCGGGGGAACCCATTGTCCAAGCGAGGCGGATCGCAGGCCGGTTGGCGAACCTTGGCCGCCGGCCTCAGGCGCCGGGCCCCGGCGGCTGCCGCGAGTGCCGGGAGGGCTGGCGCGGGGACGCGAACGTGCCGTTGCGCGCCCGGAACTCGCGCGGGGAAGTGCCGGTGTGGCGGCGGAAGAGCTTCAGCACGTGCGAACGGCTCCGGCCCACCAGCACGGCCAGCTCCTCGATCCGTGGCCCGAGGTGGAACCCGCGCTCCACGTGGGCGACGAGCCGCTGCAGCTCCTCCGGGAACGGCCCGGCCGCGCGCGCCGGGCGGGCCGCCTTGCGCCGCAGCTCGGCCACCAGCAGCCGGCCCAGCGCCCGCGCCTCCGCCTCCTCGCGGCCGGATTCGCGGTACCAGCGCACGGTGTAGTCGATCAGCCGCCCGAGCGGCTCGTCGGGCGCCAGCCGCAGCCGCACCACGCCCCGCAGTTCCGGCCAGTCGCAGTCCGCCCGGTCCGGGGAGCCCGCCTCGGGTTCGGCGGCCTCGTGGGGCACGTTGGCCACCCAGGGCGCGCCCGGCCGGTACCACGGCACGAGGTGGACGTGCGCGGTGAACATCGGCTCCTCCTCCGCCGGCAGGTAGGTGATGCGCCGGCCCCACGGCAGGACGAACAGGTCCTGCGGGCCGAGGGTGTAGGCCACGCCGTCGACCTCGAACCGCCCGTGCCCGCCCTTGCCCCAGAACAGGCCCCGGCTCTCGACGCGGCCATTGGCGAAGGTCTGGTGGGCCGCGAACTGGAACAGCCCGGAGCGGCACACCGCCGGTTCGGCCGCGCGCCCGCTGACCTCGGGTGCGGGGACGCGCCGTTTCACGGGGAGAGGACGGGGGGCGGGAGGCACCGGGCGTTCAACCCGCCGCGACGGCCGCCGCGCGCGCCTGCGCGGCCCGGACGTCCTCCGCGGTCAGCGAATAGCGGTGGATGATCACCGCCGCGATCCCCGCCAGGACCACGGTGCCGCCGGCGAAGGTCACCCGCATCGCGAGGAAGGTCCCCTCGTCCTGTGCCGCCTGGCGCGCGGTGTCCCAGCCGGCGAGGTGCAGGACCACGTTGGCGAGGAGGATCGAGCCGGTGAGCGCCGCCTTGAGCGACCACGCGAGCACCGCGTTGAACACCCCCTCGCGCCGCACCCCGCTCCGGGCCGCCTCGACGTCGCAGAGGTCGGCCGTCATCGAGGGCGTGAGCACCATCACCGCGACCAGCCCCGGCCCCATCAGCGCGGACGGCAGCAGGAGCCACCAGCCCGCGCCGGGCACGTAGCAGAACCACTTCGCCGCGCCGCCGAGGGCGATCGTGACGGTGCAGGCGAGGAACGCCTCCTTTTTCCCGATCCGGCGCGCGAGGCGTACGATGAGCGGGACCGCCAGGAGGCCGCTGAGCTGGAAGGCGGTGCCGTACCAGCCCTTCATCGCGGCGCCCGCGCCCATCTGGCCCCCGTGGACATAGAACACGTTCAGGTAGAACCCCGTCGTGTCGATGACGAGGAAGCTCATATAGATGAGGACCTGGGCGAGCACCAGCCGGCGGAAATCCGGCTGGCGCAGGGTCAGCCGCCAGCTTTCGCGCAGGCCGAGGCGCGGGGCGGGCGCCGCCGCGGGCGCGACGGGGCGTTCGCGGACGCGCCACACCGTGAGCAGGCCGAGCCCGGCCACCGCGAGGCCCACGAGCGGGGCGCACACGCGGCCGCCCGCGACCAGGTTGCCCGCGCCGGCGTCCCGCACCCACTTCAGCAGCCACTGGTTCACGATGCCCGAGGCCTTGTGGAACATCGACTTCACGCCCATCAGCCGCGTGCGCTCGTGGTAATCCGCGGCCAGCTCCAGCCCGAGGGCGCCGTAGGGCACGATGAGGAGGCTGTACGCGACCGACATCGCCGCGCAGCCGCCCAGCAGCCACCAGAAATAGAAGGTGGTCGAGCGGCCCTCCGGGAAGAACCAGATCCCGGCCGCCACCACGCCGCACGCCAGCGCCCCGACGAGGATGAAGGGCCGGCGCCGGCCCCAGCGCGAGCGCAGGCGGTCGCTCGCGTCGCCCACCAGCGGGTCGAGGAAGAGGTCGATCAGCCGCGGCAGGGACAGCGCGAGGCCAACCAGCAGGAGCGGCACGCCGAGGGTCAGGTTGAAGACCGCGTTCGCGAGCTGGTTGATCGAGTTGATCGCCAGGTTCTCGCCGAAGGCGGAGGCGCCGTAGGCCGCGCGCGTCCCGGCGCCGAGCGGCGGGGCGGGCGGGGCGGACGACGGCGCCGGGGGGTTCATCGGGGGGCGGCGGGCTGGCCGAAGTCGGTGACGCCGCGCGCGAACTGCTTGATGCGCGTCCGCGGGAACGGCGCGAAGGGCAGCACCTTGAGGGCGCCGTCCACCACCGCCGGGGCCGAGAGGGGCCGCTCGGCGAGGGTGCGGACCGCCTCGGCGCGGAGCGCCGCGAGGACCTCGGGCGAGGCGGCGGCGAAGTTCCGGGCTTCCCCGGGGTCGGCGCGCAGGTTGAAGAGCAGCTCGCGGCCGCCATTGGCGAACCAGAGGTACTTCCAGTCGCCGCGCCGCACCATGCACTTGAACTGCCGGGTCCCCGGCGTGCCGAAGACCCCGAAGACGACGTCGCGGGCCGGACCCTCGCCGCGCAGCGCTCCCAGCAGGTCGCGGCCGTCGCGCAGCTCGGGTTTGCCGGCGGCGGTGGTCGCGAGGCCGAACAGGTCAGTCAGCGTCGCGAAGCCCGCGTGTTGCCGGCCGGCGGGCAGCCGGGCGGGCCAGCTGACGAGCAGCGGCACGCGGCACGAGGCCTCGAAGAACCCCTCCTTCTGCCAGGCGCGGTGATCGCCGAGATGGTCCCCGTGGTCGGAGAAGAAGCAGATCAGCGTGTTCGCGGCATCCGGCCGCGCCTCGACCGCGTCCAGCAGCCGGCCGATGCACGCGTCGAGGAAAGCGATCGAGCCGTAATACCGCGCCCGGATGCGCCGCGCGTGCGACGCCGGGATGTCCTCCGCCCAGACGGCGTGGTTCATCCAAGCGAGGTAGTCGTCGGCCGCGTCGATCTCCGGGTCCCCGAGGACGGGGTCCGGCATCGCGTCGGGGTCGTGGAGCCGGTTGTACGGGATCGGGGGCGCGAGGGGCGGGTGCGGGGTGACGTAGGAAACGAACCCGAACTGGGGCCGGGGATCCGGCCGCGCGAGCTCCTCGAGGGCGCGGCCGGTGGCCCAAGCCTCGACCGTGAGCTCCGGCGGCATCGGCCGCGCCTGCGGCACGTAGTACATCTCGCTTCGTTCCCCGTGCACCTGCTCCAGGTGGGCGAAGGCGGGCGCGCGCGCGCGCAGCCACCGGACGTAGTCGTCGCCGAGGAACTCGGCCTCGGTGGGCCAGAGCTCCTCGCTGTACTCGTGGACCGCGAAGCCCAGCGGCTCGTGCCGGGGCTCGGTGTGGAACTTGCCGAGGCCCCAGGTCCGGTAGCCCTGATCCGCCAGCGTCCGCGCGAGGTAGGGCCCGCAGCGCTCCGGCACGCGGTCCCCGGGCGACCAGTTGCCGAACCAGCTCGTGCGCGACGGCTCGCAGCCGGTCATCAGCGAGTAGCGCGTCGGGACGCAGACGGGGCAGGTCGAGTACGCGTTGGTGCAGGCGACCCCGCGGGCGGCGAGGCGGTCGAGGTTGGGCGTGCGGACGTGCGGGTGGCCGAGCGCGGCGATCGTGTCGAACCGCTGCTGGTCGGTCATCACGAACAGGATGTTCGGCGGCGGGGAGGAGGGGGAGGAACTCACGAGGGAACCGGACGGGGGCGGAAGACCTAGAAGCGGGTCTCGGCGGAGAACTGCAGGGTGGAGGGGGCGACGAAGTAGCCCCGGCGGTCACGGTAGTCCGCGTTGGTGACGTTCTGCCAGTTCAGGCGCAGGCCGGTCTCGCGGCCGCCCCACTTCGCCCGGTAGCCGACGAACAGGTCGAGCCGCACCGGATCGCTCTCCTGCCGGATGAAGCGGTGGATGTAGGTGGGGAACTGCTGGATCGGCCCCTGCCGCCACGTGTAGCCGCCGCCGAGCGAAAGCCCCGCGAGCGGCGAGTTCCGGGTCCACGCGTAGCTGACCCAGAGGCGGACATCGTGCCTGGCCACGCCCTCCTTGGGCAGCCCGATGATGTCCGCGACGCCGTCCCGGTTATCGTCCGGGCTGTTCCCGTCGGTCGTGATCACGTTCTTGCTCACGTAGGCGTCGGTGTAGGCGTACGCGGCCATCACGGAGAGGTTTGGCGTGGGCGTGTAGACGAGGTCAAGTTCGAGGCCCTTGGAGATCTCCTCGCCGCTGGGGATGTTGTTGTTCTGGGTGAAGACACCGCCGAGGAACTGGACGATGTTCTCGCGGGTGATGCGGTAGAAGGCGAGCGTCCCGGAGAGGGAGCCGCCGGGGGGATTGAACTTGAGGCCGAGCTCGCGGCCCGCGCCCTTCTCGGGGTCCAGGAAGCCGAGCGCGGGGTTGACGGTGCTGGCCGGGCCGTTCGGCCGGAAGGAGTTCGAGGTGAGCGCGTAGAGGTTGTAGCCGCGGGCGAGCTCGAGGATCGCGCCGAACTGGGGCGACGTCGCCGTCTTCCCCTGCGAACGGATGTCGATGCGGTGCGCGCCCGCCAGCAGGCTCAGGCGCCCGTCGAGGAATGTCGCGTAGTCCGTCACGTACGCGCTGCGCACCAGCACCGGGTCCGGGTTGGTGTTCGAGGCTACCCCGGTGATCGGGGTCGCGAAGGGATCGTTGAGGCTGAAAACGGACCGCGGCACCCCCGGGAAGGTGACCGCCTTCGGCCCGCCGGCGTCCGCGATCACGGTGGCCGCGTTGGCGAACACCCGGCTGTCGAAGTAGGCGTAGCCGAAATTGGTGTCCCGGTTGTCGCGGAACCCGGCCGATAGCTTGTGCTCGGACCGGCCGAGCCTGAGCGTGTGCAGCAGCTTGAAGGAGAGCCCGCGGTGGTCGGTCTTGCGGGGCTCCACGATCATCCGCGCCGGGTTGACCACATACTGTCCCTGCGCGTTGGCCCCGATCCGGCCCATCCCGATGTTGAAGTAATGCACCGCGTCGATCTCGGAGTCGGTCCACGAGGCCGTCACCGTGGTGGCGGGCCCCACGTGCTGGACGACGCGCAGGCTGTAGCCCTTGTCCTCGTGGTCCCAGTCGTCGTGCGGGGTCACGAAGGTGAAATCCCGGAGGATCGGGACGAAGCCGCGCGCGAAGACGCTGCCGCCCTCGCCAGTGTTGCGGAAGGGGGTCTGGATGCGGTTGATCCGGCCGTCCTCCCGCGACCAGTTCACCCGGCCCTCGAGAACGGTGTCGCGGCCGTACTCCACGCGCGCGGTGCCCGCCGCGAGGGTGCGGTCACGGAACTCGTTCGCGCGCGGGAAACCCTCGCGCGAGCGCGACAGGACCAGCCGGGCCGCACCGTGCCAGTCGCCGGCGCGCGCAAAGGCCTGGTTGTGGTCCAGGAGCGCCTGGTGCGAGCCATACTCCGCGTACATCACCTCGAGGATCGACTCGGTCCGGAAATGGGCCTGCTTCTGGACGATGTTCACTAGGCCGGAGGGGTCGGCGGTGCCGTAAATGATCGCGGCCGGGCCCTTGAGCACCTCGACGCGCTCGAGGATCGAACGGTCGGTGGCGGTGTTGAACGGCTCCCCGTCGCGCAGGAGGTTGGACGTGGCGAAGCCGCGGATCGCGTAGCTTTCCTCCTTGCTCGTGCGCCCGGTGTTGGTGACGCCGCTGACATAGCGCAGCGCGTCCTCCACCTTCACCGCGCCGCTGTCGGCGAGGAACTGCGGGGTGAGGACGACGAGCGGGATCGGCACCTTCTCGAGCGGCAGGGTGAAGCCCAGGCCGCTGGCGCTGGACTGGGAGCGGTAGCCCTCGAGGGCGTCGGACTTGACGGTGAACGGGTCAAGCACCACGGCCGGGGCGGAGGCCGGCTGGGCGGAGGCGACGGCGGCGAGGCCGGCGGCACAGAGGACGAGGCGGAGGGTGGCGGTCATGGGAAAGGAGGCGGGCGCGCGAACGCGGCGGGCGAACCGGACCGTCCGCCGCGGCCACCGGGTTCAGAACTCGAGCGTATTGGTCAGCTCGTAGGCGCGGGACGAGGACATCGCCCAGATGGGGGACCCGTCGCCGTTGGCGGCGATCACCCGCAGGCCGACCTTGCTGAAGAGGTCCTGGGCGTTGAGCTGCACCTTCCAGCGCGCCTTGTTGCCGAGGATCCGCCGGGAGTAGCTGGCGAACGCGCCGCCGGCGAAGACCGGATCGGAGCGGTACTCGCGCGCCACGTCGCTCACGATCACCGGGTGGTTCTGCAGCCCGCCGATGCTCAGGACCTTCGTCGTGTTGGCGTAGCCGACCACCTTGCTCGACTCCCAGCGCAGGTTGGTGCCGAGGACCAGCCCCCGCAGGCGGCCCTCGGTGAAGGCGTGGCGGCCGACCAGCTTGGCGCTCCAGGGCGCGACGCCGCGGTTGGAGGTGCCCTCGGTCGCGATCTCGCTGGCGTAGCGGGAGACGACCGAGTTGGCGAAGTTGTCCCGCAGCAACTCGGAGGAGGACGCGGCGGCCGTGGTGCCGTTCAGGCGCAGGCCCTCGTCGAAGTACTTCCGGTAGTAGGCGGCGCGCGCGTTGAGGAAGTCCGTCGCCTCACGGCTCAGGTTAGTCGCGGTCTGCTCAAGCTGGTCGATGCTGGCGTAAACGTTCCAGTTGCGGGACGGCTGGAAGTAGATCTCGAGCGAGTGCCCCTTCGCGACACCGTCCCGAGTGGCGGCCGCGCCGTTCGGCAGGGCGTAGGGGGCGTTGGTCGGGCCGTTCAGCCCGATGGTGCTCCACTCGGACCCGCGGCCGGCGGCGATCAGCGCGTTGTAGAGGTTGGCCTCGAAGGCCGGGATGCTGAGCTGCGCCACGCCGGTCTGGTTCGTGGTGTAGAGCTGCGACGACTGGAAGCGGGTCAGCTTCAGATCGAGCTTGCCGCCGAAGAGGGCCGCGCCGGCGCCGAACTCCTCGGTCCGGCCGCTGGCGGGGGCGATCGGGCGGAACAGGTTGTCCTGGCGCGGGCTGGTGGCCGCGAAGTTCTCCGAGCGGTTCGCGAACACCCGGAGCTGGCCGGTGACCTTGAACACGAGGCTCTGCGTCGTGGTGTCGCGCTCGTTGCGGTAGGTGCGGCTCGGGGGCAGGAAGTCCGCGCGGCTCGCGCCGGGCAGGGCCGGGAACGGGAACTGGCTGGCCGGCTTCAGCGTGCCGAGGAACGGCTCGACCTCGTCGCGCCGCCAGCCGAGCAGGGTGACGACCCGGCTCTGCCAGAAGAAGCTCTGCAGCGAGAAGCCGGTGCCCGAGTTCTTCAGCTGGGACCAGGTGCGGATGGCGGCGTTCGGGATGAGCCCCTCGCCCACCCGGATCTGCGCCGGCGAGCGCTGCCACGCGCCCGGGGTCACGAGGTTGTTGAAGTAGAGGTAGTCGTAGGAGCGGTTCACGTGGCGCGCGACGTCGTCGGGGAACCCGGTGAGGCGCAGGGCGGTGTCGCCCACCTTCACCGCGTCGCCGACGTACCAGAGCTGCATCGCCCAGCGCGAGGACTGGCCGGTGGCGTTGGCGCCCGTCTCCGCCGCCGGGAGCACGCCGGGGAGGTCGCTCTCGACCTGGTAGTGCCAGCGCGTGCCGTAGCTGTCGGACTCGGACCGCGTGTGGACGCCGCTCAGGCGGTGCGAGCCGAGCCAGCCCAGCGCGCGGGTCCGCTTCGCGAAATCGAAGTCGTAGTTGGCCTGGAGGAGGTAGTTGGTTGCCTCGGTGTCGGCGCGCTCGGCGATGTTGCGGCCGTAGATGAAGGGCCGGAGGAAGTTCGGGTTCGCGCGGCCGTCGGGCAGCTTCTGGTTGATGTCGACCTGGATCTGGTGCGTCTGCGCGATGATCGCGAAGTACTGGTCTCGCCGCTGCTCCTCCCGCTGCACCGCGGCCGAGACGTGCAGGCCCTCGGCCAGCCGCTGCTCCAGGGTGACGCTGAACCGCCGGACCTGCTCGCGGCGCCAGTTGCCGGGCAGGGCGCCGAGCTCGACGGTGTCGTAGGGAAAGATGCCCTTGCGGGTGACCTGCGGGTCGGCCGAGAAGCGCGCGTCATTCTCGCGGGCGGCGCCGGTCCGGGCGAACTGGCTCGCGGGCGAACCCGCGGCGCCGGTGATCGTGCGGGCCCCGAACAGCGTGACCACGTTGCCCAGCAGGCTCGTCCAGTCGCCGTTACCGCTGTAGATGAAGGCGGTGCCGAGGGCGTTCGAGTCGAGCGGGCGCCGGATCAGGCCGAGGTTGACGGTCGTGCCGTTGGCGAGGGTGAAGGTGGACGCGGGGGCGTTGCCGGGCGTGACGGTGGGGTCCCAGTAGAAGGCCTGCGCGACTTGGGCCGGGGAGAGCTGGGGCGCGTAGCGGTTGTAGGCCTCGAGCCACTCGGAGACGTTGTCCTGCGGCGTGCGGAAGTTGGGCCGGCGCCCGAAGTTCTCCACGCGCTCGGCCGAGGCGCGCACCACGGTGTCGCGGAAGGGCCGGTACGTCGCGGTAAGGAACGCGCGCCGGTCGCGGGCGAAGGCGGTCTCGACCCGGTAACGCTGGTCGTTGTACAGCCCGACGGCGCGCACCGCGAGGCGGCCCGGCAGCAGCACCTCGTTGTGGTCGAGGAGCGCGCGGTGGGAGCCGAACTGGTCGACCTTCACCTCGATCGTCGAGGACCGCCGCGCCAGGCCGGCCACCTTGGAGGTGGAGTTGAGCAGGCCGGCGGGGGACGACAGGCCGAAGAGCACCGAGTTCGCCCCGCGCAGGAACTCCACCCGCTCGATGTTGTAACGGTCGGTGGAGCCGAGCACCGGCATGAAGTCGAGGGTGTTGGTCGCGCCGCCCAGCCCGCGCACCCGCAGGGAGGCGACGTTGTTGTTGTTGTCCCCGAAGTCGGTGCCCACGTAGCCGTTCACCGCCCCGAGCGTGCCGACCTGCTCGAAGTGCGTGGTCGCCGGGTTCTCCGCCCCGCCGACGAAGGCCATCGCCGCGTTCACGTCGTTGGCCCCGAGGTCGTCCATGAACTCCTTGGTGAGCACGGTCACCGAGGCGGCCACGTCCTTGAGGTCCGTCTTGATGCGGCTGCCGGCGAGCGTGGAGGAGGCCTGGTAGCCGCGGTCCGCGGTGGTATCGACGACGAACGGCGAGAGCACGACCGCCGGGGCCGCAGCCGCGGGCGGCGCGGCGGGGCTGACCTGGGCCGGCGCCGGGACGGTCCCCAGCAGAACGAGGAGCAAAGGCAGACGGGAGGCAGGGCGCATAGGGGGTCGGGGTTTGGGGGGAAGGGACGCGCGTGGAACGCGGGTCCGGGGCGCAGGGAGGATAACTCCCGGGGGCACCCCGGAAAAATGGCGAAGTGGCGAAAATCCTGTGCTTTTGCATCCACCGCGGCGCCCGGGCGCGGCGCGGGCCGATTCACCGGTTGACCCGCGGTCCGCCCGGTCGCCACGCTCCCCCACCCTCCGGGCCCTTCCGG
>CAIOTK010000087.1 GCA_903861185.1 uncultured Opitutia bacterium | reverse complement strand
GCGTTCGGTGTTGAAGACATTGTTCACGTTCAGCTGCAGGCGGGCAGCCGTGCCGTAGCCGGCGCGGAAACGGTAGTTGGCCATCAGGCCGGTCAGGATGTACGCTTCCGAACGGTAAGGGTTATCGCGGTCGGTGCGCACCCGGCCCTTGGCGTCCAGCTTCGTGGGGAACCCGATGATGGAGGCCCCGCGGTAACGGAAGTTCGCGCTCAGGGCCGCGCCCTGCAGCCAGCCGGACGAGAAGCTCTTGGTGGCGACCAGACTTGAGCGCCAGGTTTGCGCGTTGCCTCCCTGCTCCCCGAGGCTCGCCGCGATGTCGTCCAACGGGCCCTGAATCAGCTGGGTGTGCGCCGACTCCACGCTACGCAGGTTGTCGTAGGGGGTCGTGGACCAGTTGCCGCCGAAGTTCCGCCAGACCTGCAGCCTAGCCGCGAGATAATCCAGCCACGGTTGGGCGGAAAGGTCGTCCAGCCGGGTATAGGTGCGGCCCAGGTTCCAGAAGAGCCGGAAGTCCCGCGTGGGGTTGAAGGTCAGGTCGGCCTCGATCCCGCGGCTGTTGCGATCACCCGGCAGGCGAAACTCCCCAACCAACGGATTACGCGTCTCGGCAAATAGGGGGTTGATCGGGTATCGCGCATCCAGCTGATACAGCTGCTGTTCGAAGAGGATCAGGTTCTGCCGGAGCCCACTGTCCGCCAGAGTGATGTTCCGGTTGAGCGAGTTGAAGTAATTGACCTTCAGGTTCAGGCGATCCTCCAGCAGCCGGAGCCGGATGCTGTACTCGCGTGACTCACCGTAGGGTGACTCCAACACGGTGCCGTTCACGTCCCGGACCACGGCCACCTCGTTGAGCGAGGCGTTGCGCGAATAGTCGTAACCGAACGAGAGCCAGCGTGCGAAGCCACCGGGGGGCCGGAGCACGAGACCGTAATTGAAGCGGGTGGCGGTCCGGTAGGGGGTCCAGACCGAGGGCGGCTCCTTCTGGCGAAAGTCCGCGTAGGCCCGGAACCCGGTGCCCAACGGGTTTTGCGGCGTGGGCGGCCCGTCGGAGAGGATCGGCTGGAAAGAGCCGAAGTTGGAGTTCCGAACCCGGTCGTAGCGCAAACCTAGGTTCGCGACCAGGTGGTTGCGGAAGAAGCTGCTCGAGGTCGAAGAGGCTAGGGAGCCGCGCTGGAGCCGGTTGGCGGAAGGAGCGGTGCCTACCCCGCCCACCGGGTTCTCGAAGGCGGTGACCCCGAAGCGCTCCCCGGCTGCGGTGGTGAACCACATCGTCTCCATCAGGTCCCCATACTGGGTGAGCGCCGCGATGCCGTAATCGTGGGGGTTGGTGCTGGCCCCAATGGCCGGGAGATACTGCCGCAGATAGAGAACGCGATCGACGTGGAGCGGGTTGTCGCGGGCTGCCGGCGAGAGGAAGCTGGGCTTGCCGATGATCAGGTTGCGCAACTGCGCGAGCGTGTAGGTGGAGGAGTCCTCATAGCTGGCGAAGAAGGCGAGCCGATGCCGGCCCAAATGACGGATCCAGCCGGCGTCCCGCGAGAGGTCCTGATCGTGGGTGGCGACCGCCCGGTACTGATACAGGAAAAAGTCCGCCCAGTTGCCCTGGCCGGTTGAATTATTCGCCTCTAGGTAGGGCCGGCCGTAGAGGGGGTTGGCGGTGGCGCCGTCCGGCAGGAACCGGTTGATGTCCACCAGGATGTCGTACTGGTTGTTCGCGAACAGCTGGGCGGTCTGGTTGCGGTAAAACTCGTAGGAAGCGCCGAACTCCAGGAACGTACGGTCCGCGATCTGTTGCTCCAGGGTGGCCGTAACATTCCGGCTGCGGCGGAAGTTGTACCGCGACCAGCCTGCGGTGTTGGTGTACAGGGGCAGTCCCGGATCGATCAGCGTCTGGGTGTTGCCGGAGGTGGCCCCGCCGTCCGCAATGTTCACGAACACGGAGTTGCGGACGTCCTGGAACTGGGTGAATCCGGGCACCGAGTTCTGGGGCAGCACGTAGAGCAACGACTTGGGACTGTAGGCGTAGGCGCGCGAGGTGCCATCGGTCATCACGTAGGCGGGGGCCGGGGGGCGACCCGCCGTCGGGGCAGAGGCTGCCCGGTTCAGGTACACCTGCGGCGTACCTGCGCGCTGCTGATCCCGCCAATAGAGGTAGCCTGCATCGCGCGGCAGGGCGGTCGTGGGGCGGGCGTCCCGGCGATGGGCATACTCACCCTCAATGCGCAGGGTGGTCCGGCTCAAGGGCTGGTAGGTCAGCGTGACGAAGGCGCGGCGGTTGTCCTCGTAGCCCGGCTGGATGAAGAATTCCCGGTTTTCCCGGAGCGTCGCCACCCGCAGCGCCAAGCGGCGCGGCAGGATCACCTGGCTGGCATCCAACACCACCCGCTCCGAGCCGTGACTGTCGGTCCGCAACTGCAGCCGCAACCGGCTGCGCGCGAGGTTTGCCCGGAGGGTGCTGCTTTCCGCCGTACCGGCCGCACCGCCAAGTCCGAACTGGACCGCATTGGCCCCGCTCACGAGGCTGAAGCGCTCCGTGTTGTAGGCGTCAGTCTCGATGGTGGTCCGGAAATAATTTCGGGTGCGGTCCACGTTGCCCAAGCCGCGGGAGTTGCCGGCGTCATCGGCGATGTTGCGGGAGCCCGGCCGGGAATCCCCGTTCCCGTTCACATTATCGAAATAGGTCTGCGTGGTCGCCGAGAAGAGGAAGGCCTCATCGGTGGTGTTAGCGGCGATATCGTCCAGAAAATCCTTGGTGAACACTTGTACCTGGCCGGCCACATCCGCGAGGTCGATGCGGCCCCGGCCACCCTGCAAGATGGCCGTGGATTGGTAGCCCCGTTCACTCTCCGAACCAACCTGGAACGGGGAGAGGACAATCGGGTCGCCGGCCTGCGCGATCGGCGCGGTGGCCGGCGGCGTCACGGCCTGTCCTCCCGCCATCGCCGCGCTGGCAAGCAGCAGGGTCACATACGCGGGGCGACTGGGCCGGTGGGGGGCGGATGGGAGCTTCATAGCTTCAAGGAAACGAGGGGTAAGGTCGATCGCGCTGCGACCGCATCCAGCTGGCAAGTTCGCCCCGCAGGCGACGCAGCTCCGGCGCGGCCGCGGCGTCCCCACGGAGATTGCGCAGCTCGTGGGGATCCGTCGTGAGATCGAAAAGGAACTCCTCGTCCGCGTCGCTCAGGACCAGCTTCCAGCGCTGATCGCGGGCCATCCGATGTCCTTGCCCGGCCTTGCCGCCCACGCCCACGCACTCGCTGTGGACCACTTGGCGCGGCCAGGGCTCCGACTTGGTCAACAGGGGGGCCAGCGAACGGCCGGCCGGCAGGATCGGCGGCGGGCTGGCGCCCCCCAGCTCCAGGAGAGTCGGATAAAGGTCGAGGGAGCTGACCAAGGCATCGCTCCGGCGACCGGCCGGGATGCCCGCGCCCCAGACGAAGCAGGGAATGCGGACCGACTCCTCGTGCATCGTGATCTTGTTCCCCAGCCCGTGGGAACCCAGATGGTAGCCATTGTCGGAGAGGAAAAAGACGACCGTACGCTCAATCTCCCCCAAGTCGCGCAGGAGGTCCCCGAAGCGCCCGACCTCGGCATCCAGACGACTGGTCACCGCATAATAGGCCCGGGTGAAGGCCCGCATCGTCTCCTCATCCCGCGGGGGCCCCGCCGGCACCTCGCCGATATTCCGCCGATAACCGGAGTCGCGGTGGACCCGCTCCCCCGGCAGCCCCTGATTGTTCAGGCTCTCCGCCATCGGCTCCCGGCGGTAGTTCGCCGGCAAGGAAACGGAGTCCCGCGGGTACTGGTCCAGCCACTCCGGCTCGGGATAGAGCGGCACGTGGGGCTCGTGGGGTGCGATCCAGAGGAAGTACGGCCGGCCCGAGGAGCGCTGGGCCCGCACAAACTCCGCTGCGGCCGCAAACATCGGCGCGGAGTCGTAGCCCATTTCCCGGCCCGCCCCAAAGCCGTAGTCCGCCGGCGCTCCCAAATGCGATTTGCCGAAGAATCCCGTGGCGTAGCCCGCCTCGGCCAGTCTGGCCGCCAACGCCTGCGCCGCCTGCGCCCCGCCGCGCCGGTAGGGCGCAAAGGCCGCCGTCTGCAGGGCGATCAGGCCGTGCTGTTGCGGGAAGAGCCCGGTCATCAGGGAGGCCCGGCTCGCCGCGCAGATCGGACTAGCCGCGAAGGCCCGCGTTAAGATGGTGCCCCCGCGGGCCAGGGCGTCGATCCGGGGCGTCCGGACCTCCGGGTTCTCGTAACCCACGGCACGGCAACTCTGATCATCGGTCAGGATGACAATGAGGTTGGGCCGCGGCGCGGCGGCCAAGGTCGCGACGGAAGCAAAGAGGCCCAGCAAGGCCCGGAGCAGCGGCAGGGGTAGGAGCACGCAGCGCCGTTCTCGTTTTCCCACCTCAAGCTGGCAAGCCCGGAGGGAGCGGGCGGAGCGAAAAACAAAACGGCCCCGTCTCGGGACGGGGCCGGAGAGCGGCGGGACCGATGACCCCGCCCGGACTCAGCGCGCCAGTTCGAAGCGATCCGCGTTCATCACCTTGTTCCAGGCGGCGATGAAGTCCCGGACGAACTTCGCTTCCGCCCCGGACTCGGCGTAAACTTCCGCCAGCGCCCGCAGCTGCGAGTTGGAGCCGAAGACCAGATCGACGCGCGTCGCGGTCCATTTGACGTCCCCGGTCTCCCGGTCGCGCAGCTCGAAGGCCTCCTCCGCCGGCGAGGTGGGACGCACCACGTGACCCATATCCACGAG
>CAIOTK010000086.1 GCA_903861185.1 uncultured Opitutia bacterium | reverse complement strand
TCGCGCCGGGCCGTAAACCAGAGGGTGACCTCCTTACGCACGGCCTTGCCCCCGAGCGCCGTGCGGTCGACGCCGGTGACCTCCCAGTGCATCCCGGCGGGCCGGCCACCGGGGGTGCGACCGTGGACCTCGCGGGCGAAGAGCTCGAGCAGCTCCGGCCGGCGCCGCGCGCGCCAGTCGGCCGCGTCGCGCACCGGGGTGCCGTCGGCAGCCACGAGCGGGTCGGGCAAACTATAGGGCGGGACTTTCGCCTCGTCGTAATTGATGGGGATCGCGGGCGCGGCGGCGCGGAGGCCGGGGACGAGCAGGAGGCAGGCGAGCAGGAGGGGGCGGGGCATTCCCGAGGGTTGGCCCGCCGCGGGTCCGGGAGCAAGCGGGACCCCGCGGCGGGAATGCCCTTGCCGGCGCCGCGGTTCGGGTCTTCCGTCCGCTGCAACCCCCGCACCCTATGAGCGAACGGAAAAAAACCGCCACCGACGCGGAGAAGGCTGCTCGAAGCGCCGACCGCAAATCCACCGCCGGCTCCACGCCCGATCCTTGGGAGGCCTGCACCCGGCTGGAATATGGCGGCGACCGCAGCTTCGCCTGGAGCGTGCGCGAGCAGGTGCTCGACTCGCTCCCCGCCGATCGCGAGCGCATCGAGGGTCGCCTGCTCGAGGCCCTCCGCCTCGCCGGAATCACCGACGCTGGCCGCGCCTTCGTCTGCCAGATGCTGGCCCTCGTCGCCGGCCCGCGCAGCGTCCCCGTGCTCGCCCCGCTGCTAAAGGATCCCAAGACCGCGGAGGATGCACGCTACGCCCTCCAGCCCGTCACCGGCCCCGAGGCCGACGCCGCCCTGCGCGACGCGCTCGGCTCCCTCTCCGGCCCGGCCAAAGCCGGCCTGATCGGCACCATCGCGCTGCGCGGCGACACGACCGTCCGCGCCGTCCTCGCCGGCATCCGCGCCAATCCTTCCGAGGCCCCCGTGGTCCGCGACGCCGCGGCCCGCGCCCTCGACCACCTCAAAGCCTGACCCGTATGACGCCCTCGCTTCCCCTGGCCCGCCGCGCGTTCCTCAAGCAGTCCGGCCTCGCCGCCGCCACCGCTGTCGCGCCCCTCATCCTCCCCTCCGGCCTCCGCGGCGCCAACGCCCCGAGCCGGAAAATCACCGTCGGCATCGTCGGCTCCGGCAACATCGCCGACAGCCACTACGGGAAACTCCTCGGGGAGCAGGAGACCGTGCGCATCCTCGCCGTGTGCGACGTCGACCGTGAGCGCCGCGACGAGGGCGCCGCGCGCGTCAACCGCACCTACGGCACCCAAGACTGCAAGGCGTACGCCGACTTCCGGGAGCTGAACCGCCGGCCGGACATCGACGCGGTCTTCATCTGCACCCCCGACCACTGGCACGCGCTGGTCGCGATCGACGCGATGCGCAACGGCAAGGACGTCTACATCGAGAAGCCGATGACCCTCACCATCGAGGAGGGCCGGGCCGTCGTCGCCGCCGCCCGCAAATACAACCGCGTGGCCCAGCACGGCACCCAACACCGCTCGATGAAGCGGTTCCACGACGTCGCCGAATACGTGCGCAACCAGGGCCTCGGAAAGCTGGAGCGCATCGAGTGCTTCATCCCGCCCAACAACCGGCACGTGGGCGCGAACTGGAAACCCGAGGCGGTGCCCGCCGGCCTCGACTGGGAGATGTGGCTCGGGCCCAGCCCGTGGCGCCCGTACTCGTCCCTCGGCTGCCATTACAACTTCCGCTTCATTTCTGACAGCGCCTACGGCCAGGTCACCAACTGGGGCGCCCACTACCTCGACATCGGCCAGTGGGCGATGGATGCGGACGCGGGCGGCCCGGTCGCGGTGGAGGGGCGCGGCGAGTTCCCCAGCAGCGGCCTGTTCTCGAACGCGACCAAGGTCGACTTCACCGTGCGCTACGCCAACGGCGTGCCGATGACCTGCCGCACCCGCCACGAGGGCGGCGGCACCTCGCGGTTCATCGGCGAGCGCGGCTGGGTAGACATCTCGCGCAACCGGATGACCGCCTCGAACCCGGACCTGCTCCGTGAGATGCAGGCCGCCGGAAAGAAGATCCAGCTGGAGCTGAGCAACGACCACCACGAGAACTTCCTCGCCTGCGTGCGCTCGCGGAAGAAGCCGATCGCGGACGTCGAGATCGGCCACCGCACGACCACCGTGTGCAACTTGGGCCAGATCGCGATGGTGCTCGGCCGGCCCCTGAAGTGGGACCCCGTGAAGGAGGAGTTCGTCGGCGACGCGATGGCCAATCGCCTGCGCGGTCGCGCGATGCGCTCCCCCTGGTCGCTCGTCTGAGCGACGCGCGACCCGCGACCCGCGTCCCCGCTCAGCCGGGGAACGGGGCCCAGCCGCCGACGGCGACCACTTCCTCCACCTCGGCCTTCTCGTCCGGCAGCTCGTTGAGCGGCGCAAACCGCTCCGAGCTAAACCCGAGCTCCTGCTCCCCTTGGTGGAACGGGTCCTTTGGGTTCACCAACTCCTCGAGGAGCAAGCCGACCGTGGCGCTGTCGCCGCCCTTGACGATCTTCTCCCGCCCGAGGAACACCTCGCGCACGGTGTAGATCGTGTCCTTGACGGGGAGCTGCTTGTAGAGCGCCCGCACCGTCGGGGAGAACAGATCGTTCACGCAGATGACCTTCTGACCTTTGACCATTTGCGGGCAGGCTAGGCCCGGCGACCGGCCCGGCAACGGCAGAATCGCACCCGCCTCTACCCTCAACTCCACGCTGGCGACGGCGGGCGCGGCACAGTAGGCACCTGCTATGCCGCCGCCCCGCGCCCTCGCCCTGCTGCTTGCGTTCTGCCCGCTCGCCGCCGCCGCCAATCCAGCCGCCCGGTTCCAGCAATTGGAGCAGCTCCTCCCGACCCCCAACGCGCAGCGGAACGCCGCGGGCGCCCCCGGGCCCGCCTACTGGCAGAACCGCGCCGACCACGTGATCGAGGCCACGCTCGACGAGACCACCCACCGCCTCTCCGGCCAGGCCCGCCTCACGTACCACAACGCCTCCCCCGACGCGCTCGACTACCTCTGGCTCCAGCTCGACCCGAACTTCTTCGCCCGCGGCTCCGCCGCCCGCGAGCTGCCCCGCACGCCCCCGGAGAGCGGCCGGATGTCCTACCGCACGCTGCAGGAACTGCTCGTCGCCGAGACCTACCACAGCGACCTCCGCCTGCGTGACCTCCGGGACGGCGAGGGTCGCGCCCTCGCCCACGTCATCCACGGGACGATGCTCCGGGTCGACCTGCCCGCTCCGCTCCCCCCCGGCGGCCGCTTCACGCTCGCCCTCGGCTGGGACTACCAGCTCAACCCTTCCACCGGCGGCGCTTCCCGCACCTGCTACGAGGTGTTCCCCGACGGCCACGCCCTCTACGCCGTCGCCCAGTGGTTCCCCCGCCTCGTGGCCTACACCGACTACGCCGGCTGGCAGCACCAGCAGTACCTCGGCAGCGGGGAATTCACCCTCGAGTTCGGCGACTACGACGTCCGCCTCACCGTGCCGGCGGATCACATCGTCACCGCCACCGGCGAGCTGC
>CAIOTK010000085.1 GCA_903861185.1 uncultured Opitutia bacterium | reverse complement strand
TCGTCGATTATCAGCCCCCTAAGGCCGGGCCCGCGGAAGCCGTGGTGCTGGTGCGGGGCCATCCGGTGCGTCTGACCGGGGCGGAACCGGGGAAATTCAGCCGTTTCACGGTGACGGTCGCGGCCGGCAAGGTCCGCGTCGCACGCGAAGGCGGCGCGGTCGCCGAGGAGGCATTGCCCGCCGGGATTCCGGCGCGGGGCCCGTTCGCGCTCGTACCCGCCGCGGCCGGCGGAGCGTTCACCAACCTGCACGCCCGCGACCTTTGAGGCGGGGGGAGCAAAGGCGGGGTTCGGGCGCGGCCACGGGGGCCGCGCTCACCCGCCGAGCTTGAAGCTGGAGCTGACCTGGAAGACGGCGCTGACGATGGCGAAGGCAATAAAGCCCACGAAAACAAACACCGCCATCAGCACGCCGCTCGCGATCACCTTGGTGAAGACATTCAGCTGCCCGGAAATCCGTTTCTGATAGGCGATGGCGATCTGCTTGAGGCTGGGCACGACGTTGCCCGTGTTCTCGCCCACCGCGAGCCGGTCGAGGACGAGCGCCGGGAAGCAGCCGGTGCGGCCGAGGGCGGCCGAGAGTGCCTCGCCCTCGAGCACGCGCGCGATCGCCGCTTGGAAGGCCGCGCGGTGCACCGTGTTACCGATCTGCTTCTCCGTCATCCGCAGCGCCTCCGCCGCCGTGATGCCGTTCTCCAGCAGCACCGACAGGGTCTGCGCGAAAGCGAGCACCGTCTGCGCGACCACGAACGGACCTGTCAGCGGCAGCCGGAGTAGCCACGCATCCGTCGCCGCGCGCCCCGCCTCCGTACGCCGCCAACCGAGGAAGGAGCTAAAGCCCGCAATGGCCGCCACCACCAGCCCGATGCCCCACGGGCTGAGCAGAAACTCGGAGAGCCCGATCAGCAGCGAGGTCGAGGCCGGCATCTTACCGCCGAGAGAGGTGAGGAGCGTCTTCAGGCGGGGCAGCAGGAAGACGAGGAAGAACACGATCACCCCGCCCGCCACCACCACCATAAAGGCCGGATAGGCCAGTGCCGCGAGCAGTTGCCGCCGCAGCTCCCGCTGCTCCGTCAGGTGCGCAATCATCCGCGCGAGGGTATCGTTCAGCGAACCCGTCGCCTCGCCCGCTTGGATCAGGTTGGTGACCGAAGGCTCGAAGACTTCGGGACTCGCCGCCATCGCCCGCGAGAGCGGCGCGCCCTCGCTGATACGTTCCCAGAGCAGGCCGGAAAGACGGCGAAGCTGCGGCTCCTGGATACGGACCGACAGCAGCCGCACGGCCTCGCCCGCGGACAGGCCGCTGTGGACCAGATCGTACAAAGCCTCGAGAAAAGGGAGGCACTCGCGCCGGGTCAGCGCGCGCACGTTCCGGTTCTGCGCCGGACGGCGGGCGACCGTTTTGCCGGCGGCCAGCTCCTCGACCGTCCGCGCCTGCACGCCCCGGGCGGCCAGCACGCGCAGGGCGTCGCGGCGCGAGGGGGCCTCGAGCTCCGCCGTGACCGGCTGGCCCCCGCGATCGCGTCCGCTGTAGGCGAAGCGGGGCATCACTTCTCCACCACGGTGATGACCCGCAGCACCTCGTCGAACGTGGTGTGTCCGCGGCGAACCTTCTCCCAGCCGCTCTGCCCCAGCGTGCGCATCCCGTGGCGGCGCGCGCACTCGGCCAGCGTCCGCGTGCTCTCGCGCTTGAGCACCAGCTGGTGCATCTCCTCGTTGAGGCGGAAGATCTCGAAGATGCCGATCCGGCCGCGGTACCCGGTGCCTCGGCAGCGGTCGCAGCCCACGGGCGACGCCAGTTCCGTCACGTCCACCGCCTCCTTGGGATCACAGCCCAAAATCGCTAGGCTTTCGTTCAGCTTGACCCGCGAGATGGGCGCGGGGCGGGAACACTCGGGGCAGAGCCGCCGCACTAGGCGCTGTGCGATCACCAGCTCGATGGCCGAGGCCACGAGGAAGGGCTCGATACCCATATCCACCAGCCGCGTGATCGCGCCGGGCGCGTCGTTGGTGTGCAGGGTCGAGAACACTAGGTGGCCCGTGAGCGAGGCGCGGATCGCGATCTCGGCCGTGTCCTTATCGCGGATCTCACCCACCATGATTACGTCCGGATCCTGCCGCAGCACGTGGCGCAATGCGTCCGCAAAGGTCAGTCCGATCTCGGGGCGCACCTGCATCTGATTCACCCCGGGCACCTCGTACTCGATCGGGTCCTCGATGGTGATGATGCGGAGGTCGGTGGAATTGATCTTCCGCAGGAAGGCGTTGAGCGAAGTGCTCTTGCCGGAGCCGGTCGGCCCCGTGACGAGGATGATGCCGTGGGGGGTGTCGAGCACCTCCCCGATGGCGGCCTGCTCCTCCGCGCTCATCCCGAGGCGGTCCATCGTGTACGCCTCCTTCTTCTGGTTGAGGAGGCGGAGCGAGATCGATTCCGCGTAGATCGTCGGGACGGTCGACACACGGATGTCGAGGGTCACGCCGCCAGCGCGGAAGTTGATGCGGCCGTCCTGCGGCAGGCGCTTCTCCGAGATGTTCATCCGCGCCATAATCTTCAGGCGGGAAATGATCGCGTCCTGGAAGCGGAGGAGGTTCTCGGGCACGGGCACCGGCACCAGCAGGCCATCGACCCGGTAGCGGATGCGCAGCTGTGCCTCTTGCGGCTCGAAATGGATGTCGGTGGCCTGGTCCGCCACGGCCTGCGAGATGACGTCCGTGACGAAGCGTACCACGGCCGCCTCTTCGTCCACGACCTCCTCGGCCGCCGCCTGCGCGGCTGGGGCAACATAGTCCTCCTGCCCATCCTCCAGCGAACCGGCACCGACGCCAAAGTTCTCGATGATCAGCTGGTGCACGCGCTCGGGTACCGCGAGGTGCCACCGCAGCGGCCGCGCGGTGAACGTGCGGATCCAGTCGGCCATATCTGCGTCCGGCAGCCAGGCGGCGGCGAGGTGGAGTGGGCGTTCGAGGTCCGGCAACGGCAGCGGGGGCGTGCTGCCCGCGCGAGCCAGTTGGAGGGGGATGATCTGGTACTCGTGGACGAGGCGGGCCGGCAACAGCCCGCGGGCCTCGGCGTCCGCCTCGAGGTTACTCGCGACGTCCAGCCCGGCCGCCGCGGCGAGGGTGGCGAGCACTTCCGCTTCGGGGCGGGCAAGCGCGGCGGCGAGGGCCGCGAGGCGTTGGCCGCGCGGGGCCTCGGCGAGGGCTTGGCGCTGCTCGTCCGTGAGTTTTTCCGCGAGCGCGGCGGGCAGCAGCCCCGCGGCGGGAGCCTGGAGGTCCGCGGCGGCGCTCATTTCCCGAGGAGGCGGTCGACGGTCGAGCGGGGCGGAGCCACGTAGGCGGGGTCCAGCTCCTTCTTGACCTCGTCGCGCGAGGGCCAGGTATCGATCCGGCGGTAGGCGTCCGCATTGTCGATCGCCGGCGTGTTGGTGAGCACCACCGGCCGGACGAAGAACACCAGGTCCGACATCGTCTTGCCGCGGGAGCGCGAGCCGAGGAGGTCGCCGAGGATCGGGATGGGGCCGAAGCGGCTGGAGCTGCGCAGGGAGGAGTTCTTGCGGAAGCCGCTGATGACGATGATGTCACCAGACTTGGCGGAAACGTAGTTCGTCGATTCACGCCGGCCGATCACGTACTGCTTGTTCTGGTCGACCAGCACCTCGCCGATCACGTCCTCGACGGACTGCACCAGATCGAGCTGCACCGCACCATCGACCCCGATGAAGGGCGTGACCGTCAGCGTGGTACCGATCTGCTGCTGGGTAACCGTGGAACTGGAGGCGAGGCCCGTGCTGACGCCGGCGGCGGACTGGATCGTGCCGGTGACGACGGGGCGAGTCTCGCCGTTGAAGAACTTGGCCTGTTTGCCGTGGCTAGTGACGATTGCCGGCTGGGTGGTGATGGCGTTGTTGCGCGACCGCGGGGTGGTGTTGAGGGAGATCTCAGCCGCGAGGTCCCGGGAGCCGGAAACCGCGCCGCCGCGGGAGACGGCGCCGCCGGTGGCGCCCATCCCGACGGTGGTGCCGGAGAACCCGACCAGCTTATCACCCTCGATCTTCAACCCGAGCGCGCTGATGCCGCTCGCGTTTTGGTCGTCCAAGGTGACCTCGGCGATGACCACCTCGATGCGCACTTGGGGCAGGACGATGTCGAGCTTGTCGATCAGGGCACGGACGAGGCGGATGTCGTCTGAGGTGCCGAACACGACCACCGCGTTGCTACGGTCGTCGTTCACCACGGTCATCAGCGAGCTAAACTCGTTGTTGCCATCGCCCTGGGAATTGGAGGCGGAAACGATCGTGGGGGCGGGCACCGCGGGCGCGGGCTGGTTGGCGGCGGGCGAGGCCGGGCGAGGGCCGGCGGCGGCGCCCTGACGCTGCAGCGCGGTGTTGGTGC
Organism: uncultured Opitutia bacterium; assembly: GCA_903861185.1. Classification (GTDB taxonomy): domain Bacteria; phylum Verrucomicrobiota; class Verrucomicrobiia; order Opitutales; family Opitutaceae; genus ER46. Next base: position 27,307 of record CAIOTK010000085.1, on the reverse strand, counting down.
CCGAGATGATCCGACTGAGGACGTTGACCACGTCGGTGGCCTTGGCGTGCTTCAGGTAGATGACCTCGTTGCGGGTGTTCGGGTCCGCCCGGCGGTCGAGGCGCTCGATTAGGTCGTCGAAAAAGGCGTGCTGGCGCGGGTCCGTGACGAGGATGACTTGGTTGGTGCGGTCATCGGCGCTGTAGGAGGTGGCGGAGCCGATCTGCTGCTGCAGCGTGCCCGTGAGGATGCCGCGGAGCTTGTTCACGAGGTCGCTAGCCTTGGCGTCCCTCAGCTGGTAGAACTTCGGCTTCATTCCGGCGGTGTTAGGCCGGTCGATGTGCTGGAGCACCGTCTCGATCCGCTGCAGGTTGCTGATGCTATCGGTGATCAGCAGGGCGTTGGCGGAGGCGAGGATGACCGGTCCGCCGTAGAGGGCGTTCAGGAGGCCGGTGATCATCGGGGCCACCTCTTGCGCGCGGGCGAACTCCAAGGTGAACATCTTGGAGGCGGCTTTCCCCGTAGCCGGCCGGTCGAAGGCCGAGCCGGTGATCATCTCGGGGGCCTCCTGCCGTACCGCCTGGATGTTCACCACCTTGAGAAACTTGTCGCCGAGCGGGGAGAGGCCGATGCCGTTCACCGCGAGCGCCGTCTCGATCGCGATGATCGCCTCGGCCTTGGTGACTGCCTTTTTGATCCGCAGGTTGTAGGTTGCCGCGGTGAGTTGCTGGGGGCGGATGACGATCCGCCCGGTGAGTTGCTCGTAGACGTTCAGCACCGTATCCAAGTCCGCGTCCGGCAACATGATCTGGTTTACAGTGTCCTCCTCGGCGCGGGCCGGGGCGGACGCGGGCGCGGCGCCGGGGGCCTGGGCGCGGAGGGACCCCGCGGCAAGGCCGGCAAGGGCAAGGCAGGAGGCTCGGAGAAGGCGGAGGCGCATGCGGAGGGAGGCGATGGCCGCGCGAGGCGGCAACGGGCCCGACGGTGGCAGCAAAGCGGGGCGGATGTAAACGGTCTTGTCAGGGGAGAACCACGCCCGCCGCCGCGTACGACCCCCTATTTTCGCGCAACCCTGCCGTGGACAGGACGTCATCCGAGTGTTTCAAGAACCCCGATGCGCCCCGGCTTCCTCGCTTTCTGCCTCCTGGTGTCCCTGACGTCGCTCTGCGCTCAGGCTCCCCTGCCCCCCGTGATCTCCGGCCAGCCCGAAAGCCGGAGTGTCTACCCAGACGAGGTCGTCATCCTCCGGGTCACGGCCGAAGGCGCCAACCCCGTTTCTTACCAGTGGCGGCGCGAAGGGGCGGATTTGCCCGGTGAGAACGGCCCGGTCCTGATGTTCGCCGCCTCACTCGGCCTTCCGCGGGCCCGGTACGAGGTGGTCGTCACCAACCCGGGCGGCAGCGTCACGAGCCTGCCTGCGTGGGTCTTTGTTTCCCAGCGCCCGCAGACGATCACCCTCGATTTGCCCGCGCTGGTCGTCGCGGCGGGCAGCGGCGTGCGCCTGACCGCCACCGCCTCCTCCGGGCTTCCGGTGACGGTCACGCTGGTGTCGGGAGCCGCGTCCCTCGCGGGCAACGTCCTCACGAGCCAGGGCGGCGACGTGGTGGTGCGGGCCGTCCAGGCGGGCAACGCGACCTACGCGCCGGCGGATCCCGTGCAGCGCACCATCCGTTTCCTCGTCGGCAGCCTTGCCCCCTACCTGACCGTGCGCCTGAGCGACCAGTCGCCACTGGCGGGCACCAACCTAACCTTGCAGGCCTCCGCCGTCGGGACCCCCGTGCCCGCCTTCCAATGGAGTCGCGACGGCGTGCCAATCGCAGGCGCCACGCGCAACGAACTCACCGTGGCGGCGCTCACCCTCGCCGACACGGGCCGCTATGCGGTGACGGTGACTAACCTCGCCGGCAGCGACACCAGTGCGGCGCAGGTAACGGTCCGGGCGGCCCCGGTGTTCACGCGTTCACCCGTGGCGCAGACCGTGCCGGCCGGGGATGACGCCTCCCTCTCCGTGGAAGTGGCTGGGCACCCCGCCCCGACGCTGCAATGGCGGCGTAACGGCACGGCGCTGCCCGGGCAGACCGGCGCCACCCTGAGCCTGACGCCCGCGACCGTGGCCGCGGCCGGCGCCTACGATGTCGTTGCCACCAACGCCCTCGGCACCACCACCAGCGCGGCCGCGGAACTGACCGTGACCACCCGCGACTTTACGGGCACCTATGCCGGACGGCTTTCCGGCGGCACGGAAGGGTTCCTGCTCGTGCGCCCGGACGGCACCGCCGCGCTGCTCGCGCCCCTCGCGCCGGGCGGCGCCGCGGTCGCGCTGCTCAATGCCACCGTGGACCTCCGTGGTACGCTGCGCGGCACCGGATCAACCAGCGAGGCAACCCCGCGCGCCTTTGCCGCCGCCGGGACGCTCGACGACGTCGCGGGCACGGCCCAGCTCACCTTCACGGCCCTGAACGAGACCTTCACGGCGACGCGGATCCGCGCCGCCACCCCCGCCACCACCGCGGGACTTTACCGGCTGGCCCTCGTGGGCAGCGCCGGCGGGCGCGGCCACGCGCTGGTCGCCCCAGATGGCCAAGTGCTGGTCGTCACCTCTGGCAGCGCGGCCACGGAGAGCGCGGTGGGGCGCCTAGATGCGACTGGAAGGTTGCGCGCGACCTCCTCCGGCGGAGCCACGCTCGAGCTCGCATTCGTGGCGGGTTCCCTGCGGGGAACTGTCCGCACCACCGCGGGCACCACGGGCACCCTCGCCGGCGCCATCGAGGCGCTTCTCGGACAGGAGCAGTTGGTGAACTTGTCCGTCCGCGGGGCCACCCTGCCGGGCGCGCCCCTCATCGTCGGGTTCGCCACGGGAGGCTCCGCGGCGAAGTCGGTGCTGCTCCGCGCGGTGGGACCGGGCATCGGCCGGCCTCCCTTTAACGTCGCGGGCGCGCTGCCCGATCCGAATCTGCAGCTCTTCCGGGTCAACACCGCGCTCGCGCAAAATAACGACTGGGGCCAGCCGCCTGCCGGGGCCGCTGCCCTCGCCGCGGCTGCGACGGCCACCGGCGCCTTCGCCCTGCCCCAAGGCAGCGCCGACGCGGCGCTCCTCGCCTCTCTACCGGCGGGCGTCTACACCGCGCAGGTGGGCGGCGGCCAAGGCATCGTGCTCGCTGAGCTGTACGGCGTTCCCGCGGCGGGCGAGGCACCGGGGAGCCGCCGGTTTACCAACGCCTCCACGCGCACCACCGTCGCTCCCGAGGCCCCGTTGATCGCCGGCTTCGTCATCAGCGGTACCGCGCCCCAACGCGTGCTGGTCCGCGCAGTCGGCCCGACGCTCGGCAGTGCCCCATTCAACGTGCCCGGGGTCCTCGCCAATCCCCAGCTCTCCCTCTTCCGCGGCGCCACCCTCGTGCGGACCAACGACGACTGGTTCCGCGATCCGGAGGCCCCCCTGATCCGCGAGGCCGCCGCCGCCGTGCGCGCCTTCGCGCTGGGGGCCCAGAGTCTCGACGCCGCTCTGCTGGTTTATCTCGAGCCTGGCGCCTACACGGCGGTGGTCACGGGCCCCGCAAACGCGGGGCCGAACGCCCAGACCGGCAACGCGCTGGTCGAGATCTACGAGGTCGCGCCCTAACGCGACCGTGCTGCCGGTGGCGGGCCGCTTTCCGCCACCGGTGCTTTGAGCCTGCCTCGGAGCGGGCCGCGCCGGAGCACCTGCCGCCAAGGCGTGCGCCCAGCTCCGCAACCCGCGCGCAGCGGGCGGAGCCGTGCTCGGGCATAAAGGGGGAGGCGCAAACCGTGCCCCGCTCCGGCGGCCTTCCCGTCTCCCGCACGCTATGAAAAACCGCCCTTCGTTCCCCCGGAATGTTTTCCTCTTCGGCGGGACCGCCGCTTGGGGCCTCCTCCTCGTCTCCTGCGTGCTGGTAAACCGCACGGTCCTGATGCCGCCCTCCATCCCCGGCGCGACTTTCGTCGGGTCCAAGGACTGCACTCAGTGCCACGAAGACATCACCCGCGCCTTCGGCTCGGCCACCCATGCGAAGCTGATGACGCCCGGGGACACCCGCAAGGAGATGGGCTGCGAGGCCTGCCACGGGCCCGGGAGCGTGCATTCCAAGGCCGGCGGCGGCCGCGACAACATTCTCAATCCCGCCCGTAACCCGGATACCTGTTACCAGTGCCATACGGACAAGCGCGGGGAGTTCGCCCTGCCCCACGCTCATCCGGCCGGCCACGTGACCTGCACCGATTGCCACGACCCGCACCGCGGGGACGCGATCCTCGGAGGCGGCGTGCGGATGGCCGCCGCCAACGAAACCTGCCTCAAGTGCCACGAGGCGCAGCGCGGACCCTACGTCTTCGAACACGAGGCCCTGCGCGACAACTGCACCGCCTGCCACAGCCCCCACGGGTCCGTGAACGCGAAGCTGCTGAAGGCCCGCAACGCCACCCTCTGCCTGCAATGCCACTTCCAGCAGCAGACAGCGACCGGCCTCTTCATCGGCGGCCGCGACCACTCCTCGTACCTCGTGCAGCGCGGCACCTGCTGGAGCGCGGGCTGCCACGAAGCGGTCCACGGCTCCCACGTGAGTTCCTCCCTGCGGTTCTAACCCTCCCCGTCCCGCCATGAATTGCCTCCGCCTCCCCCTGCTCCGCGCGGCCCTCTTGGCGCCCGCCCTCCTTCCCGCGCAACCCGCGACGGTCTCCGGCACCCTCTCCGCCGGGGCCAGCGGCGCCTTCCTCGACGGCGACCGGCCCGCCTTCCAGGAACTGCTCCGGCAGCGCAAAACGGGCGCCGCCGGCATCGAGGAACTCCGCGTGACCCGCGAGGCGCCGGATGCCCTTTTCCGCTTCGAAGCCACCCTGATGCCCGGCGACGACCGCTACCGCTTCGCCCTCCGGCAGGAGCGCACCGGGCGCTTCTACGTGGATGCGGGCGCGGAGCAGTTCCGGGTCTGGTACGACGGTTCCGGTGGCGTCTTTTTGCCCCTCGGTACCTCGTTCGTCGTGTTTAACGAGGAACTCTCCCTCACCCGCCGGAAGGTCTGGGCCGAGGTCGGCGCGTGGACGCCCGACCAGACCCTGTTCGCCTTCCGCTGGGAACGACGGATGCGCGACGGCACCAAGAGTTCCACCCACTGGGCCGATTCCAACCTCGTCGGAAACTTCGGGACCCGCTCGATCGTCCCCTCGTTCTACGAGATCGACGAGGCTACCGACGACTACTCGCTCACCGTCCGCCAGGAGGCCCGGGACGACACCCGCTGGGGCGCCCGGCTGCGCTACACCGAGACCTCGCTCCACAACCGGCGCCACGAGCGCCGTCGGCCCTTCGAGTCCGCCGACCGCAGCGTCACGCAGAAGGACGAGTCGAGCCACGATCTGTTCACTGCTACCGCCTCCTACGAGCGGCGCCTCAGCGAACAGCTCACGGTCACCGCTGGCGCGCTGCGGACGACCTTCGACGGCATCCTCGCCGGATCGCGGATCTACGGCCAGACGCTCGATCCCGTATATGACCCCGCCTACCTGCGGCGGCAGCAGCGCGATGAGGGTTACACGGGGCTCCACGGCAACGCCGACCTCCGGCAGACGGTGCTGACCGCCAACGCCGTCTACCTACCCGCGCCCCACTGGTCCGTCCGCACCAGCCTGCGCTTCGAGAACACCCACCAGTCGACCCTCGCCGAGTTCGTCGAGACCAACATCGGCGCCGGGCCCGCGTTCGCCGCGATCCTCGAAGACGTCGAGGGCGAGCACCGCAAGACGTGGGATGAGTTCGGGGGCGCGGTGGAGGTACGCCATACCGGCCGGCCCGGATGGATCCACAGCGCCAAGGCCGAATGGATCCGCGGCGAGGGCAACCACGAGGAGGAGCGAATGCTGCACCACACCGGCCAGCTCACGATCGACCGCGAGATGGAGTACGCGCGTTCCAGCCAGCGCTGCGCCTTCACGTCCACCTGGTTTGCCCGCCCCGGCGTCACCCTCGCGATCCAAGGCTACTACAAGGCCAATGTGAACGACTACGATGCCCGGCGCGACAACACCGTCTCCGCCTCCGACCGCTATCCCGCCTTCATCACTGATCAGGACTTCGAGACCTACGATCTCAACGTGCGCCTCACTTGGCGCCCGCGCCCGGGCCTGAACGTCGTGACGCGCTACGACCACCAGCAGTCGCGCATCCGCTCGCAGGACGCGGGCCTCGAGCCGGTGACCAGCGCCCGCGGGCGCGCGCACGTGATCTCCCAGAGCGCGACCTGGAGCCCCGCCGGCCGACTCTACCTGACGGGGACCCTCAACCTCACCTACGACACCCTGCGCACGCCCACCCTCGAGTTCGCCCAATACCAGGACAACAACTACGTGAACGCGTCCCTCGCCTGTGGCTACGCGGCCGGCAAGGTCGATGACCTGTACCTTGACTGGTCCTGGTTCCGGGCAGACAACTTCATCGACCGTTCGGCGACACTGATTCCGTTCGGCGTGGGTCAGCGGACGCAGCAGGCGTCACTCACTTGGAGGCGCAAACAGACCGCGCACCTAATCTACACCTTCAAGTACGGGTACGTCGGCAACCGAGACGAGACTTGGGCGGGGCTCAACGACTTCGACGCCCACGTGCTCCACGCCCGCGTGCAGTACCGCTTCTGATTTTCTTGGTTACCTCCAAAGCCGGCCGGGGCGCAGTTGGGTGCGTCGCGGCCGGCGCTCCCCCCCGGCGGGCCCCTTGACTCAACCCCGGACGAACCCAGCCTCCCCGCGATGCCCGCCGCCCTGACCGCCTCCCAGCGCCGGCGCCTGATTGCCGCCGCCCGCAAAGCCGCCGCCGCGGCCTACGCCCCGTACTCACGGTTCCCGGTAGGCGCCGCCGTGCTGATGGCGGACGGCCGTGTCTTCAGCGGCTGCAACGTGGAAAATGCCTCCTTCGGCCTCACCAACTGCGCGGAACGCACGGCCGTCTTCAGCGCCGTGGCCGCGGGCAGCCGTCGGCTCCGCGCAGTGGCCGTCTTCACCCCGACGCCGGCCCCCACCCTGCCCTGCGGCGCCTGCCGGCAGGTGCTCCACGAGTTCGGCCCGGAGGCGCAGGTGCTCAGCGTCTGCGCCGGCGCGGGCCAAGTGGAGACTCCGCTCGCCGCCCTGCTGCCGCACGCCTTCGGCCCCGGGGACCTCTAGCCGTTCCCCGCCAGAAAGTCGCGCACGTGCGCTACCACGGCCTCGCGCGGGACCTCGACCTCGCTGCGCTGGCTCAGGTCGCGGACCTTCACCACGCCTCGCGCCAGCTCGTCGCCGCCAAAGATGAGGGCCAGCCGCGCCCCCGACTCCGCCGCAGCCTTAAACTGCTTGCCGAACGCGAGTTCGCGCAAGGGATACTCGACGCGGAATCCCGCGGCCCGCAGGGCCTGGATCTCCCGGAATGCCGCTAGCCGCTCGGGCGCGCCGCCAATCACGCAGTAGACGTCCGGCGCGGTCACCAGGGGTGGCAGCAGGCCCCGTTGTTCCAAGAGCAGCGAGAAGGTCATATCGCCGATCGCGAATCCCACCGCCGGTAGGTCCGGCCCGCCCAACTTCTTGACGAGGTCGTCGTAACGCCCTCCTCCCGCCAAAGCGCGCAGGTCGCCGCGGCGGTCAAAGGCCTCAAACACGAATCCCGTGTAATACGCCAAGCCCCGCACCACCCCGAGGTCGACCGCCACAAAGTTCCCCAAACCCATCGCCTCGAGCGCCGTCAGCACCTGCCGCCATTCGGCCAGCCGGGCCGGGAGCTTCTCCCCCCCCAGCGGCGCCAACATCGCCTCTAAGGCGGGCAAGGACTTCACTCCGAGGAAGGCGAGGATGCGAGCCTTCAGATCCTCGGGCAGCGGACCAAACGCCTCGGTGTAGCCCGCAAACGCGGCGTCGCCGTGCTTCTCGTACCGGTCCACCACGGTGAGCACGGCGCGCGCCCGAGGTTCATCCAGCCCCAGCGCCTCAAGGTAATAGAACCAGAGGTTGCGGTCGCTGAGCCGGATATAGAAGTCGTCCGCCGTCAGCCCGAAGGCGGCGAGGCATTGCACCAACAGGGCAATCAGCTCGATTTCCGCCTCGGGCCCCGCTTCCCCGAAAATGTCGGCGTTGAACTGGTGGAAGCACCGGCCCCGCCCCTTTTGCATCCGCTCGTAGCGGAAAAACTCGCCGATGCTGAACCACTTGATGGGCCGCCGAAGGGTATTCGCGCGGGCCCCCACCAGCCGGCAAACCGTCGGCGTCATCTCCGGCCGTAGGGCGACCTCGCGCCCACCCTTGTCGGTGAAGCTGAAAAGCTGGGCCTCAATCTCGTCCCCCGACTTGGCCCGATAAAGGTCGAGCGGCTCGAGGACCGGCGCGTCGTACTCTGCGAACCCAAAGACCCCAGCCGTCTGCCGCCAGCGGCGGAAAAGGTGACTGCGGAGGGAGAGCTCCTCCGGATAGAATTCCCGGAAGCCGGGCAGGGTCTGGAACGAGGCCATCAGGCCTCACCTCAAGGCGCGCGCCGCGGCAGGGCGAACCAAAAAACGGCGCCCGACGTCCGCGGGCTTAGCTCTCGTCCTTCTCGTCGGCCGGGCTAAACGGCTGGATCTTCGCGAGATCAATCTTCTTCAGCTGCTGCTTCAAGACCTTGCCAGACTTGAACTTTACCACGGCCCGCTGCGGAATAATTACCTCCGCCTCCGGCTTGTTCGGGTTGCGGCCAACGCGCTGCTTGCGCACCTGCACCTCCAAAACGCCAAAGTTGCGCAATTCCACATTCCGGCCGTCCGCCAACGCGGCCTGCACGATGTCCAACGTCTGCTGCACCGTGTCTACGATCTGCTTCTGCGGGAAGCCCGTCTTCTTGTAGATCTCCAGCACGATCTCACGTTTGGTCAGGTTCGCCATGGGGGTGTGTCCTTATTGTTCGGAACGTTTCGACTCCTCCTAAAGTATTTGCCGGTCAGGAATTACGTCAACTCTTATGACCAGCTTGCCTTCCGGCTCGTTTTCGATGCCAGTCCCGCCGTGTCCTCCCCGGATCCGCAAGCCGTTCAATCGATGTTCGGGCGCATCGCCCGCGGCTACGACGCAGCCAACGTGATCCTCTCGGGTGGCGTCGACCGCTGGTGGCGCCGCCGGCTCGTCGCCGCCGTCCGTCGCCACGCCCCCCGATCAGTCGTGGACGTCGCCACCGGGAGCGGCGACGTGGCCTTCGCCCTCGCCCGCGCCCTCGGCCCCTCCGTCCCTGTGCTGGGGCTCGACTTCTGCCCCCCAATGCTCGCGCAGGCCGAGGCGAAACAGCGGGCCGCACCGACCGGCCGCTACGCGCACGTGACCTTCGCCCCCGGCGACGGCTTGAATCTGCCCCTCGCCAGCGCCTCGCAAGATGCCGCCACCATCTCCTTCGGGCTCCGCAACCTAGCCGATCGGGCGCGCGGTCTGGCGGAACTGCGGCGCGTGCTCCGCCCCGGAGGCCACCTCTACATCCTCGAATTTTCGCAACCTTACGGCTGGTTCCGCCCGCTCTACTCCTTCTATCTGCGCCACTTGCTGCCGCGTATCGCCGGCTGGGTCACCGGCGACCGCGCCGCTTACGACTACCTAAACGCCTCGATCGAGGCCTTCCCCGATCACGAAGCCCTCGCCCACGAAATCCGCGCCGCGGGCTTCCCAACCGTCTCCGCCCACCGCCTGACCTTGGGCATCGTCGCCCTCCACGCGGCCCAGGCCTGACCGCCCCGCCGGTATGAAATACCAGCCCACGCGCCCCGCTCTGACCGGAGAAACCCTCGAGTCGCTCACCGCCCGGCTGCGGGAGTGCGGCGAACCCGCCTTCCGGGCGCGGCAGATCCTCGATTGGCTCTACAAGAAGCGCGTTCGCTCTTGGGACGAGATGACCAACCTGCCCAAGCCGCTCCGGGCCTGGTTGGCGGAAACCTTCGAACTCCTGCCGGCCAACCTCGTCCTGAACCGCCAATCTGAGGACGTCACCGACAAGCTGCTGCTGGAGCTCGGCGATCAGTCCCTGATTGAAACCGTCATCATCCGCGCCCCGCAGGAGGGCGTCGGCCTCGAGCACTCGCGGAAAACCATCTGCATCTCGACCCAGGTCGGCTGCGCGATGGCGTGCGCTTTCTGCGCCAGCGGGCTCGCGGGCCTCAAGCGCGACCTCCTCGCCGGGGAGATCGTCGCGCAACTCCTGCAAGTCTGCCACCGCGAGGACGCCCGCACCCCCCGCGCTCGGGCGGAACTCGCCTCCTTCGATAACATCGTGGTGATGGGGATGGGCGAACCCCTCGCCAATTACGACGCCACCCTGCAGGCCCTCCGCATCGTGAACGCGGAGTGGGGACTTGGCTTCGGCGCCCGCCGCATCACGTTGTCTACAAGTGGGTTGGTGCCCAAGATCCTCAGACTGGCGGAGGAGGACCTCGGTTTCCGTCTCGCCATCTCGCTCCACGGGGCGACGGACGAAGTCCGCGAGCGGATCATGCCAGTGAATAAGGCCTATCCGCTCGCGGAGCTGATCCCGGCGATCCGCACCTTCAGCGCCCGGCACGGCCGGATGGTTACGCTAGAGTTCATCCTGATCGAGGATGTGAACGACAGTCTCGAGCAGGCGGGCAAGCTGCGAGATATCGCCCTAGACCTTCACGCGCACGTTAACCTCATCCCCTACAACACCGTGGCCGGGCTGGAATGGCGCCGACCCAGCCTGACCCGGCAGGAAAAGTTCGCGGACGTCCTCCGGGACGCACGGGTTTCGGTGACCCTTCGACGCGAGAAGGGGCACGACATCGACGCCGCCTGCGGGCAATTACGGCTCCGGACGGAGCGGGAGGGCCTCCCGGTACCCCCGGCGTCCAGTCCGGCTTAACCCGGATTCCCGGTTTCGGGACTTGCCCTTTTTTCTTGCACGGACCGATCTCCTGAATTTCTCGCGTCTTCTCCCATCCGACGCACGTCCCTCTCCGGACCGCCCGGTAAGCGCCCATCCTCCCCTCCACCCCTCCCTCGCATGATTGAAGTTAAAGGCCTGGTCAAAACCTACGGACCGAAGCGCGCCGTCGACGGCGTCTCCTTCTCGGTCAAACGGGGCGACATCCTCGGCTTTCTCGGCCCCAACGGGGCGGGCAAGTCGACCACGATGAAGATGATCACCGGTTTCCTCCGGCCCGACGCGGGCTCGGCCACGGTGGACGGGATCGACGTGACCCGGGACCCGGTGGCAGTGAAGGGCAAGCTCGGCTACCTGCCGGAGAGCGCCCCCGCCTATCCGGAAATGACCGTCGAGGAGTTCCTCGGCTTTATCGCCGAGATCCGCGGTTACCGAGAGGCTGCCGCGCGGGCGGCGCAAGTGGACCGGGCCGTGCAACTCACGCACCTCACCCCGGTCCGGAAGCAGACCATCGAGACCCTCTCCAAGGGCTTCAAGCAGCGCGTGGGGTTCGCTCAGGCGCTGCTCCACGATCCGGCCGCCCTAGTGCTCGACGAACCGACCGACGGCCTTGATCCGAACCAAAAGAACGAAGTCCGCACCCTGATCAAGGGGATGGCGGAGGCGAAGGCCGTGATCCTTTCCACGCACATCCTCGAGGAGGTGGAGGCGATCTGTAACCGCGTAATCATCATCTCCCAAGGCAAGGTAGTCGCAGACGAGACGCCGGCGCAGATGCGCGCCCGCAAGCCCGGCGCACGCCTCGATGAGATCTTCCGCGAACTCACCCGCGGCGACGTCTGAACCCCCACCGCAACCCTTTCGCTCCCGCCATGCGTCACATCGTCCCGATCTTCAAACGTGAGTTCTTGGGCTATTTCCGGTCGCCCGTCGCCTACGTATTCCTGATCGCCTTCCTCTTCATCTCGGTCTCCCTCGCCTTCTCCCGCTACGGCGGCTTCTTCCGCGCGGGCGTGGCTGGGATGGACAGCTACTTCACCTTCTTCCCCTGGCTGTTCATGTTCCTCGTGCCCGCGGTCGGAATGCGGCTCTGGTCCGAGGAGAAGCGCTCGGGTACGGTCGAACTGCTCTTCACCCTGCCGATCACCACCCTCGAGGCGGTGCTGGGCAAATTCCTCGCCGGCTGGGCCTTCCTAACCATCGCGGTGCTCCTCAGCTTCCCGATGGCCCTGACGGTCGGTTACCTCGGGGATCCGGACTGGGGCGTGATTCTCACCACTTACCTCGGGGCGGTGCTGATGGCCGGCGGTTATCTCGGGGTCTGCGCCCTCGCCTCCGCCCTGACCAAGAATCAGGTGATCAGCTTCGTCATCAGCCTCGCTGCCTGCGCCGCGCTGCTGTTCCTCGGCTTCAGCAGCTTCACCGACACCCTCGAGGGGCTGCTGCCGATGGCACTCGCGGACGCCCTCTCGAACTTCAGTTTCATCACCCACTTTGACGCCTTTACCAAAGGGATCATCGATCCCAAGGACGTCATCTTCTTTCTGTCCCTGATGGGCTTCACGCTCTTCCTCAACGTGGTCGTCCTCGAACGCTGAACCACCCCCCGCCGCCCATGAAACCCGGAAGCAAAACCCTCGCCCTCGGCCTGCTGCTCGTCGGCCTGATCCTCATCAATTACCTCGCTTCGTCGGTGCCCGTGCGCCTCGACGCAACCGAGGAGTCGATCTACTCCCTTTCCGATGGCACCCGGCGGATGCTGGGCCGCATCGAGGAACAGGTCACGGTCGACCTCTACTTTACGAAGGACGCCGCCGGCCTGCCGATCGCCTACAAGAACTACGCCGCGCGGGTGCAGGAGACCCTCCGCCAGTACGTCCGCGCCTCGCGGGGCAAGGTCACGCTCAACGTGATCAACCCGCGCCCGGACACGCCCGAGGAGGAGAAGGCGACCGCCGCGGGCCTCACCCCGCAAGTCGCCCAGCAGGGCGGGGAACAGTTCTTCTTCGGCCTCGTGGTTACCCAGGTTGACCAGCAGAAGAATCTCCCCGCTTTCACCCCCCAGCGAGAGCCGTTCTTGGAGTATGACCTGTCCAAGCTGATCTATTCCGTGCAGCAACTGGACAAGCGGAAGCTAGGGCTAATCACGAGCCTGCCGCTGCAGGGCACCAGCCCGCAAGAGATGCAGATGATGATGATGATGCGCCGCCAGCCGCAGCCCTCGCAGACGGTAATGACCGAGCTCGAGCAGTCCTTCCAGATCGTCACCGTAGAAGCGTCCGCGACCGAGTTACCGGCCGGGCTCGATGTGCTGCTCGTCGCTCACCCGCAGGGCGTCTCCCCGCGCCTCCAGTACGCGATCGACCAGTTCCTGCTCGGCGGAAAGCCGGTGATTGTGGCCGTTGACCCCTCCTCCCAGCACTTTAAGCGGCAGAGCAACCCGCAACAGATGATGATGGGCGGCGGCGTCCAGAACGTCTCCAGCGACCTCGCCGTGCTCCTCGGCGCTTATGAGGTCTCGTATGATTCCCAGAAAGTCATCGGCGATCTGGAGAATGCGACCCAGGTCCAGACCGGCGGCGGCGGCATTTCCCGCTTCCCGGTGTGGATCAGCTTGGCCGGACGCACTGCGTTCAACTCCAAGTCTCAGGCCACCGCACAACTCAACTCGGTGATGTTCATCGAGTCGGGTAGCGTGGCCCAGAAGGCCGGCGGCTCCCTCACGTTCACCCCGCTCATCGAGACCTCCGCGCAGACCGGCGATATGCCGAGCATGATGCTGCAATTCGCGCAGCCCGACGACGTCGCCAAGCAACTGACCCCCAGCGGTCGGAAGACGATCGCCGCGCTGGTCACCGGCAAGTTCAAGACCGCCTTCCCCGATGGCGCGCCCAAGGAAGAAAAGCCCGCGGACGCTCCGGGCGCGCCCGCGCCAGCCACCCCTCCGCCCTCCGGCGAAGGACTGAAGGAGTCCAAGACCTCCTCCACCCTGTTCGTCATCGCGGACACCGACTGGCTCTTCGACGACTACAGCGTCCGAAAGTTCAACTTCTTCGGGCAGACCGCCGCTCAACCCATCAACGACAACCTCGCCCTCGCGGCGAATACCGTCGAGCTACTGGGCGGCTCTCAGGACCTGATCTCGATTCGCGGCAAGGGCTCCTCGATTCGCCCCTTCACGGTGGTACGAAAGATGGAGGCGGCCGCGCAGCAGCAGTACCAGACCAAGCTCACCGAGCTGGATAACCGGCTGCAGCAGGTGCAAACCAAGCTCACCGAACTGCAGGGCAAGAAGGGCGAAGGTAACCGCCTCGTGGCCACACCCGATATGGCCAAGGCCATCGAAGAGTTCCAGAAGCAGCAGGCCAAGATCCGGGGCGAACGCCGCGAGATCCGGCGGGCGCTCCGTGAAGACATCGACCGTCTAGAAAACCGACTGCTCGTGCTGAACCTACTCGCGACGCCCCTGCTAATCGGTGGGTTCGGGGTCTGGTTCTACCGCAACCGGAAAAAGTAATCTGCCGCCCAACCGCACCCTCTGCGATGAAACTCCAGTCCCTCGCCGTTGCCGTCGTCGTCCTCGCCGCGCTCTCCGGCGGCGCCTATCTGCTGAACCGGCCAGCCCCGCCCCCGGCGGCGGACGCCCGCCTCCAGCAATCCCTCGTCGCTGCTAACCTAATCGAGCAGGCCGCCCGCCTCCGCCTCACCGACGCCGGTAAGACCGTAGAATTGGCGCGGCAGGCGGACGGCACTTGGAAGGTGCCGAGTTACCACGAGATGGGCGCCGACTTCAGCAAGCTGTCCGGCTTTGTGGGTAACCTCACCGACGCCAAGCTGCAGCGCCTCGTGACCTCGAACCCCGAGCGGATCGCCCGCCTCGAGTTCAAAGACAGCAAGATCGAACTGCTCGGCGCGGACGGTAAGGCCACCTTCACCGTCACCCTCGGGAAGAACCCGGAGACGGGTGGCGGCCGTTTCGTCCGCTTCGGCGAAGAGAACAAGGCCTACCTCGCCAGCCTGAACGCGTGGATCGACAGCGAGTCGCGCAATTGGGCCAACCCGGAGCTGATCAGCCTCAAGCTGGATGATCTCGCGCGGGTCGAAATTCCCTTCGCTGAAGGTGGCCCCATCGTGATCTCCCGGGCCAAGAAGGAAGACGCTTGGACTGCCGACCGTACCCCGACGGGCCAGCGCGTGAAGGCCGACAAGATCGGCTCGCTGCTCAGCACGCTCGCGACCGTGCGCTTCACCGAGTCGACCGCGACCGACGACGCCAACGCCACCGCCGCCAAGGCCAACCAGCGCACCTTCAAGGTCACGACTTTCGACAATAAGACCGTGACCGTCGCCCTCGGCCGGAAGCCCGAGGAGAAGAAACTGAAGGCGCCTACCCCGGGCGCGGACGGTAAGAGCGGTCCCGCCGCCCTCGGCAGCGTGGCGGACCTGGCCAAGAAGGAGGATGCCAAGGCGGGGGAACCCAAGAAGGACGAAAAACCGCTGACGCCGGAGTTCGAGACGATCCCGGCCGGCCCGGTGTTCGCGTACATCGCGCATAGCGAGAGCAGCCAGCCGATCAACGCCCTGATGCAGAAGCGCGCGTTCCAAATCGCCGAGTACTCCTTCACCAGCCTGCCGCAAAAAGCGGAAGAAATGTTCGAGCCGGTCCCGCCGGCACCCGCTCCTCCTC
Source organism: uncultured Opitutia bacterium (assembly GCA_903861185.1). GTDB lineage: Bacteria > Verrucomicrobiota > Verrucomicrobiia > Opitutales > Opitutaceae > ER46. Next base: position 11,759 of record CAIOTK010000085.1, on the reverse strand, counting down.
CGCCCGCACCGGCCCCCGCGCCGGAGGCGCCGAAAAAGAACTGAACCCCGCGGCCCGGCTCCTCGCCGGGCCGCTCCATTTTCGCCTCCCGCGAGCACCCGCAGGCCGGCGTACCCCAGGCCAGAAGGGACCGTCGCGGGAACCTAAGGCGGTAAAAGTACCCCCGAAGCCGGCCTTTACACACATCAACGATTCCGTATGCGTTGATACATTCTTTCATGAGCGCTGACCGTCCGATTGCCGAACTCTTTGCCCGCGGCCGTCCGTTACGTTCCTTAGAGTTCTTTCCGCCGAAGGACGACGCCGGCGTCGCGGCGTTGCGTGGCGCGGCGGAAGCGCTGCGCCGGATGGGACCCGACTTCGTTTCGGTCACCTATGGCGCGGGGGGCACCACAAGGGATCGGACGGCGCAGGTGAGCGCCCTGCTGCGGGGCGAATTCAGCTTTACGGTGATGCCGCACCTGACCTGCGTCGGGCACACGCGAGGCGAACTGGAGGTGCTCGCCGATCAAATTCACGCGCAAGGGTTCCGCAATATCATGACTCTGCGGGGCGATGCCCCCAAGGGTGCCACGACCTTTCCCGTGCTGCCCGAGGGTTTCCGGCACGCGGCGGAGCTCGTCGCCCTGCTCAAACGCCGCCACCCGGATTTCTGTCTTGGGGTGGCTGGCTACCCCGAGAAGCACCCAGAAGCGCCCTCGCTCGAGGCCGACCTCACGCACCTCAAGCGCAAGGTGGACGCGGGCGCTGACTTCATCACCACGCAGCTGTTCTTCGACAACGCAGTCTACTACCGATTCGTGGAGCGCTGCCGCGCGGAAGGCATCACCGTGCCCATCGTGCCGGGGATCATGCCGGTGCTGTCGCTGAAGCAGATCCAACGGTTCACGCAGCTCTGCGGCTCCACCCTGCCGGCGCAGTTGGCAGCGCGGCTCGAGGTCGCGGCGGACAATGCCGACGTGGTGGAAATGGTGGGTATCGACTGGGCTCTGCACCAGATCCGCGGGCTACTGGCCAACGGGGCGCCCGGCTATCACCTCTACATCCTGAATCGCGCGCGCGGCGCGCTCGCGCTCTCTGCCGGACTCGCCGCCTGAGGCGGCGCGCAGCCCAGACTCCCCGCGGCACACGGGGCTGCAGAACCGAGCCGCAGGTCAACCACCCGCCATCACCGGACGAAAACCGGCGTCCGACAGGACCTTCGCCACGGTCTCGCGGTGATCCCCTTGGATCTCGATCCGACCCTCCTTGACGGTGCCGCCCGTGCCGCACGCCGCCCGAATCCGCTTCGCCAGCTGCTCCTTCTCGGGCAACCCGATCCCGACGAAGCCATCCGCCACCGTCACCGTCTTGCCCGCCCGCCCGCCGGTTTCACGCCGAATATCCACGCGTCCCCGATTCCTAGCCGGAGCGGGTTCGTTTTTGGGCGCGGCCAGCGGAGATGGCAGCGGTCCAGCGGGCAGTCCGCTGCCGCTCAGCTTCGCGAAAGGATTTTGCGCGAGCCCCTCGCCGCCATTCGTGGGTACCTTGCCGGAGTTCACTGCGCCTCCTTCCCCGCCCGCCCGCCGCAACGGCCGACCGGGATGTCCTCTGCGCCCCCGAGGAAAAGCAGGGCCTTGGCGTAGCTGCGTTGCTCCAGAAAGTGCACGAGTTGGGGGTGCAGTCCCGCGCGATGGGCCTCCAGCGCAGTCTCTACCTGCCCCATCGCGGCGATAATACCGGGGCCATCGCCATCCTTAATGGCTTTCATCAAGAGGGTTAGGTGATCCTTGAGCTGGGCGAGCATAGGCGGGGAGCAAGCGGCTGCTTATCCGCCTGCTACGGAAGTTAAGCGTGATTGCAATCCCCCTGAAAATCCCGGCCCCGCTTGAGCCCCCGTCCCGGTTGTGGTTGCCTCGCCCCCCTTTTCCGCGGATCCCGGGCTCTCCGGCTCGGATTTCCCGCGGGACCGCCCTCTCCTTCGTATGCAACGCCCTTCCCTACCGCTCAACGCCAGCGCCGCGCTGATCGAGTCACTGTACGCAACCTGGCTCACGGACCCGGATCAGGTCGACCCGACTTGGCGGGCCTTCTTCCAGGGTTTCAGCCTCGGGGCCAACGGCCTGCCCTCCGCCAATGCGCTCGCGAGCTTGGCCGCCGCCGGTGAACCGGCCCGCGCCAACGCTCCCATCCTCGACAGCCTGAAACAGTCCCGCGTCCACCAGTTGATCAACGCGTACCGGACCCTAGGGCATCGGGAAGTGCACCTAGATCCGCTGGCGGATCCGCCGCCAGCCTACCCCGAGCTCGCGCTCGCGCGCTTCCATCTTGGCGAGGCGGACCTAGAGGCCAGCTTCGACGTGGGAACGTACCTGGGCGGCGGGCAAATGAAGCTCCGGGAAATCCTGCAGAACTTGCGCGCCACCTATTGTGGGCGGATCGGGGTCGAGTACACCCACCTCCAGGACGTGGAGGCCCGGCAGTGGCTGGAGACTCGGATGGAGCAGACCCGCAACCAACCGGACTTTTCCCCCGCGGAACGCATCCGGATCCTCCGCCGCATCCACAAGGCGGAACTCTTCGAACGGTTCCTGCACACCAAGTACGTCGGCCAGAAGCGCTTCTCCCTGGAAGGCGGCGAGACGCTGGTCGCCGCAGTCGACGCCCTGTTCGAAGCGTGCCCGCGGCTGGGCGTGGAGGAAGTCGTGATGGGAATGGCCCACCGCGGCCGGCTGAACATCCTCACGAGCGTGATGCGGAAGAGCTTCGATGTGCTCTTCGAGCAATTCTCGGAGAATTACATCCCGGAGACCGTGGGTGGCGACGGCGACGTGAAGTACCACCTCGGCTACGAGGCGGTCCTGGAAACCGCGTCGGGCGGCAAACTCGAGGTGCGGCTGGCGGCCAACCCCTCCCACCTTGAGATCGTAAACCCCGTGGTCGAGGGTAAGACCCGCGCCCGCCAGCGGATGCGCGGCGCCACCGAAGAGCGGTGGCGCGTGCTCGCCCTGCTGATCCACGGCGACGCCGCCTTCGCCGGCCAAGGGATCGTGGCCGAGACCCTTAACTTCTCGCAACTCCCCGGCTACCGCACCGGCGGCACCGTGCACCTGGTGATCAACAACCAGATCGGCTTCACCACCGAGCCGCGGGACTCACGCTCGACCCTCTACTGCACGGATGTAGCCAAGATGATCGAGGCGCCAATCTTCCACGTGAACGGCGACGATCCGGAGGCGGTCTGTCACGCCGCTCGGCTCGCGCTGGAGTTCCGGGTCAAGTTCCGGCGGGACGCGGTCATCGACATGGTCTGCTACCGCAAGCACGGGCACAACGAGACCGACGAACCGGCCTTCACCCAACCGCTGCTCTACCGGCGCATCGCTAGCCATCCCCCGATCTCCACCGTGCTCACCCGCCAGCTGGCGGCAGCGGGCGTCGTCACGGAGCCCCAGTCCGAGGCGATCCGCACGGAGTATTCCGAGACCCTCGAGAAGCACCTCGAGAAGGCGAAGGCCAGCGAGACCGCCAAGTCCGCCCGCCGCGCCGCCGAGGCCAGCCGTTTCGTTGGCTCGACGGCGGTCTTCCAGCCGGATTTCCACTTTACCCCAGTGCCAACCGGAGCCGCGCCCGAGCTGCTCGCGCGCGCCGCCAGCGGTCTAACCCGCCTACCGGAAGGTTTCCGGCCTAACCCGAAGATCCGTCGCTTCCTCGACGCCCGCGCCAATGCCGCCCGCGAGGGCGGGCCTATCGACTGGGGTTTCGCCGAGGCGCTCGCCTTCGGGACGCTCGTGCTCGAGGGGATCCCCGTCCGCCTCAGCGGCCAAGACTGCGAACGCGGCACCTTCAGTCACCGTCACGCCGTACTCCACGATATGGAGACGAACGCGACCCATACGCCGCTCCACCAGCTCGCCCCGGACCAGGCCCGCTTCTGCGTCTACAACAGCCTCCTGTCTGAGGCGGCCGTGCTCGCCTTCGACTACGGCTACTCCCTCGATTTCCCGGCGCTGCTGTGCATCTGGGAGGCCCAATTCGGCGACTTCGCCAACGGCGCACAGGTCGTGATCGATCAGTTCCTCGCCGCCGGCGAATCCAAGTGGTACCGCACCAGCGGTATTGTGCTCCTGTTGCCCCACGGCTACGAGGGTCAGGGCCCGGAGCACTCGTCGGCCCGCCTCGAGCGATTCCTGCAGCTCTGCGCCGAGGACAACATCCAGGTCGCCAACATCACCTCCCCCGCCAACTTCTTCCACGCCCTCCGCCGCCAGGTGAAGCGCGACGTCAAGAAGCCCCTGATCGTAATGTCGCCCAAATCCCTCCTCCGCCACCCGGGCGCCACCTCGCGGTTCGAGGAATTGTCGACCGGTGCGTTCCAAGAGATTCTGGATGACCCGCTCCACCCCGGCGGCGCCGCCGAGATCAAACGCCTCATCCTCTGCTCGGGTAAGGTCTACTACGATCTCGCGGACTATCGGAACAAGCAGGGCCACAGCGACACCGCGCTCGTACGCATCGAGCAGCTTTATCCCCTCCACCGGAAACAGCTCGAGGCCATCGCCCGCAAGTACGGCTCCGCTCGGCTGGTCTGGGCACAGGAAGAATCCGAGAATATGGGCGCTTGGACTTGGATCGCTCCCCAGCTGGAGGCGATCTTCGGTCGCAAGGCCCTTTACGCCGGCCGTGACGCTTCCGCCTCCCCCGCCGTCGGCACCCTCGCGCTGCACCGCCTCGAACTCGCCGCCTTCCTCAAGCAGGCCTTCACCCTCTAACCCCCTTCCCTCGATGACCACCGTACCCGTCAAGATCCCGCCCATGGGCGAGTCCATCACCTCCGGCGTTCTCGCCAAGTGGCACGTCGCGGATGGCGCCAGCGTGCGCCGGGACCAGCCGCTGTTTGAACTGGAGACCGACAAGATCACCTCCGAGGCCACCGCGGAAGCCTCCGGCGTGATCCGGCTCGCGGTGAAGGCCGGGGAGGAAGTCCGCATCGGCCAGGTCGTCGCCACGATTGAAGTCGGCGCCGCCGCCGAAACTCCAGCCGCCGCTCCCACCGCTCCCGCGGTCGCCGCCGCCGCGGCCCCGGCGACCGCCTCACCCGCCGTCCGGCGCGTGGCCGCCGAGACCGGCCTCGATCCCGCCAAGGTCACCGGCACCGGCAAGGGCGGCCGCGTTACCAAGGGCGACCTGCTCGCCGCCGCAGCCGCCAGCCCCGCCGCGCCGGCTGCCCCCGCGCCGGCTCCGGCCGCTCCCGCCGCCGCGCCCGTTGCCGCGACCTCCACCCCCTCTACCCGGCAGACCCGGCGCAAGCTCTCCCCGCTGCGCGCCCGGCTCGCGCAACGCCTCGTCGCCGCCCAGCACCAGGCCGCGATGCTGACCACGTTCAACGAAGTCGATATGTCCGCCGTGATGGCCCTGCGCGCGCGGTATCAGGACGACTTCGTCAAGCGCCACGGACTCAAGTTGGGCTTTATGTCCTTCTTCACCAAGGCGGTCGTCCACGCTCTGCGCGAGGTGCCTGCGGTGAACGCTCAACTCGACGGCGAGACCCTGGTCGAGAATCACTACTATGACGTCGGCGTCGCGGTCTCCACGGACCGCGGCCTGATGGTGCCGGTGATCCGCGGCTGCGACCAGCTCGGCTTGGCCGAAGTCGAGAAGGGGATCGCGGACGCGGCCAAGCGGGCGCGCGAAGGTCGGATCACACTCGCCGACCTAGAGGGCGGGGTGTTCACGATCACCAATGGCGGCGTCTTCGGCTCGATGCTCTCGACGCCGATCATCAACCCGCCGCAGAGCGCCATTCTCGGTCTCCACGCCATCAACGAACGGCCCATCGCCCTGAACGGGCAGGTCGTCATCCGTCCGATGATGTACCTCGCGCTGAGTTACGATCACCGCCTCATCGATGGCCGCGAGGCCGTGACGTTCCTCGTCAAGGTGAAGCAGGCGATCGAAGATCCCGCCCGCGTCCTGATCGGACTCTGACCCCGCCCCTCGCGATGACCCGCTTCGACCTGATCGTGATTGGCGCCGGCCCCGGCGGCTACGTCTGCGCCTTCCGCGCGGCCCAGCTCGGCCTGAAGGTTGCGCTCGTGGAGAAACGCCCCGCTCTCGGGGGCACCTGCCTCAACATCGGCTGCATTCCGTCCAAGGCGCTCCTCCATTCCAGCGAGCACTTCGCGTGGGCCCGGCACGACGCCGCGGCGCACGGCATCCGCCTCGGCGAGGTGAGCCTCGACCTGCCCGCCCTGTTGCGGCGCAAGGACGAGATCGTCTCCCGCCTCGTCGGCGGCGTCGCCCAGCTCGCCAAGGCCCGGGGCGTCACGGTAGTCACCGGACAAGCTGCCTTCACCGGTCCGCGGACGCTCGCCGTCACCGGCGCGGACGGTACCACGCAGGCGCTCGAGGCCGCGCACGTGGTGATCGCGACGGGCTCTGCACCCGTGGAGCTGCCGTTCCTGCGCTTCGACGGCCAGACAGTCATCTCCAGCGACCACGCGATCGCCCTCCCCAAGGTTCCGGGCAAACTCGTGGTCGTGGGCGGCGGCGCGATCGGCCTTGAGCTCGGCTCCGTCTGGGCCCGCCTCGGCAGCGAAGTCACGGTGGTGGAATCCCTCCCGCGTATCGCCGCCTCGTTCGACGAGGACGTTGGGCGCGCCTTAACCCGGATCCTGCAGAAACAGGGTCTGCGGATCGAGGTCGGAACCAAGGTGACCGGCCTACGCGCCGGCTCCCCCGCCGTGCTCACCGCCGAACGCGGCGGCCAGACGCTGGAATTCCCGGCGGACCGGGTACTGGTCGCCGTGGGTCGCCGGCCCTACACCGAGGGTCTCGGCCTCGAGCGTGCGGGCGTCGAACTCGACGAGCGGCGGCGCATCCGGGTGGACGACCACCTGCGGACCAGCGCCCAAGGCGTCTGGGCGATCGGCGACGTCGTGGCCGGTCCGATGCTCGCCCACAAGGCCGAAGAGGACGGGGTGGCCGTGGCCGAGTGGATCGCGGGACGCGCCGGCCACGTGAACTGGGACCTCGTGCCCGCCATCATCTACACTCATCCGGAGGTCGCTTCCGTCGGGCTCGGCGAGGAGGCCGCGCAGGCCGCCGGCCGTGCCGTGCGCATCGGGCGCTTCAACTTCGCCGCGAACGGCCGCGCCCTCGCGGCCGGATCCGCCGAGGGCTTCGTGAAGCTCATCACGGACGCCACCACCGACCGCCTGCTCGGCGCCCAGATCCTGGGACCCAACGCTGGGGAACTGATCAGCGAGGTCGTCACCCACCTCGAGTACGGCGGCAGCGCCGAGGATCTCGCCCGCACGATCCACGCTCATCCCACCCTGAGCGAGGCGGTCAAGGAGGCCGCCCTCGCAGTGGACAAGCGCGCCCTGCACGCGATCTGACTAGGCCGACCCACCCCCGAGGGGGCTAGGCGGCGCCCAGCCGGCCTAGCGCAGTCGAGGACCTCAGCCCTTGCCTGCCGCTAGGGTCTTCCGTGGCAGGCGGGTAACGCGCACAAAGCGGGCGCGAAACAACTCGTCCAGCGTCTCCCGCACCGCGGGGGGCAGGCGACCTACCAGCGCGTCGAGTTCGGGCGCGGGCCCAGCCGGCTCCGCTTCCGGAGCCTCGGGCTCTGCCGCCGGGGTCGGCGGCGCCGGTACCGACTCGCCCCGTTCGCGGGCCTCGCCTAGGAATTGCGCCTCCGCCGATTCATCCGGCCAGACCGCCTCGGGCTCGCCCGACGGAGTAGCTTCGCCGGACGGAGAGATCTCCGCGGACGGTGGCGCGCCGGCGGGAGGCGGCGAAAGCGCAGCCACGGGGACGGCAGGTTCCGGCGTGGCGATGGGGAGCGGCAGCGCGGCGGCCCGCGCGGCGGATGCGGAGGCCAAGCGGGCCTCCAACTGGTCAATCAGGCCTTTTTTTTTTCGTCGGCCGCCGGGGCCTCCTCGGCCAGCGCGGTCAGCTCCTTGAGCAGGCTGTCGATCGCACGCGCGCGGCTCGCTTCCACCGCACGGAGGAGCGTGACCTCGAAATTGATTTTCTCGGCCAGCCCGAGCTTCACCCCGCCCTCGCCCTCGCGCAGCGCATCGAGGAGCCGCGTCAGCTGCTCGGTCGTGAGCGCGATACCACCGAGTTGTTCGCTGCGTCCGCCGCGCGCGATCGCGTCGAGCAGGGCGGTCCGGAAGACGGCCTGTAGATCCGTGAGCAGCCGCACTAGGTCACGGCCCGCGGCGTCGCAGGCATCGACCAGCGCGACGATGCGCCGCTGGTCGCCGGTGGCTACGGCGCCGGCGAGCTCCGCAACCTGCGCGGCGGAGACCAAGCCGTAGACTTCGAGCACATCCGGCTCAGTCACCGTGGTCCCACAGAACGAAATCATCTGGTCGAGGATCGACTGCGCGTCGCGCATCCCGCCGTCGGCAAGCCGGGCGATACACGCCAGCGCCGCGGGATCGGCCTGGATCCCCTCGGCGGTGGAGATAAGCTGGAGCCGGGTGACGATGAGCTCCTCGGGGATCGGCTTGAGGTCAAAGCGCTGGCAGCGCGAGACGATGGTCGGGAGTACCTTCTGCGGGTCGGTGGTCGCGAAGATGAACTTCACGTGGGCCGGCGGCTCTTCGAGGGTCTTCAACAGCGCGTTGAAGGCGGCCGCTGAGAGCATATGGACCTCGTCGATGATGTAGACCTTGAACCGGCCCTGGGCGGGGGCGTAGCGGACGGTCTCGCGGAGGTCGCGGACCTGGTCGACGCCGTTGTTGGAGGCGCCGTCGATCTCAATCACATCGAGGTGGGAACCCTCGGCGATGGCGATGCAGGCGGGATCGGCGGGATCGAAGTCGGCGTTCGGACCCCCGGTGCAGTTGAGGGCCTTGGCGAAGATGCGAGCGGTCGAGGTCTTGCCGGTGCCGCGGGGCCCCACGAACAGGTAGGCGTGGGCGATCCGCTGGCGGCCGATCGCGTTGCGGAGCGTGCGCACCACGTGGTCCTGACCGACAACGTCGGCGAACGTGCGGGGGCGCCACTTGCGGGCGATGACCTGGTAGGCGGAGGACAAGCGCGAGGAGGTTGAGCGGCGCGGGCGGCGCGGTGCGAGTCGAAAGCGTCGCGCGCGGTGCCAGGCGCCGGCGGCGGGCAAAAAAAGTGGCCAGGCACTCCACGGCACTGGGAGAACGTCGTCACCGTTGCTACCTTCCGGTCCTGGCGGAGTTCACGCGCCTGCCCATGCATGGCACCTGGCCGACGGGGACGATGCGCCGGGGGCGGGGCGGCGCAACCCCCAATTTGGCACGACCCTAGAGCACCTGCAGTTTGCGCCGGTAAAAGGCCACGACCTCGTCGGGGTCGTCGGTGAAGAGGATGTAGTCGGTCATCCACGCGGGGGCGCGGCCTTGCTTGATCATCACACGCAGCTGGCGGCGCAGGTCTTCCCAGAACTCGGCGTTGAAGAAGACGTAGGGGACGCGCGGGCGAATCCCCAGCTTGAGGTTGCAGAGCTCGATGCCGACTTCCTCGAGGGTACCGACGCCGCCGACATTGAAGACGCAGAAATCCGCCGCTTCGAACCACTTCTGCCGGAAGTGGCGCGAGTCCTCCTGGAACGTATTGAAGAAGTCTACGCCAAGTTCCGGGGGCTGCGCCTCCAACTGCAGGAAGCAAGCGCCGGTGAGGGCGCCCTTGGCCCGCGCCTGCTCCGTGGCAAGGCGCATCACGCCCCCGCCGCCGCCCGTGAGCACGCCGAGGTTGTGGCCGATGAAGCCGGTCACCTTGTCCACCAAGGCGGAGATGCGCCCGGCGTCGACCGGGTCGAGATTCACGGCCGAACCGTAAAAGGCGAGGATGGTGGCCTCGCTGAAGCGGCGGGCGACCTCCTCGCGCACGAAGAAGCCGCGCTCCCGTTTGTAGGTGTGGACGTAGAGGTCGCGGGTGGTCTCGTCGTACCAGTAGGTGTCGATGCCCAGCGACCGAAGGGTGTCGAGCCGCCCGTGGGCGTGGCTAGAGAAGAAGTAGCCGTGGGTGCGCGAGGCCTGGCGGAAGACGATGCGCCGCAGGCCGAGCTCGGGCAGGCGGGCGAAGAGCTCCACCTGCTCCATCAGGCCGGGGAAGTACTCTGTGATCAGGGTGTCGGCGCCGGGCTCCGCCGCGTCGAGCGCTTGGATCATCGTGCGGTGGCCCAGAGAGCTCCGCTTCGAATCGAGGAGCCGGCGGACGTCCCCGCCGGCGCGTACCACCAGCGCGCGGTTGTCGACCGCGCCGGACTGGCCGCGCACGGACAGCCGGGTGCGGGGCCGCGCCTCGTCGGCGACGCAAGCGGGACAGTCATCCATCGCCTTGAACAGGCCAGCCGCGGTCGCGAGCAGGCGCGTGCGCTTGCGCGCCAGGGTGCGCACCTCGGGATCCTCGGTCTGCGGAGCGCGGAAGACCTCGACGGAGACGAGCGGATTGACCACCGGCTGGTCGCCTGGGTTGTAGATCTCGAGCATCACGTTCGTGCCGAAGGTCTTCACCGGGTCGAGGAGGACCGCGCTGGTATGGATGCCAAAGTTGCCCTCGCCCTGGTTGAGCACGACGTAGTGCTCCTTCAGGTACATCGAGCAGCTAGTGAGGATGCCGGCGCGGGGGGCGATGGCCAGCGGCGCGGCCTCGCGGCGCACCTGTACGCGATCGAGGAAGCTCCGGCCGAGGACGCCGGCGACAACGCGCTCGAGGTCGTCCCGCTGCAGCTTCGGGTTAAGCGTGTAAGCAACTTGGTGAGGGGTGAGGTAGACCCGGCCCTGAGAGTCGATGCTGATGGTGTTGGGGAGCTTGATCTGATTCGCCTTCAGCGCGTCCCAGATCTCCGCGGTGGTGAGCTTGGCCTCGGCGGGCGCGTGGTAGAGTCGCCCGGCTGGGGCGCCCACGCGCAGGAGTTTCTTCCAGTAGGCGGCGTGCGGGAAACTGGGGTCGTAGAGGAAGGCCTCCGCGTCGAGCTCGAGGCGCCCGCCCTCAACGCGGATGGGGCCGGTGAGGGTCACCTCCAGCCCGATCCGCGCGAGGGAGCTGCGAAGGGAGAAGCGCAGGCGCGGCAGGAGCGGGCGCAGGGCCTCCAGTTCCGCCGGCTGGCGCGGCCAGAAGGCCAAGGTGAGGCGCACGGACCGTTCGTCCTTGTTTTTCACCGTCAGGATTTGGCCGTCGGGACTCGTCCAGAAATGCGCGGGATGCATCGGGGTTTAGTCGCGCACAGTGGGCGCGGGGGCGCGCTGGGACAAGCGGGGAGAACGGTATTGCCTTCGCCGGGAGCGGCTGGCACGCCTTGCCGCCTTGCGGTCCGCTCCGCGCGATCGCGCCTCCTCCCATCCACCTCGAACCATGAAGTTCCCGTCCCTCCCCCTTCTCAGCCTAGCCCTGCTCGGGGCCGGCTCCCTCGCCGCGCAGGAGGCCAAAGTCACCCTGCCCGGCGCCGCCGCCCCGGCCGCCGCCACCAAGCCTGCTTTCACCGACGCCCAGATCCTCGAGGAATTCGGCTGGTTCATCGGCAAGCGCGTCGGCCTCGGCGAGCTTGAGTTCTCCAACGAGGAGCTGGAGACGCTGATCAAGGGTTTCCGCTCGGCCGCTGCCGGCAAGGACTCCCCCTACGAGCTGGAGAAGATCGGGCCCCTGATGGACGACTTCATGCAGAAGAAGCAGAACGCCTACACCGCGAAGCTGAAGACCAAGAACTCGGCCGTGAACGAGGCGTACTTCACCAAGCTGCGCGAGAACAAGGCCGTGGTCGAGCTGCCCAGCGGCCTGCGCTACGAGATCAC
>CAIOTK010000084.1 GCA_903861185.1 uncultured Opitutia bacterium | reverse complement strand
GCCCGACCGGACCCTGTGGTTGGTCTCCTCGGCCCGGATGGCCCGGGAGCTGGCCGCACACCTCGGGGCCGGCGTCGACGCCCGCTGCTGCGCCCACGACGGTATCCACGGGGTGCACCACCGCCCCGACGCCGATCTAGCCCGCGCGGCTAAGCTCTATCTACAACACGTGGGTGGCTTCCTCTCCTCGCGCGCGGCGGAGGAACGGTTGGTCCGCCTCGGGCATCTGCCCGCCGTGGAAGCCGAGGAACTGTTCCCCGGCGACGCTCTCGGCGAGGTGCGCCGCCAACTCCGCGCCGTCCTGCCGGGCACGACCGATGCCGATGTCCTCCCCGCCGCCAGCGGGATGAACGCGGTCTGGGCCGCCTTCCGCGCCGTGTCCGCCCTGCAGGCCACGCGCGGCCGCACGGTCTGGCTCCAGCTCGGCTGGCTCTACCTCGACACCATCGCGCTGCTCCGGAAATTCACGGGCGGGCCGGCCGATTATCTCCCCGTGCGCGACGTCCTCGACCACCGCGGGCTCGAACGGCTGTTCGCCACCCACGGCTCCCGCCTCGCCGGGGTGATGGTCGAGGTGCCCACCAACCCCCTCATCCAGACGCCCGACCTGCCCGCGCTGGCGGACCTCTGCCGTCGGCACGGGGTGCGCTTAGTCGCCGACCCCTCGCTGGCCTCGGTGTTCAGCCTCAACGTGTTACCGCACGCGGACCTGCTCGTCACGAGCCTCACCAAGTACGCGGCCGGCGAGGGCGACCTCCTCTCCGGCCTGGTCGCGGTGAACCCCGCCGGCCCGGACGCCGCGGAATTGCGCCCCCGCGTGGCCGCCGCCCTCGAGCCGGTGCACCCGCGCGACCTTGCCCGGCTCGCCGCCCAGCTCGGTCAGGCCCCGGAGCTCGTGCGGCAGATCGAGGCCAACACGGGGGCGGTGGCGGCGTTCCTCCGCGCGCACCCGGCGGTGCGCGACGTGTACTGGGCGCTGCAGGACGGTTCGGCGGCCAACTACCGCCGCCTCGCCCGCGGGGCCACCGCGACGGGCGGGATGATCACGTTCACGCTCCGCCGGCCCGGCGCGTTGGAACCCTTCTACGACGCGCTCCGCCTGCCCAAAGGGCCCAGCTTCGGGATGCAGTCCACGCTGATCTGCCCCTTCCTCTATCTGGCGCACTACGACTTGGTGACGACCCCCGCGGGCCGCGCCGAGCTGGCCGCCAACGGTCTCGATCCCGACTTGCTCCGCCTCTGCTGCGGCCGCGAGCCGGCGGCGGACATCATCGGGGCCCTCCGGGAGGCGCTCGATCGCGTCGCCTGAGCTCGTGACGCCCTCCTGTCAGCTCCCGGTGAAGGTGATCCCGAACGCGCCGCGGACGGTGGTCGCCGGCTGGCTCGGCGATGCCCTCAAGGTGCGCGTCCAAGCCCCACCCGTGGAGGGCCGCGCCAACGCCGCGCTCTGCGCGGGCCTCGCCCAACTGCTCGGGTTGCCCGGGGCCGCGGTCAGCGTGGCGCGGGGCACGACCGCCAGCCGGAAACTGCTCCGCATCCAGGGCCTCGACCTCGCCACCGTCCGACAACGCCTCGCCGCGGCCGAAAACCCTTGAAGCCCGGTTGCACCTGAGCCCGCCCGGGCTTTTATCCCCGCCTTTCGCCATGCGCCTCCTCCGCCCCGCCCTGCCCTGCCTCGCCGCGGCCCTGTTCGCCGCCTCCCCCGCCTTTGCCCAACCGATCACGGGGAGCGCAGGAGGCGGCGGCGCCCCCGGCGGCCGGCCCGCGGCGGCGCGCATTGGACTCACCGTGGACGCGGCCTTCACGGGGCGCGTCGACTTCACGGCCGCGGGCGTGGCCGCCGGCGATATGGCCGTCACCCAGAGCGGGGCGAAGCTCTCGCTCCCCCTGCCCCCGTTGGGGGGCGGCTGGTTCCCGCTGCTGAGCCTGCGCTACCGGCACCACGATCTCGAGACCGCGGCGGGCACGCCCCTGCCGCAACACTTCCAGGGGCTGAGCGCCAGCCTGGGGGTATTCGGGAACCTGAGCCCGGACTGGTCCCTGTTCGCGAGCGTGAGCCCGGGCGTGGCGAACGCGGGCAGCGGCTTCACCTCGAAGGGGATGAGCGTGGGGGTGATCGCGGTCGCGAGCCGTAAATTCGGGAACGATTTCAGCGCGGGCTTCGGTTTCGTGTTCGACTCGCTGGCCCGGGGTACGGGCCGGCTGATGCCGGTGGCGACGTTCGACTGGAGCCCGGAGCCGGGCTGGAAGGTGTGGGTCGGCTACCCGCGCACCGGCGTATCCTGGCAGGCGAACGACGCCCTCAAGGCCGAGTTCGTGGCCGAGGCGGACTTCGGGTCGTTCTACGTGACGGAGGATCCGCGGACGCCGCGGCCCGGCCAGGTGCGGCTGGACCGGACGCGCCTCGAGTACCGGGCGGTGCGGGTGGGCCCGGCGATCACCTGGAAACCGGATCCCCTCGTGAGTCTGCGTCTGGCCGCGGGCGTGGTGCCGATGGTGCGGGCCGAGTACGAGGCGCGGAACTACGAGTTGCGTTCGGAGAACGCCACCGGCTTCGCCAGCTTCGAGCTCGACTGGCGCTTCTGAGCGCCGGCTCCCGCCGGCCGCGCCCCCGCGGCGCGTGATTTCTGCTGTTGCCCAGCGCAGAGCCCGCGGGCGAAATGCGCCCGGACGCCCGTTGGCGTCCGCCTTTTCCCCGATGAACGTCTACCTTGTCGCCAGCGGTGACCTCCGGCAGTCCGCCAACGAGGTCTGTTGGCCCGCCCAGCACGCACTCGAGCAGGCCCTCGGCGCCGTCCTCGCCAAGCACGGCGCGCGCCTCGTCCGCGCCCACCCCTACGACCCCAAGCGCCGCCACGGTTTCATCGCCTCGCAGAAGGAGGGGATGGAGGTGTTCGCCCGCCTCGACCCCACCGCCCCGCTCATCGTCGCCGAAGCCGTCTGGCAGTACTCGCACCACGTGCTCGCCGGGCTGGTGAGCCACCGCGGCCCCATCCTGACCGTCGCGAACTGGAGCGGCACCTGGCCGGGGCTCGTCGGGATGCTGAACCTCAACGGCTCGCTCACCAAGGCGGGCGTCCGGTATTCGACGCTCTGGAGCGAACGCTTCGAAGACGACTTCTTCCTGCGCGGCCTGCGCCAGTGGCTCCGCACCGGGCGCGTCCGCCACGCCACCTCGCACGTGCGGCCGTTCGCGCGGGCGAAGGTTCCAGCTAAGGCCACCGCACTCGCCCGGCGCCTCGCGGCCGAATTGCGGACGCGCAAGGCCATCCTCGGGGTCTTCGACGAGGGCTGTATGGGGATGTACAACGCCATCATCCCGGACGAGCTCCTGTTCCCCCTCGGGGTGTACAAGGAGCGCCTGTCGCAGTCGGCTCTCTACGCCGCGGCCCAGCTTGTCTCCGAGGAGGAGGCGCGCGCGGCGTTCGCCTGGCTCCAGCGCAAGGGGATGAAGTTCCACCTCGGTCAGGACGAGGCCACCGAGCTGACGGAGAACCAGGTGCTCTGGCAGTGCCGGACCTACATCGCCGCCGCGCGGCTGGCCGACGAGTTCGGGTGCGACGCGATCGGCATCCAGTACCAACAGGGGTTGAAGGACCTCCTGCCCGCCAGCGACCTCGCGGAAGGCCTGCTCAACAACGCCGATCGCCCCCCGGTGCGCAACGCCGCCGGCCGCGTTATCCGCCCCGGGCAGCCGCTCACCCACTTCAACGAGGTCGACGAATGCGCGGGCCTCGACGGCCTGTTCACGCAGCGCGTCCACGCGGCGCTCGGCCAACCGGTCGAGAACACGCTGCACGACCTGCGTTGGGGCGATGTGGACCGCAGCGGCACGGTGCCCGACTACGTCTGGGTGTTCCTCATCTCGGGCGCCGCCCCGCCGGCGCACCATCTCGGCGGCTATCGCGGGACCGACTCGCTCCGCCAGCCGCCGATGTACTTCCGCCTCGGCGGCGGCACCGTGCGCGGCATCGCCCGCCCCGGGGAGATCGTCTGGAGCCGCGTGTTCGTCGCTGGCGGCCGGCTCCAGATGGACCTCGGCCGGGCGCGCGTTGTGACCCTGCCCCGCGAGGAGACCGAACGCCGTTGGCGCGAGACCACCTCGCAGTGGCCGATTATGCACGCCGTAACCTACGGGGTGACACGCGACCAGATGATGGCGCGCCACCAGGCCAACCACCTGCAGGTGGCCTACGCGAACGACGCCCGGTCGGCCGACCTCGCCCTGTACGCCAAGGCCGCGCTCGCGGCGGAACTGGGCATCAGGGTGTCCTTCTGTGGCACCAAGGCGGACGGCTCCGCCTTCTAGCCCCCCGGGCTCCCGCCCGGGGGCCTCCGCGCCCCGTGAGACTGTCTGTTGCCGCCGCCGAGCTGGCCCGCCTCCTCCGGCCGGCCACCCGCTCGCATTGGGACTGGCTGACGCCGGCCGCGCTGCTGGCGCTGGGCGCGGTCGGGGTGGCGTTCATCTATTCCGCCCAGCACTCGATCCCCCAGGCCGCAACGGCGTCCTGGCTGCGGCAGGACTGGTTCAAGCAGCTGCTGTTCCTCGGCGTGGGCGCCGGGGTGTACTTGGTGGTCTCGCTCATCGATTACCGCTTCTGGCTGCGGGTGGCCCACGGGTTCTACCTGCTCTGCCTCGTGCCGCTCGTGATCGTGCTCATCCCGGGCATCTCGGGCGAGGCGGCGTCGCGCTGGGGCGCCCAGCGGTGGATCCCGCTGGGCCCGTTTTCGTTCCAACCGTCGGAGACGGCCAAGGTAGCGGTGCTGCTGATCGTCGCCGGCGTGCTCACGCGCTCGCGCATCGGCACCGTGACGGAGTCGCTCGGGGCGCTGGGGAAATTGGCCCTTGCGGTGGGTCTGCCGAT
>CAIOTK010000083.1 GCA_903861185.1 uncultured Opitutia bacterium | reverse complement strand
CGCGACCCGACCGCTGATGGTGAATGAGGGCGCCACCGGCCCGAAGGTGAACCCCTTCAAGGAACTCTACTGGCAGCAGTTCGGCGGCGGCCCCAGCGAGGAGGATCTCCGCCGGATGGACCCCGTCGCGTTCGCCGCGCAACAGCAGCAGGCGGGCGCGCGCAAGGGCGCCAAAAAGACCAAGTGATCTACTGGTGCGCCGCCTGACCGCCGCCTGCCTCGCCGCGCTCGGCGCCGCCGAGCTGCCCGCCGCCGACGTGACGCGGGCGCCGGGCCAGCCGTGGGCGCGCCACGTTATCGACGCGTCGTCGCGGGGCGCAGATGGCGTCAAACTCGGCGACCTCAATGGGGACGGCCGTCCGGACCTCGTCACCGGGTGGGAGGAGGGCGGCGTCGTCCGCGCCTACTTGCATCCGGGGGCGGAAAGAGTCCGGACCCCTTGGCCAGCAGTGACGGTGGGCGCAGTGTCGGACGCAGAGGACGCCATTTTCGCGGACCTCGACGGCGACGGGCGACTTGAGGTGATCAGCGCGACCGAGGGCCGGACGCGCGCAGTCTACTGGCACCGGCCGCCGGCCGCGGGCGCCGACCTGCTTGATCCCCGCGCCTGGCGGACCACCGCCTTCCCCGCGCTCGCCGGCCGTCATCCGTGGATGCAAGTGCTGCCGCTCCAACTCGACGACGCGAACGGGCCGGACCTGATCGTGGCCGCAAAAGGCCCGGGCAGCCCGTTGGGCTGGCTGCGGGCGCCGGCCAACCCGGCCGCGGTCGCGGACTGGAGCTTCACTCCCCTGCGGGATGCCGACTGGGTAATGTCCCTGCACGCGCACGACTTCGACGGTGACGGCGACCCGGACCTGCTTTTCTCCGACCGCAAGGGCGCCCGGGCGGGACTCTTCTGGCTGGAGAACCCAGGCGCCGCCGCCAACCGCACCCACCAGCCCTGGCCGGAACACGCCCTCGGAGCCCTTGGCCGCGAAGTAATGTTCGCGGATCTCGCGGATCTGGACGGCGACGGCCGGCCCGAGGTCCTCGCGGCCGTCAAGCCCCGCGACATCGTGATCCTGCGCTCGACGTCTGGCGGCCGCTGGCGCGAGGAGACGCTTTCCTTGGTTGCCGAAGGCCTCGGCGACGCCAAGGCCGTGCGCGCAGCGGACCTCAACGGGGACGGACGCGTCGACTTGGTCTTCTCCTGTGAGCACGCGCGCGGCGAACTGGAGGGCGTAGTTTGGCTCGAACGCCGGGCCGAGGGCGGCTGGTGGCAGCGTTCCCTCGCTGGGGCCGCCGGCGTGAAATTTGATCTCCTGCAGCTGCTCGACCTCGACGGGGACGGCGATCTGGACGTTCTTACCTGTGAGGAGGCCGATGGCCTCGGTGTCATCTGGTACGAAAACCCGCTTCGGCGCCGCCCCTGAACACAGCCCCGCTTTTTCGTATGCCCCACCCTCTCCCCTTGCCCTCTTTCTGGCGCCCGCTACTCGCCCTGCTCGTCCTGCTGGCGGCCGGGGCCGCCGGGCGCGGCGCGGCGGCGGCCGACGGCATCCTGACCGGCCGGATCCAGAACGCCGCCGGCCAGTACCTTAACAACGTACGCCTGACCGTGGCCGGCTCGAGCCAGGTCACTTTCACGGATGAGTCGGGTAGCTTCCGACTCGATGGCCTGCCCCGTGGCCCGGTGCGGGTGGACGTCTTCTACACCGGCCTCGAGCCGGGCCGGATCGAGGCGGACCTCGCCGCGGAGCCACGGCGCGACGTGGCTCTCACCCTCGCGGGCGGCAGCCGGTACCGAGACGACCGCGGCATCATACAACTCGAGTCGCTCGTGGTCTCCACCTCCCGCGAGATGGACGGAGCAGCGATCGCCATTAACGAGCAGCGCTTCGCCCCGAACCTGATGAACGTAGTTGCGGCGGACGAGTTCGGCATCGTGCCGGACGGCAATATCGGCGAATTCCTAAAAATGTTGCCCGGAATCACAATGGATTATCGGGGCGGCGACCCGCGGGAGATTTCGATGAACGGCGTGCCCTCGGCCTACGTGCCGGTGACCGTCGGCGGGTTCAGTCTCGCCACCTCGGAAGTCTCGGGCACCGGTCGCAACGTCGAGCTTAACGCCATCTCGATTAACAATCTTTCGCGGATCGAGGCGGTCTACTCGCCGACCCCCGAGAGCCCGGGCTCGGCACTCGCGGGTTCAGTGAACCTCGTGCCGCGCAGTGCCTTCGAGCGGGCCCGGCCGGCCTTCAATTCCAGCGTCTACCTGGCAATGCGCGATAGCACTAAGGAGTTTCACCGTTCGCCCGGGCCGCAGCGGGAACCGACCCACAAGGTGCGCCCGGGCTTCGAATTCTCTTGGGTGATGCCCGTGAGCCGGCGCTTCGGTTTCACCCTCTCGGGCGGCGCCTCCACCCTCTACACCGAGGGGCCGCTCCTCACCAACACCTGGCGCGGCGCCGGGGCCGCCACCAACGGCGGCACGCTCCCGGACACGACACCGGATCGCCCCTACCTGACTGATTTCCTGGTGCGCACCGAATCGAAGATCGCGGACCGCACGTCGCTGGCCACGACCGTGGACTGGCGCGTCGGCGCCGCCGGGCGCCTGTCGTTCGCGTTTCAGTACGGGACCTTCCACACGAACTTTAACCAGCGCGCCCTCAGCTTCCTCGTGAATCGCGTGAACCCGGGGGACTTCTCCACCCGCTTCACGCGCGGCTTCGTCGGCGCCGGCGAGATCCGCCTGAACAACGGCGGCAACCACCGCTACAGTCGCACCCTGATGCCGACCCTGGCCTACCGGCACGACGGGCCAGTGTGGAAGGCCGAGGCCGGCGTCGGCGCCTCGCACGCCCAGAACCGCTTCCGCAACGTCGATCAAGACCGCTTCGGCTCCACGCAGGCGCGGCGCACGGGCGTCACCGTCTCCTTCGACGACATTTTCTACCTGCGCCCGCAGGTTATCACCGTCACCGACGGCGGCACGGGCCGTCTCGTGAACCCTTACGACCTGCGGGAGTACGCGCTGAGCACCGCGGGCGGCAGCCCACAACAATCCCGCAACGTCCAGAGTACCGCCTACGCCAACATCCGCCGCGGCTTCGGGGGCGCGGTGCCGCTCGAACTCAAGGCCGGCGTCGACTTCCGCCGCTCGCGCAGCGACAACCGCACCACCACTCTCGCCTACAATTATGTCGGCGCCGACGGGCGCGCCACCACCGCACCCGCAGGTTCCGACGACGGCGCCGCCGCTTTCTTCGACCCCTATTTCTTCCAGCGGGCTGGGCTCTTCGGCATCCCCCGAGTGCAGTGGGTGAGCAACGAGGCCGTGTTGGACCGCTTCAAGGCAGCGCCCGGAGAGTTTACCGGCGACGAGAACGCGGTCTACCGCTCGCAGGTCAACAGCTCCAAACTATCGCGCGAACTGATCTCCGCGGCCTACCTCCGCGCGGACCTTGCTTTTCTCCAGCGTCGACTGAAGGTCACCACCGGTCTCCGGGCGGAGCAGACCAACGTCAGCGCCGAGGGACCGCTGAGCGACCCAGCCCGCAACTTCCAGCGCGACGCCGCCGGCCGCGTCGTCCTCGGCGCCAATGGACGCCCACTCCCCCGCGCCACCACGCCGCTCGAAGTCTCCCGCCTCACCTTCCTCGATCGCGAGGCAAGCGTCCGCAAGGAGTACCTGCGCTGGTTCCCCAGCCTGAACGCCAGCCAGCAAATGACCGAGAACCTGATCCTACGCGCAGCTTGGTACCCGTCCGTGGGCCGGCCCAACTTCAACCAGTATTCGGGCGGCGTGACCCTGCCGGACGTGGAGACGCCGCCGTCGAACACCAACCGAATCACGGTAAATAACGCCGGCATTAAGGCGTGGAGCGCACGGACCACCAAGGTCGGACTCGAGTACTACTTCGAGCGGATCGGCCTCCTCTCGGCTGGTGCGTTCCGGCGCGACTTCGAGAATTTCTTCGGCAGCACTGTGTTCGACGCCACACCGGAGTTCCTCTCTCTCTACGGGCTCGACCCGGTTCTCTACGACCGGTTCGACGTTGCTACCCAGTACAACCTGCCCGGCCGCGTCCGGATGGAGGGCTACGACCTGAACTACCGACAGGCGCTCACCTTCCTGCCGCGATGGGCGCGCGGCCTGCAGGTCTTCGCCAACGGTAGCGTGCAGCGCGTCACCGGCGTCAACGCGGGCCAATTTGCCGGTTTCTATCCTAAGAGCGGCAACTGGGGCATCAGCCTGACCCGTGAGACCTACAACGTCCGCCTGAACTGGAACTACCTCGGGCGCCAGCGCCGCGGCCCCGTCACGGGGCGCAGCATCGAGCCGGGCACCTTCACTTGGGGCTCAAAGCGCTCCTACATCGACGTGACCGCGGAACGCACGCTGGGTCGCCGCTTCGCGCTCTTCGCCAACCTGCGCAACGTGAACGATCCAACCGACGACGTGGAGATCCACGGCCCGTCAACCCCCGCCGAAGCGCAATTCCGCCAGCGAGCCGAATTCGGGTCACTGTGGACCGTCGGGTTGAAGGGCTCGTTCTGAGGATGCCGCTTCCCGTCGCCCTTCTCCTGCTCGCGCTCGCGGCCGGCGTCGGCCTGCGCGGCGCCGCCCCGCCACCACCCGCGCCCGCGTGGACCGGGGAGGAGCGCCTCGCGGCCGGCGAGCACCGCGCCTTCCTGATCCCCGCGCCGAAGCCGCCGGAAGGCGGCCCGCGCCCGTGGGTCTGGTACGCCCCAACTCTCCCCAACCTCCCGGGCGGACACGAGAATTGGCTCTTCACCCGCCTGCTCGCCGCCGGGGTGTCCATCGCGGGCGTCGACGTGGGGGAATCCTACGGCAACACCGCCGGGCGGGCGGGCTTCGATCACCTCCACGCGCTGCTCGTGGCGCGCGGCTACTCCCCCCGCCCCGCGCTACTCGCACGCAGTCGCGGGGGCTTGATGCTCCTATCTTGGGCGGTCGAGCGCCCAGATCAGATCGCCGCCTTCGCTGGCATCTACCCGGTGACCAACCTCGCCAGCTACCCAGGCCTAGAACGCGCCGCACCCGCCTTCGGCCTCACGCCCGCAGCTTTAGCGGCCGAACTGCCGCGGCACAACCCCGTCGACCGCCTCGCCCCGCTCGCGGCCGCGCGCGTCCCGCTCCTCGCCCTGCACGGGGACCAAGACGGGCTTGTTCCGTTGGCCGAAAATTCCGCCCTCTTGCACGCGCGCTACACCGCCCTTGGCGGGCCGATGGAACTCCTAGTCGTCCCCGGCCAAGGGCATTCGCTCTGGTCCGGTTTCTTCGAGGACCCGCGCCTCCTCGCCTTTCTACTCCGCCACACCCTGCCCCCGCCCCCCCGCAAACTATGAAACGCCTGCTGCCGCTGCTCCTCTCCGCCCTCCCCTCGCTCTCCGGTCAGGTCACCGCCCCCCCGCCAGTTCTCCCTCCGCCCGCCGCGGCCGCCGTGGAGCTCTCCCCGTTCCAGGTCACCACCGACCGCGACGTCGGTTACACAGCCGAGAACTCGCTCGCCGGTAGCCGCCTGAACACGGCCCTCCGCGACACCGCCAGCTCCCTCTCCGTGTTCACCCGCGAGTTCCTCGACGACATCGCCATCACCGATGTCTCCGAACTGCTCCGCTACAGCGTGAACGGCGAAATGAACACGAACGAGAACCAGGCGGGTTCGGAGCAGAACCCCGTCGTCAACGCCCAGAGCCTCACGCCCTCGATCCTGGTGCGCGGCCTAACCGCAAGCATCGGCCTCGACTACTTCACCAGCATCGTCCCGGTAGACCCGTACCGTGCAGGCCGCTACGAAGACAGCCGCGGGCCCAACAGCATTCTCTTTGGCATCGGCTCCCCCGGAGGCATCGTCAACCAGACCTCCAAGGTGGCGCAGCTCGGCCGTTCCTCGCTGGGCCTCCGCTACGGCGCCGGCGCTTGGGGCCGCAGCCGCACCGAACTCGACGCCAACCGCGTGCTGCTCCCCGGGAAGCTCGCGCTCTCCGTCGCGGCGCTGCACCAAGAGAATGGGGGCTGGCGGGCTTGGGACTTCCAGGACCGGCGCCGTCTCTTCACCTCGGTCGTCGCGCGGCCGCACCGCAGCCTCACTCTCACCGCTATGGGCGAGACCGGGCGGGACATCGGCGCGGTGATCCGCAGCACGGTAGATTCCGACCAGTTCCTCGCGTGGTACGACAATCGCGAAGCGCGCGGTGTCGCCGCGGTGACGTTTACCCCGAACAACACCCTACCCACACCCGCGATGCTGGCGCTTGGGGTCACGGGCCGTGAGGTAACGGCCACGGGCCTGAACCGCCGTGCCATCTACATCGAAAATGACGGGCAGGTCTTCGACGCTCGCGGCACCTTCCTCACCGGCTCGTACAACAATGCGGCCGTGCGCGCCCCCGACGGCACCCCGGGCGTGACCGCCAGCGGCCTTCGGATCAACGACCCGCGAATCTTCCCCTACCGCCTGAACGGCGCCGGTCCGGGGATGGCCCGCGACCAGGACCTCCGCAATTGGACCTTCTCCGCCGACTGGCAGGCGACGCGCTCCCTCGCGTTTAACCTCGCGCACAACTACCAGCGCACGACGGCGCAGGTCACCCTGATGACCGGTGCCGACCCGACCCTCCGCGGCGACGCCAACCGCACGCTGGGCATCAACGGCCCCGCGAACCCCTACGCGGGGCGCCTCTACTTCGATGGCAACTGGCGCCGCGACGTCCACACCGGCGAGGTCCGCGAGACCCGCCTGGCCGCCTCGTGGACCGTCGAGCCCGCGCGCCGCTGGCTCGGCCGCCACCGCCTCGCCGCGATGGCCTCCATCCAAGACCAGTACGACGTACGCGCCAACTCGTGGCTCGCGCTGGCCGGTCGCCCCTACAGCCCCGTGCCCAACAACGCCAACAACCGGATCACGGTCCGTAACTACCTCACCGAGGGGGCTTACGGCACCTATCGGGTCGGCGATTACCGGCGACTGCCGACCACTGTCAATTTCGACGGCCGCGCCTTCGGGCTGGTCTTCGCTAACGAGGTGGCCGGTGCCAACAATAGTGGCGGCGAGCAGGAAGCGTTATCGCTGCTCGGCGTCGCCCAAAGCTACTTCCTCGACGGCAGGCTAGTGACGACCGCCGGCTACCGGCAGGACCGCGTCGACGTGATCGAACTGGGCTTCGCCAACGACCCCCTCGTGGGGGACGTCGTCGTGCGCGACCGCGCGCTGGCTCGCACGACCTCGGCCACGGGCCATACCGGGACCGCTGGGGTGGTCGCCCACGTGACGCCCTGGCTATCGCTGCTGGCGAACTACTCCACCAACCAGGGCGTG